>JACQGW010000168.1 GCA_016199325.1 Chloroflexota bacterium
GTTTTGATGGGTAGCGCCTGTCGAAAGGTGACGTAATGACGCATGACGTATGACGCATGAGATCGGCAGGCCGCGTCCATCAGAATCAACGTGGCAGACCACTACTTCGAGAAGACGATCGTCGTCCCGTCGCTATCGCCGTCGGGATCGTGGTTCGCCGGCGGCGCGTAGCCCCAGTTCGGGTGAGCCACGTTGGTCACGACGAAGCTTCCCTTGGGCGTCGGCGAGGTGAGCGTCCCCGAATTGACGGTGCAACTGCCGGTCGCCCCGGTCGTGCAGGCGACCGATCGGGACGAGCCATCGTGGTAGAAGGTCCCGGCCACGACTGCACCCTCCAGCGGGCGATGAGCCATGTCGTGGACGGCGATGGTCACCGCCTCCTGCCAGGCCCCTTTGGGTGCCTTGGCGCTGGCCGCGTCCAGGTCGGCCACATGCATCGTGCCCTTGACCGTGACGGCGGCGCTCCGGCTGTTATCGGCGACGTCGGCCTCGTCGCTCACCGGCGAAGCGGTTGCCGTCAGCGTATGCGTGCCCAGCGTCGTGCTGCCGGAGGTCGCCCAGGTGAAGCTGAGCGTGGTCGCACCTCCCGCTGGCAGACTGACGGATTGGGAGCCAATCACCACTCCATCGGTCGCATCCCGCAGGGTGACGGCGAACGCCTCGGGGTAGGTGCCGTCGTTGGCGGCCGTGACCGCGACGGCGGCGCTGTTGCCCTGGACGACCGCGGCCGGCGGCGTGATGCCAGTCACCGCCACGTCGTGGTGTGCCGTCTTGACCGTGATGGTCGCGCTCCTGTTGTTGTCGGCGAGGCTCGTCTCACCGGCCACCGGGGCCGCCGTCGCCCTCAGCACGTGATCGCCCGTGGCGGTGGCGCCGGAGGTGGCCCAGGTGAACGACAGGCTGGCGCTGGCGCCGGCCGCCAGGGTCACGCTCTGAGAGCCGAGGGCCACGCCGGCCGTCGCATCCTCCAGGGTGACGGCGAAGCTCTCGGCCGACGTCCCCTGATTGCTCACCCGCACCGTGACCGACGTCGACGTCCCGAGCAGCAGCCAGGTGGGCGCCGTGACGGCCGTAACGGCCACGTCGTGGGGATACCTGGGGCCGACGTACGCCAGCGGCTCGGCGTAGCCGTCCTTGTCACGCGTGAAGCCCTTCGGATCGCGCTGGGCGACGCTGTACCCCCTGGCCGGGTCGACGACGTGCTGGCGGATGGTCGCAACGCCGGCCGCATCCTCGGCGCGGCCGTGATCGGCGATGTAGAGCGCGGCGACCCCCGCCACGTGGGGCGAGGCCATGCTGGTGCCGCTCATCCTGGCGTAGCCGCCGCCCTTGTAGGTCGAGAGGATCTCCACCCCCGGCGCCGCGATGTCGACGTCCCGGCCGTAGTTCGAGAACTTCGCGAGCGTGTCGTCGGCGCCGTGGAAGAGGGCGGGGCCAAGGCCGCCGGGCCGGCCGTCCGAATCGGCGATGGCGGAGACGGTCAGCACCTCGTCGTAAGCGGCCGGGACGTACGCCGCCGCGTCCTTGTTCGAGTTGCCGGCCGCCACCACGTAGACCACCCCTCGGGCGACCGATCCGCAGATGGCCCGGTGCAGCGCATCGTCATTGCCGGTGCCGCACTTGCCGTCGTCCGAGCCATTGCCGCCCAGGCTCAGGTTCGCCACGGCGATGTCGTTGCTCGGGTCGCCGTCGGTCCGGGTGCCCGTCACCCAGTCGACGCCGCAGATGATGTTGGACCAGCTCCCCCGCCCGCCGTCGTCCAGCACCCGAACGGCCCACAGCCGTACCCCCGGCGCCACGCCGACGACGCCGAAGCCGTTGTCCAGCGCGCCGACGGTGCCGGCGACGTGGGTGCCGTGGCCGTGCCCATCGTTGGACCAGCCCAGCCCGGTGCAGTCCACGCCGCCGGCGACGTTGAGGTCCGGGTGGCCGGCCTCGACGCCGGTGTCGACGATGGCCACGTTCACGTCAACCCGCTGATCGACGCCGTCAATCCGTGCCGTCGTGTTCGTGTCGGCGTCGATGCGGTCGACGCCCGTCGGCAGCGGCTGGTCGGCGTGCTGGACCGCTCGGTCCTGGCCGACGAACCGCACCCTCGGGTTGCTCGCCAGTGCCCGGGCGGCCTGCTCCGGCCCTTTGAACGCGAAGCCCGCCAGCGCGTGCTCGTAGACGTGGCGCACCTGGACGCCGTGGGCGGCCTCCGCCGCCTGCGCCTCGGTCCGGGCGCTGGCCCCGGGCAGGAGCACGACGATGAACTGGTCGGTGATCACCTCGGTTGCCGGTGTCTGGCTCCGAGCGGTCGCCGGCAGCAGGGCGAAGACCAGCGCAAGAGCAATTGGCGCCATGACGAGGCGGCGGAACATGGCGGCTTCCTCCCCGGTTTGTTCGCCCGCGAGTATCGGCCGGCAGCCACGGTGGGTCAATAGGAAATCTTTCCCCGCTCGGACGCTTCAGGGCTTGCGCAGCGGTTGAGGGGGGCAAGACCAACCCCCGGGGGTGAGACAAGGCAA
>JACQGW010000156.1 GCA_016199325.1 Chloroflexota bacterium
GTGCTGGGCGAGCTCCCTGCATTGTCATGCTGAGCCGCAGCGAATCAACTCCCCGGCGCCTCCGGTTCAGTCCGGGGTGATGCTTCGCTGCGGCTCAGCATGAAAGACGGGGAGCCTCGCGCAGCGGACGCGGAGCCCCGCGCAGGAGACGAGGCGCACGGCATGGTAGACAGGACGTCTGACGGGACAGCCGAGGCGTCCGGCGAGGCAGACGGAGAGCCCGGCAGGACAGCCGGAGCGCCTGCACGACCGGGCGCATTGTCATGCTGAGCCGCAGCGAAGCATCTCCCCGGTGCCTCCCGTTCAGGTCGAGGAGATGCTTCGCTGCGGTTCAGCATCACAGACGAGGCGGCCGGCGGGACAGGCGAGGCGGCCGCAAGAAGGCCAAGGAGTCCTCCGCTCAGGAAAACGGAGAACGCGAGCGAGTTGCCGGGAAAATCGCCGAAGTACCAGAAATGGTCGCCGACCAGCAGGGCGCGCAGGTTGTCGAACCGGGTGAGCAGATTCGCCAGCAGGGCCGCATTGTCGACGCCCGATCCCGTCGTCGCCAGGTTCCGGCCGAGGACGTCGACCGTCCCGCCGGTCATCAGATTGAACACCACCAGGGGCGACGCGCCAGCCACGAACGCGAGCGCGACCGGGGCGAGGTCCCGGAACGGGCGGAGTTTCTGGTTTCTGGTTTCTGGTTTCTGGTTGGGGTTGCGAACCAGAAACCAGAAACCAGAAACGAGAAACCCCGCGATGACGAACCACAGGAAGAGCAGCTTGGCCGCCAGGCCGACGCCGAGGAGAAAGGCTCCGAGCAACAGCGTGGCGTGCCGGCCGCTGCGGCGCCAGTCGTCAAGGGCGAGGAGGGCGCCGGCCAGCAGGGGGAGCATGACCGACGTGACGTGGATACCCTGGCGGCTGAAGAAGATGAACGACGGGCTGGCGGCGAGCAGGAGCGCCGCCGCCGCCGCCGTCCACCGGTCGAACAGTCGGCGCACGAGCACGTAGGAGAGGATGAGGCCGGTCGCCGCCAGGGCGATCATCGGCAAGCGGATCTGGAGCACGCCGGCGCCGAACAGCCGGAACACCGGCACCAGCAGATAGGTGTTTACCGGCCCAACGTAGTCCATGACCATCAGCGGATAGGTGTAGCGGCCGACGGTGACGCCGGCATCGCGGTGCAGCTCGGTCGGGACGCGCTGGGCGATCTGCATGGCAGGGACGGCGTCGAGCGCCTCGTCGTAGTACAGGCCGGGAAGGTCGATCTGGTACGTCGCCAGCAGCAGGAAGAGGAGCACGGCCGCGCTCAGGGTGGCCGCGTCGGCGGCGAAGCGGCTCATGTGGCGCGCGGCCGGGCGAGCAGCGTGGCGGCCAGGCCGAGAGCGCCGGCCGCGGCGAGCGCGATGGCGACGTAGAAGCGCCGGTACGACGGCGCGTCGGCGCGGACGACAAAGCCGTCGACGAGGAGCTGGGCGCCGGCTACGGCGGGGTCCAGCGCCCGAATGACGGCGGTATGCCGCCCGACCGTCAGATCGCCGGCAACCCACACCTCCAGCCGGCGGCCGGCCTCGCCCGACACCGGGACACGGCGCGGCGCCGCGCCGTCGACGCCGACGCTCAGCACACCCGAGCGGGGTGGTGCCGGCATTTCCAGGGCGAGCGCCGACCCCTCGAAAGTGATCCGGATCTCGTCGGCCGGCCCGCCGGCCTGGAGCCAGGTGCCGCCGCTCGCCCGCTCGTCGGCGACCCGCCGCCAGGACCCGGCCGCCAGGAGCGCCGGATTCGTCTCCTCGAAGCGCCCCGGGGCGGCGACCCGGTGCCGATCGGCCAGGGCGCGGACGGCGGCGTAGACCGGCCGGGGCGTGAACTCGACGTCCACCATGCGGAAATAGTAGGCGGCATCCGTCGTGGGAATGTCGCCGACCTGCCGGAAATACCAGATGCCGACGACGCCGGCCCAGGGCCAGCTCCGGGCGAGCTCGATGCCGCGGGCGGTGTACTCGGCCTGCTGCTCCTCAGAGACGCGCCGCCAGATCAGTCGTTGCGATGGGAAGTCGGGCGGCGGCGCGTTCCAGCCGACCTCGTTCAGCCAGATCGGCTTGTCGCCGTCGGCCTGCTCGACCATGAGCTTACGGAGCATCGTCACCCGCTGGAAATTGAGAATCGCCGGATCGGGAGGGTCGTCGGGTGGGCGATCGAAGCCGTAGGCGTTGGCGCCCAGCACGTCGAACGAGCCGCGGACGCCGGCCGCGTACATCTTTCGGAGGAAGTCGACCTCGTTGACGTTCAGCGGGCCGGTTTCGAGCGTCTGGGCGAGCGGCGCCGAGAGCACGACCGCGGTGGGGTCGGCCTCCTTCGCCCGCCGGTAGGCGATCGTGAGCAGGCGGGCGTAGGCGGCCGGGTCGACGGCGCCGCCGTTCCACTCGCCGGTCAGGTTCGGCTCGTTCCAGATCTGATAGTACCGGACCTGCCCGCGGTAGCGCCTGACGACCTGAAACACGAACTCGCCGAAGTCCTCGAACCGTACCGGCGGGCCATTGGCCTTCGTCGGGCCACCGCGCGCCCAGGCCGGCGGCCGGTCCAGCCGGGCGATGATGTCGAGGTCCAGCGACCGCGCCATCCGGACGATCTCGTCGTACTTCTCCCAGGTGCTCGTCCGCGAGCGATCGCTCCAGTAGATGCCCCGGGCCGGCTCGATCTCCTCCCAGCGGAACATCTGCTTGATCCAGCCGATTCCGGCCTCCTTGACGAGTCGGAGGGTTTCCTGTTTCTTCCAGGGCTCGACCTCCCGATCGAGGAAGACGTTGGCCGCCAGGGGATTGACGTCGGTGTGGGGCAGCGAGCGGACGCCGGCCGGCGGCGGCATCGGCGCGGCGACGAGCGGGTTGGGCACAAAGAAGACGCCGGCCACCGCAAACACCGTGACCAGCAGCGACAGCGAGCGGAGGATGAGCAGGACCGCGGACGTCACCAGGCACCTCGCGGCGCGGCAGTATAGCAGAGGGGACCAGTCGGCGCAACGACCTGGGCCGCGCGGTAGTGTACGCCGGATTGCAGAAAACGGATCCTGTCACCCTGAGCCGCAGCGAAGGGTCTCCTCGTGGCCGGCCAGGAGATGCTTCGCTGCGGCTCAGCATGACAA
>JACQGW010000152.1 GCA_016199325.1 Chloroflexota bacterium
ACCGGCGGCCGTCCACGCAAAACCCTGACGCCCACCCCCCTCGCCGCGCCTTGCGACGCCGGCTTCGACGTGGTACAAGTCCCCTCCAGGAGGTGTCCCCCGCCATGCCGAAGCATCGTCGCCCGATCGCCGAGGTCCGATCCTCGCCGCCGCCGCCCCGTGAACCGATTGCCGCCGGAACGGCAAAGCCGCGCCCGCGGCCCGCGGTGGCCGGCCCCATCGACGAGGAGTTCCGCGTCGAGGCGCGCATCTTCGGGCGGACCATCGCCGCCCCTGATGCCGTCGTCGCCGCGCTGGCCGCCTTCCTGGGCTCCCGCCTGCTCATCGTCCTGCTTGGCACGGCGATGGTCGGCCTGCTGCCCACCGACAAGAAGCCGGCCTCGCTACTCCAGGCGCTGGCGGCCTGGGATGGGGGCTGGTACCTCGACATCGCGACGAGCGGCTACGTCTGGAAAGGGGCAGCCGTCCAGAGCAACGTCGTCTTCTTTCCCCTCTTTCCACTGCTCGGCCGGATCGTCGGATTCTTCGACGCCCGCTGGGGCCTCTTCCTGGTCGCCAACCTGGCGTTCTACGCCTACCTGTACTACCTCTACCGGCTGACACGCGCCGAGCTGGGCACCGCCGCCGCCGGCCGAACCATCGCCTACGCCGCCGTCTTTCCTGTGGCCTTTGTCCTGTCGTCGCTCTACACCGAGTCGCTCTCGTTCGCGCTCGTCGTCGCCTCGATCTACTACGCCCGCGTCCGCCGAAACTGGCCCGTCGCCCTCGCGCTCGGCGCCGGCGCCGCCCTCACCCGACTGGCCGGCGTCCTCGTCGTGCTGCCGCTGGCCTACGAGCTCGTTCGCCAGCGCGGCTGGCGGCCCTCCATCGCCGTGCTCGGGGTCGTCCCCGGTGCGACCGCGCTGTTCGCGCTCTACACCGCGACGATCAGCGGTTCGCTCCTCGCCTTCGTGGACAACCGGGCGTGGGACCGTACATTCACCTGGACCTGGAACAGCCTGGGCATCGCCTGGGATCTGCTCAGCCTGCCGCCGAGCCGGTACATCGCCGCCATCGCCATCGTCGACATCTTTGCGCTGCTGATCCTCAGCGCGCTCGCGATTCTGGCGATCCGCCTGCTGCCGCCGCTCTACTGGCTCTACGCCGTGCCAGTGCTCATCCTCGTCACGACCACAACGCTCGATCCGGCCAGGGGGCTGCCCACGGCATCCTGGGCCCGCTACCTGATGGCGGCCTTCCCGGCCTTCATGGTGCTCGGTCTGCTCGGCCGCTACCGGATCGTCCACGACCTCGTGCTCTTCACCTCATGTGGCCTGCTCGGCATCCTCACCCTGTACTTCTTTGCCGGCGTCTGGGTGACATAGCGCGGGGCGGGTTTGGGGTTTCTGGTTCGAGGGCATCGGCGCAACCCCAACCAGAAACCAGAAACCTCGTCCCCGGCATACTCCTTGCGCTGGCGCGATCAGCCAAACCTCATACTGCTTGAACGCGTTTCCGTCTCGCAAGGAGGGAACGGATGAATGGCAGGCCACGCAGACGGTTGGCCTTGATCGCGCTGCTCCTGTCGCTCGCGCTCATCCCGACGATAGCCGTCGGACGGATGGCAAGCGCCAAACCTGTGGCGGCTTTCGTCGCCGGCGAGATCCTCGTCAAGTTCCAGCCGGGCACATCGGCCCAGACGATGGCCGACGTCCACCGACAGAACGGCGGCCAGGTGAAAGAGGTCATCCCCGACATCGGCGTGCAGGTGGTGGGCGTCCGCCGGGGCCAGGAGGCGAGCCGCGTCGCCGCTTACCTGCGCCACCCCGAGGTCGAGTTCGCCGAGCTGAACGGCTACTATGAGGCGATCGACGCGCCGAATGATCCACTGGTGGGGCAGCAGTGGCCGTACAACAACACCGGCCAGACCGGTGGAACGCCCGGGGCGGACATCGATGCCTTCAGGGCCTGGGACGTGACGCTGGGTGGCGACACCGTCGCCATTGCCATCCTCGACACGGGCATCGCCCAGGGGCACGAAGACCTGGCCGGCAAAGTCGCCCTGGCGGTGAACTTCACGACGAGCCCGACGACGAACGATCTGTACGGCCACGGGACCCACGTCGCCGGCATCGCCGCGGCGCTGACCAACAACGGGATCGGCGTCGCCGGCACCTGCCCGGGCTGTGTCCTGTACAACGTCAAGGTGCTCGGCGACACCGGGACCGGATCCTACTCCGCGATTGCCAAAGGCATCCGGTGGGCCGCGGACAACAAGGCGAAGGTCGCCAGTATGAGCTTCGGCGGGATGTTCAGCTCCAGCACCGTCTACTCTGCCGTGAACTACGCCTGGAGCAAGGGCGTTGTGCTGGTGGCCGCCGCCGGCAACAGCAACTCGATCTCGCCGTTCTACCCCGCCGCCTACAAGAACGTCATCGCCGTCGCCGCGACGGACCACAACGACGCGAGGGCGAGCTTCTCGAGCTTCGGCGCCTGGGTCGACCTCGCCGCGCCGGGGGTGAATGTTACGAGCACCGTGCCGGTCTCCGGCACGCTCTCGGCGCCGTCGGGCTACAGGGCCGCCTCGGGAACGTCGACGGCGGCGCCGCACGTCGCGGGCGTCGCCGGCCTCATCTGGTCAACCGGCATTTGCAGCACCGCATCGGCTCGCAACATCTGCATCCGTGACCATCTCGTGGCCACAACCGATCCCATCGCCGGCACCGGCACGCTCTGGGCCTACGGTCGGCTCAACGCCCACACCAGCGTCGCACCGCCGGCGCCGTAGGGAGAGCGCCTAGAGCGGGGGTCAGGGGCCGGGGGCCAGGGGCCGGAACCGGAGGTCAAGCCAGGTCACGTCTCTTGGCCTCATCCCCGGCTCAATGTGCTTGCTCACTGGTCTAGCGGCACGAACCGCCGAAGACGTCGAGGATGGAGCGGTTACGTTGTACGTCACCGCGAAGGTATGTCGGACACGAGGGCCATGAGTTTCGACAGCTGATCGCGGATCACGCGGGCGACGCGGCGCAGCCGCTCCTCCGGCGTGGCCGTCTGCGTGATCTGCTGGGACTGTTCAGGGGACATGGCCGACTGCAGCAGTGATCTGCGGAGTCGCCGGGCGCCCATGTGGCTATCGGGGGTTGGCAACCACTGGCCGTTCCGTTGGATGAACCCTCCGGTGTGGAGCAGCGCGCGAATGGTGCCACGGTGAACTTCGTGCATCTGGCGAGTCCGGACGGCGCGAACCAGCTCCGCAAAGGGCAGGCCCTCCGGCGTCCCTTCCAGGATGGTCTGGATTGACTGGCGATAGCTCTCCCCAAGGCCCCCGCGGAGCTTCGCCAGCTCCTCGACGTCGACCAATCGAGTCTCCTCGTGTTGGACGGCGGCATCGTGACCGACAACGCGGAACGTGAGGATGCCAGGCATCCACTGGGTCTGGAGACGGGTAGCCGTCTCGCACCAGGCGAGGAAGTCGGCAAGCTGTGGACCGTAGAGGCGATGGACCGCCCGGTCGAGCCAGAGCCAGAACCGATCGCCGGTCTCAAACCAGATTCCTCGTAGGACAGTCTGGTCTCCCTCCCCGGGCGTCTTCGCCGGATAGACGCCCCGTGCGGCTGCCGGAACGGGCAGGAAGCCGTTGACCACGTGAGTCGTCCGAAGGGGCATCGTCCAGGTGGCTTGCTCGGGGAGCACACGCTCGACCGATATTCCCGCAAGGACATCGTCCTCCGGGCCGACAATCGGCGTCTTTGCCGGAGTGGCGTCCATGCGTGTCTCGACGTCGGGAGCTGCCGGACCCTCGTCTCCATCCTGGGTCAGGACCGGCCGGATGCGAAGGGTTCGCGCGGCAGGGCAGCTCGGTATCCCTCGCGCCGGCATCCAGTAGTCCTGCCCGACCCGCCGCACCTCCACAACATCCTGGAGCCAGGTGCGAACGAATTGCCAGGCACCGCGCTCGCTCGCCTGGCCCCAGCCAAGCTCTCCGAGAGCCTGCGCAATCTGGCCGGCGGTCCATGGCTCATCGCCGGCAGCATGCCATTTGTCCAGTAAGAGTGGCGCGAGTGAGTCGAGCGCACGGTGAATCGCGCCGGGAAGGACGATGCGGATCTCGGGCGCGGCGAGCTGCCACGACCCATCCGGCGAGGTCGTGAAACGATCGTCGACCGGGCAGAACACATGGGATTGCCCGTTCTCGGCGTCGAGTCGCTCCAGCTCCGCGTCCAGATTGCGGCCGTCCCAGACACCCAGGCTCAGTCGCTCGAAGAGGCGATCGTTCGCCAGCGTCTGGGTGTCCAGGCGCCACTGCGGAGCATGCCGTGCATCCGCCTTCCGCGCGACGACGAAACGAGGATCTTCTCGTGCCGACACCTCGTAGCCGGCTTCCCAGAGTGCGGAGAGCGCCTCACGCTCGGTGAACGTTCGGTGGGACTGCCGCATCCGCTCCACGGCCGCATCCAACAGACGGGACCGCTCTGAGGGACGCCGTGCCGACGCGGCAGGTCGGTCAGGTGCTCTCCCTGCGTCCCCGGTCATCCCACCACCTCGACGTCAGAGCACTCCGGAAGCGGGACTCCACCGGCCAGGGCGTCACGCCCCTTCTGGGTCATCGCGACGGCCTTGTACGCCTGCCTCTGTCGCGGGTCGAAGCGGTCGACAAGCTTGAGATAGCCACCCTCGATGAGGGCGTCGAGGCTGCGCCGCATCCGGTCGCTGCCTGCACCGGTTCCGGCGAGCTCTCCGAAGTGATCAGACACCCTCGCGGTCTTGCTGAGCAACCGCACCCCTCCGCTGGACGTCGTCTGTGGCACGCCAAGCAGCATCTTCTCAATCGTCCAGCGACCGAACCAGCCGTCGTGGTCCCGGACGGCGCCGAGAATGGCCAGTGCCGGGTCGACGCTCAGGGGTTCGCCGTAGAGGCGAACGCCGGGGTCCCAGGGCAGCTCTTCGTCGGTTGGACTGCACAGATCGCACTTGCCACAGGGCGGCGTATCGGTCCGTCCTGTGAGGTAGTTCACCAGGAAGGCGCTCCGGCAACGTCCTGCGGCCGGGCGCAGTTGGACGTACTCCAGCATCACCCCCAGCCGCTCCTCGAAGCGCCGGTACCGCTCGGCGAACCGCTGTTCGATAGCCTCCAGGCGTTGAGCGTCGTCCAGAGAGGACTGAACCATGACCGTGATCCCCCGCTGGAAGGGGCGGTAGATCAGAAGATCACGGCCGCCAAGCTGGATGAGCAAGGGCTCGACAATCGCAGGGTGGAGGCCCGTAGCCGCGAGGACGTCCGCGGCCCGATAGGTCACCTGACGCTCGGCCGTCGCTCTCAGCCAACCCAGGAGCGTGCCGGCAACCCGTCGTTCCTCCGAATCGGCGAGCGACGAGACGATCTCCTCGGGCTGCCGGTTCAGAAGGATCGTCGCAAGGGTCGTGCAGTCGGCCCCCCGGCGAATGAGACCAGCCTCCTCGAAGGCGTAGAGCAGGACCCGGGCAAGGGTCTCCTGAACCCCGGCAATTCGCGCCAGATCGGCGAGCTCACAGAGCGTCGAGCCATCCGGCAGCGGTGCCGCGCCAGGCAGATTGGGGCCGTCGAGCAGCGCATCGTGGAACTGCCGCACCACGTGGGACGGCGGGATGCCCTGTCTGGCGAGGAATCGCTCCGTCCGCTGGGTTTGAGGGGAATACAGCAGGATCGCGTAGGCTTCTTCTCCGTCCCGCCCGGCCCGTCCGGCTTCTTGCGCGTACGCTTCCAGACTGGCGGGGTGATCGTAGTGGAGGACAAACCGAATCTCGGCTTTGTCGACGCCCATACCGAACGCGTTCGTCGCCACGACCACCTCCAGCTCGCCCTGCATGAACCGCTCCTGGATCTGATGGCGCTCGGGCGTGGGCAGTCCGCCATGATACGCCTGGGCGGCGATGTTGCGATCCCGCAGGAGCCGGGCGAACTGCACGGCGTCGCGGCGGGTTGCCACATACACGATGCCTGAGCCCCCGCGAGCTTCGTTTCGGACGAGCTGGTGGACGATCCCGAGCGCAAGCGTATCGCGATCCTGGCGATTCCTGACCGGGTAGAGGCGAAACACCAGATTGTCGCGCACGAAGTCGCCCGTTCGTGCAACCAGCTCGCGGCCCGGTCCGCGCTGCCCCATTGAGAGCCGACGGGTGATCTCCTCCTGAACCTGCGGCGTTGCCGTGGCCGTCAGCGCATGCACGGGCAGCGTCCGTCTGCCGCCTTCGCCGAGCAGCAGGTCGGCGATCTCCAGGAAGTCGGGCCGGAAATCGTGTCCCCAGGTCGAGATGCAGTGCGCCTCGTCGACGACCAACTGGACGAGGGGAAGCTGAGGCAGGTAGGCCTGGAACCGGGGATCCCGCAGCCGCTCCGGGGAGACGTAGAGCAGCTTGAGCCTGCCTGCGGCGGCGTCCCGCAGCACCTCCTCCTGGCTGGCGGCGTCCATGCCGGAGATGAGGGCGGCGACGCAGGCCAGCCCCGGCACCTCACGGAGCTTTTCGACCTGGTCCCGGATGAGGGCAATGAGCGGCGAGATGACCAGCGTCAACCCCGGCCGAACGAGCGCGGGAAGCTGGTAGGTCCGGCTTTTTCCCGCCCCGGTGGGCAGCAAGGTCAACACATCTCTTCCGGCGAGAACGTCCCGGATGATCGCCTCCTGGCCCGGCCGGAAGCTCCGTTGCCCCCAGATCGCCTCCTGAACGGCAAGGATCCGAGGCAGCGCAACCCGCTCGAAGTCGGCCTCGGCGACGAACGCAGACGGCAACTGCTGCTCGGCCAGCAGCCTCGCCAGATCCGAAACCGTGGGCGCGGGCAGCTCCTCCGGGGCAAAGGGGATCCCCATCCACTCGGCGATCCGGCGGAACAGGTCGGCGTCGGATTCGTACCCGACGGTCGGATCGGGGAGGGATCTCAACACCTCAGCCCGGTAGAGGGCGTTCCGCAGGCGCTTGTCGAGGAGCACGCCTGCACCCCGGTCGGTCGCCGACCGGATCAGCCGACCAAAACCCTGCTTCAGGACGGTCACCATCTTGGGAAGGAGGTACTGCCAGAATGGGTTGCCGCCGGCGTCCTCCACGGCGCCCATCCGGGCGGCTTCGACGGGGTCGCCGATACTGGGATACGGCAGCTTCTCGAGGAAGACGTACGACAGCGTGGCACCAGGTACGTCGACGCCCTCCCAGAGGGAGCGCGAGCCGAGCAGCGAGCTCTCCTCGACCTGGCGGAACTCGTCCAGCAGTTGCTGGAGGCTGCCGTGGCCCTGGCAGAGCACCGGAAACCCGGCGTCGGCCATCGGCGCGGCAAGCCGCTCGTAGACGAAATCACGTCGAGCGTTCGCCGTGAACAGCGCCAGTGCCCTGCCATGGAAGAACGGAATGAACCGCCGCAAGAGGTCGGCGACGGCTTCGGGGAAGTCGCGCTTCAGGGCCGAATCCCGTGGCGCCGGCAGGTCGTTGGGCAGCATCAAGAGCGCCTGTTCGTGGTAGTTGAAAGCCGGCGGCAGCTCGCACGTGTCGAGCGTCCGGGGCGGACCGGCCGCTTCGACCCGCTCGCGTTCCAATCCCACCCGACTGAGGAAGAAGTCGAACTGCTGGCCGAACACCGTCAGCGTCGCCGACGTGCAGACGGCCGCGTCCAATCGCGACCAGAACCGCTCCCAGAGGATCGGGCCAACGTTGACGGGCACGCCGCCGAAGGAGACCGGGGCCATCGGAGCCTGCCGCTTCGCAACCGTTCCCGCTTGCCGGTCCCGCGAGACGGCAGAGTGCTCCGGCTCGATCCGTCCGAGCTCGACGATCCGGACGAACCGACCGGCTTCCCGAAACGACCAGAACCAGCCGAATTGCGCGGACACCTCACGCAGGTCGCGCAAGAGGCCCCGGGCCAGTCGGGCGAGCCGGCGGGCGCGCCCGCCGGCCGCCTCTGCCGGCATTCCCTGTGCCGCAGCCGTGATTCTTTCGAGCAGACTGTCCAGCGCGCCCGTGAGATCCCGCAGGGCATTGCCGAGCGTCTCCGCAGCGATCCGCAATGCCGGCCCGCCTGCCGCCGAAAGGGCGCCGGCGTCGATCGACACGCGCACGCCGTACCGCTCCAGGTCGGACCGGGAGACCACGGTCTGGCCGGCGACGTAGCGGCGCAGGCGGTCGCAGAGGCTCTCCAGCGCGGCGCGGCAGCGTTCGACCGCCTGGGCAACCGACATCACCTCGGCGTCGCCGCCGGGGAAGTTGAGCCGGCGGCGGCAGTCGACGAGGAGGCCGGAGCGCGATTCCGGATCGTGGACGGCTCGAAGCAGCCGCCCGAGGACGCGCTCCTCGACGCGCTGCTCCAGGACCAGCGTCGCCGCGTCTTCGAGCGTGTGAGCCTCGTCGCAGACCACCCGTCCGATGAACGGCTCCCCCTCGCCGCCACGAAGGAAGCTCTGGAGCAGCAGCGCGTGGTTGAGCACCACCAGGTCGGCCCGTTCTGCATTCTCGCGCGCCCGCCGGTAGAAGTCCGGCAAGCCCGGCGGTGGCTGATCGTCCTGGCTCGCCCGAACGCCGTCCAGCGTCTGGTAGACCGCGCCGTTCGCCGCCAGATAGCCGTCGAGCGTCCGCGGCGTATAGCCCAGGTCCTCCAGGTTGCCGTGCGTGCTCACCTCTGCAAAGCGGACGAGCGTCGCCAGCATCCAGGCCCGCGGCGCCGGCAGGCGGTCGTCGGCGAGCGCGTCGGCTATCTCGTCGGCAAGGCGCGAGACCGAGAGGTAGTTTGCCCTGCCCTGGAGCTTCGCCGCCGTCAGCCCTGGCACCAGCTCCCGAACGAAAGGAATCTCCCGCTCGACCAGTTGGCTCTGGAGGACGCGGGTGAAGGTCGACACGGCAACCGGCGTGCCGCTTCCCTGCGCGGCGAGCGCCGCCGGCACCAGATACCCCAGGCTCTTGCCGGTGCCCGTTCCGGCCTCGATCGCCGCATAGCCCCCGTCGCGAAAGCGATTGGCGCTCCGCTGTGCCAGCTCGATCTGCGCCGGCCGCCGCGTCCGCCCCAATACCTCCGCCCTCCGAAACGCGTCCTCGACCGCGACGGCCGCCGGCCCGGCCACGCTCGGCGGGGATGCTTGAACCGGCGTCCGCTGTGGCAGGAGCGGCGTGAGCCTGGCGGCGAACCTTGCCACGACATCCTCTGCTCGGACCGGCGCGTCCGGCCCTGCCAGGATCGCCGCCCACGGATCCCCGGCGCGACGGAGGAGCTCGTAGACCGCCCCGCCGGTCGGGCCACCGTGCAGCTCCCGCCGCAAGCCGGCGACGACGCCCCCCAGCATCTCGACATCGGCGTCGGCCCGATGGGCATCCGGCCGGGCGCAGCCGAACCGCTCGGCCAGGCTGCCGAGGCGGTGGGCGGGCTCCAGCGGCAGGAGCGTCCGAGCCAGGGGCAGCGTGTCGAGCACGAGAAAGGTCGGGGGCAGTGGAATGCCGAGCCGCTCGCAGGTGGCGACGATCAGGGGGCCGTCGTACTCGGCGCCGTTGTGTGCGATCAACGGCAGATCGCCGGCGCACGCGAAGAAAGACGCCAGCGCCTCGGGCGCCGGGGGCGCGCCGGCGACGTCGGCGGCCGAAATGCGGGTCAGCGCCTCTGTGTCACGCGGAATCGGCCCGCTCGGCCGAACGAAGGTCGACCAGAGCACCTGGGGCACGCCGTCGACGAACCGCTGCGCGGCGATCTGAAGGATCTCGGTTTCCGGGGAGCCCGCATCCCGACCGGTCGCCTCGACGTCGAAGACGACGTAACAGCCCGTTCGGAGCGCCGTCGGGGCTGCGGCGGCCACAGCCACGGCGACAGGAGGGTCTGGATGGGAGGCGCGCCCGCGCTCCCTCTCTCCCGCAGCGGGAGCGGGCTGGAGGGAGGGCTCTGCGGCATCCGCGCCTGCCTCATCCTCCCAGACCAGAGCGCCGCCTGTTGACCGCAGCCGCCAGCGTCCGTCGTTGCCCTCGACGAACCGCTCGGGCACGGTGCGGATCGCCTGGGCAACCTGCCCGGCCGGCACATTCTGGCCCACCGCCGGCCCGACGGCGCGGGCCAGCGCCTCGACGGTCAGCCCGCCCGGAGCGCTCGCCAGCGCGGCCTCGGCCGCGGCAATGACGCGCTCCTTCAGCGCCATCACCGCCTCCCGCCCGGCTCCAGGCCGAGCAACACCCGCATCGCCGTGAAGAACTCCCCGGCCGCCGCCCGCACGTCGTCGACCGGATACGGGGCCGCCGCGCCTCCCGATACCGGCCGGCGTGCGCAGGCTGCCTCGATCATGGCGTCAAAGAGCGACTCGCCCAGCTCCAGCACCTCCGCGGCGACGCGCCGCTTCTCGATCGCGGCCGCTTCCTCGCTCATGAGTGAACATCCACCGGCAGCGACTGCTTCGAGTCGAGAAGCGTCTTGAGCTCGTCGACGATCTCAGGTGATGAATCCTCGAAGATCCGGCGAGCCTCACTATTCAACAGCCTCGATCGAGTTCTCAGCCAGTGGCGGTAGAGCCCACTCAGCCAGAGATACGCGTCGAGCTCGTCCATCGTCGACGACAGCCCTGCCAGGTTCTGCAGGCGCTCGACATTCGCCACGAATGCCTGGTAGGGAGATCTCGCGTTCGCGACCAGGAGGCGCCGGCCAAGATGGTGGCCGACCGTCTCATCCGCGTAATAGTCGTAGATCGGGAATCGCTCACGGCTGACGAAGAAATGGGCGAACTTCGAGGCGAAGCTGATGAACATTCGTCCACGCTTCTGCCCGGGCGTGGCCGGCAGGTCCGCGATTTTCTCGACCAGGTCAACGGATACGTCGCGCTGGTTCGTTCCGGCCATGAGGTTGGCAATGTGCTCGGCCATGCGGACGACGGCGAACACGTTGGTATTGAGCAACTGGTTCACGACGGCGGTCTTGAGCAGCGTCGCCTGGAAATCGAACCCAGGGATGCTGCTGCCCAGGAGCGTGAGAGCACGATCGGCATCCTCCCAGTGTGGCATGCGGCGACATAACGCGGTGGCAGCACCTACCTGTTCAGCCGCCAGCGGAACAGCCAGTTGCATTACAGCTCTCCCTTGAACGCTCTGTCGAGGATGGATGCCAGTACAGCGTCGAGTCGGGCGGCGGCAGGGTCATGAATACCATTCACAGCCTCCACCTGCTGGTGAATGCCCTGGAACCACAGTTGCTTCTCCAATGTCGGGATAGGCACGGCGATACGCTGGAGCGCATCGAGTCCCAGCGTTCGATTCCGCCCCGCCCCACCAGGCGAAGCCTGCCCAAGTTGCCCCAACCCGGTATCACTCAGGAAGTGGAACTTGAGGAAGGTTGGCGTTCCCAGGTCGCGGTTCGGGACGCAAGTAAGGAAGCGATGGGAGCCAATCCTACCGTGGTCGTCTGGGCCTGCGACCGCAACGGCCCCTTCCCAGGCGAACACGATGTTGAAGAGCAAATCACGCTCTTCGATGCGAAAAACCCTCTTCGCCCCGAGAGAGGCTCCTGTCGCCGGAGGCTTGTGAAACGTGCCCTTGCCAAAAGAACGAATGCCTACCTCGCAATACTCCTGGTCCGGCTCGACCTCTACCGGTCGACGGACCAGCGGTGCAACGGCCGACATCGGGAGCCACTCAGCCCCGTCGACGATTCGCGCATAAACACTCAGCAGCAGGTCCCGTGCATCCGCGGACATCTCACGCTGCAGTGTCCTGATCTCCGCCACTTTCGTCGCCAGTTCCTCGAGCCGCGCCACGATCCGCCGCTGCTCGTCGATGGGCGGGAGGGGGATGGTGTAGGCCAGGATATCGGCCGGCCGAATGGCGGCATAATTCGTTGAGCCCTTCGCCCTTACCTGGCTCATGAGCTGGGGTGTCCGAATGAAGAAGCTCAGGAACCGACGGTCCAAAACCCGCTGGTCAACGTCAAAGAGAAAGTAGTGGCTGCTCACGATGGCACCGTCAAGATCGTCGGGGATGATGCCAAGCCCTCCAAGCTTGGCATCGATCTCGGCAACAATGAAATCGCCCGTTCGACATACCTGCTGTGACTTGGTGTTGATATCTGCTCCCTGCACGATGTCGCGGAGCACAACGCCCTGACCATTCAGTTGCACACGGCAGCGCTTGTACGTCGCCGAATCGTCGACCATGATGAAGTCGGTCCGAAGCGTCAGGGCTCGTTCCAAGGGAACCCGCGGCCAGGAGGCGCTCAATGCCGAACGCCCCCCAACGCCAGCTTGATCTCTTCCAGTATCTCCAGAATCCGCCGCTCCTTCTGCACAATGGCCTCGATCAACTCCTCCGGCGGCCGGTGCTCGACGTCCGTCTTCACGTGGGGGTTCTTCACGTCCAGGTTGCAGTCGTTCGCCAGAATCTGGTCGACCGGCACCCGCCAGGCGTGCTCATGCTCGGCGCGGCTGTTCCACCACTCGACGCACGGCCCGAAGTCCTCGAATGTCAGCGGCTTCGTCTTCGTGTACTGCTTGCGCCCCTCCGGCAGCGGCAGCTCGTAGTACCAGACCTCGCGGGTGCATGGCTCTTCGGCATCGGGCGCGCACGCCTCGAAGAAGAGGACGTTCGTCGGGATCGCCGTGTACGGTGCGAAGACGCCGTTCGGCAGGCGGACGATGGTGTGCAGATTGAAGCGGCTGAGCAACCGCTTCTTGACCTCGACGGCGACGCCGGAGCCGAAGAGAAACCCGTTCGGCAGGATGATTCCGCAGCGCCCACCGGGGCGCTTCAGCATCGCCATGACGTACTGGAAGAAGAGGATCGCCGTCTCGGCCGTTCGGAGGCCCTGGGGGAAATTGTTGAGGACGCCCCGCTCCTCTTCGCCGCCGAAGGGTGGATTCGTGGCGACGACGTCGACGCGCTCCGACTCCTGGATCCCAGCGAGCGGCTTCGCGGCGAGCGCGTTCTCCTCGACGACGTTGGGATGCTCGATGCCATGCAGAAGGATGTTCGTCACGGCCAGGAGATAGGGCATCGCCTTCTTCTCGATGCCTATCAGCGACTGCTGCAGCCGGACTCGCTGCTCCGGGCTCCGCGCCTTTGGCTTCAGCCGCTCGTACGTCTCGACGAGGAAGCCGCCGGTGCCGCAGGCCGGGTCGAGCACCCGCTCGCCAAGCTTCGGGTCAAGCCGGTCGACGATGAACCGGACGAGCGGGCGCGGCGTGTAGAACTCGCCCGAGGTGCCGGCGGCGTCCCGCATCTCCTTCAGCATCGACTCGTAGAAGAGCGATATCGTATGGATGTCTTCGGACGCATTGAAGTTGATGGTGCTGAGCCGGTCGACCACTTCGCGCAGAATGAAGCCCGACCGAATCCGGTTGTCGGTGCCGCGAAAGATCGTCCCGACGATGGTCCGGAGGTCGTGGTCGCCGCTGCCGGAACGGGCGGCCAGGTACGGGATCAGCCTGTCGTTGACGAAGCCGATGAGGTCCGGGCCCTTCAGTTGTCGGGTCGGGTCTTCGACGGCCGCCCAGTCTCGCCAGCGGTAGGGCGGTGACACGATCGGCGCGTAGGCGGCGCCCCGCTCATCCTCGGCGGCGTACTCGAAGTCGTCGAGGATCTTCAGGAACAGCAGCCAGGTCAACTGGGGCAAGCGATCGGCGTCGGTGGCGAGCCCCGCGTCCTTGCGCAATTGGTCACGGACGTACTTGATGGTCGTGCTGATCTGCTGCCGGCTCGTCGGCTCAGCCTGCCTGCCGGCCGACCGCCGGGTGCGTGCCGGCCTGGCCGGCGTGCCGCCACCGACTTCCGCGCGCTCCGATTGCTCGGCCGGTTTCGCCCTGGATCGTGGCATCGTTCCATCTCACATATCAGAGTAGAGCAGGCGGTGGAGCTCGGCCAGGGCCGCTCGAACGCCGGCACCGCCGCCGAAGGGTCTGGCCAGCTCCACGAAGGTGCCGCGTTCCAGGAGCGGCGGTACGTGCAGGAGCCCGGAGTCGCCGACGTCGTCGATCTCGCCGGCAACGTACTTGTCCAGGATCGCCTTGAGAACCTCCCGCGCGAGCCCGCGATGCCGGTTGAGAAAGGCGGCGTGATCGCGGTGGACGCGCCCAACACGGTCGGCGCGTGTCCGAACCGGCAAATCGAAGGCGAAGTGCAGCAGCAGATCGAAGGGGTCGGCGTCCGGAAGGCCCTGGGCGCTGGCGAGCGCCCGGAGGTCGACGCCGCCCTCGTCCAATCGGTTGCAGATCTCCTCCCGCTGTTCCCGGCGCAGCCATCGCGCGCGCAGGTCGGCCGGCGTCGTCAGCAGGTCGGCCACGGCGGCCACGACGAATTCCCGGGACGACCTGTGCCGCAGAAGGGTCGTCCCGTCCGGTCCGAGCTCGTAGACGACCTCGCCGATCACTCGAAAGCGCCGGCCATCGCTCCGGCGGGTCAAATTGATCGGCGGCCTGTCCGCCGCCGGCTCCTGGTCGCCCGATTCGCCCTGAGCAGATTGGGGCGAAGCTTGCTCGCGATCGGCTCGCGCGACCATCGGCTGCTTGTCGCCCGTCTGACCGCCGGCCGGCGGTTGGCTTTCCGGCTGCCCGTCGCCGGACCCGGTTGCGCCGGAAGGCGCCACTGCAAGCGGACTCGGCGCCGACGGCAGACCGGCACTTCCATTTCGAGAGGCCAGTCCAGACGGGTCGCCGATTTCGCCCGGTACGTCCGTCGCGAGATGTCCGGCGAGCTCGGCCGCCGAATCGCGTACCTCGGGAGCGGCGCCGGATTCGCCGGCACCCTCCGCCGCGTACTCGCCGGCAGGTCGTTCCCGCATCGTCTGCACCTGTCCTGCTGGGGCCTCCTCCTCTGGCGATAGGACGCCGACCGCTCCGCCCTCGTCGGCCGGCTGCTGTGCGACGGGAGCTTCTCGCGGGACGAGGGGCTCCACGACGACGACTTCCGGATCGCCGTCGAAGTCCGGATCGAAGAAGAGGCGCGTTGCTCCGGCGTAGTCCAGGATCGTGAACCAGGTCTTGGCAGGCGGATGGAGCCGTGTCCCCCGCCCGATGATCTGCTTGAACTCCACCATCGATCCGATGGGCCGAACGAGCGCGATGTTCTTGCACGTCGGCACGTCGACGCCAACCGCGAGCATCTTCGAGGTCGTGACGACGACCGGCTTCGGCTCGTCCGGTGAGGTGAACCGGCCAAGCTCGCGCCTCCCCGGCTCACCCTCGTCGGAGACAATGCGTTCGACGTAGTTGGGAGACCGGCCGGCCAGATCGGACAAGGCACCCTCAATCGCCTCGCGCATCGTGGCGGCGTGCGCCTGATCGATGCAGAAGACGATGGTCTTTGCCATCGGATCGGTGGTGCGGAGGTACTTCCCCAGGTGCTGCGCGATGGTATCCGTTCGCTCCCGCAGCGTCTGGGCCGTCTCCGCGACGATGGCGTCGTCCACCTCGTCGGCGATGGCGGTGCCACGGTCGTCGCCGCCGGCTGTCTCCGGGTCTCCGCTCGTCGACGCCACGCTCGCCCGATCCTCGCCGGTGTCATCTGGGCGGGTGTCCGGGACGTCGGGCTCCTCGCCGACCAGAATCCTGCGGACACGGTAGGGTGCCAGGAAACCGTCGTTGATGCCGGCGCGCAGGGAGTAGCTGATGATGGGGTCGCCGAAGTAGGCATAGGTCGCGGCGTTGACGCCGCGACGGGGCGTCGCGGTCATGCCAATCTGAATCGCGCGGTCGAAGTGTTCCAGGATCCTGCGCCAGTTCGATTCGTCCGCTGCGCTGCCGCGATGGCACTCGTCGACGACGATCAGGTCGAAGAAGTGCCTCGGATACCGGCGGTACAGGCCGGACGAGCCCTCTGTATCTGCGATGGCCTGGTAGGTGGCGAAGTAGATCGCGCGGCTCGTCACCCGGCTGCGCTGGATACGATGGCGGGCATCGCCAAACGGAGCGAACTCGTTGTCCATCGCCTGGCTCAGCAAGAAGTCGCGATCGCTCAGGAAGAGCACGTTGCCGATGAGGCGCGCCTGCTTCAGCTTCCAGATCGCCTGGAAGGCGATCTTGGTCTTGCCCGTTCCTGTCGCGAGCGTCAGCAAGATTCTTCGGCTGCGCCGCCCGCGCTGCGCCTGGAGCACGGCGATCACGGTCCGGTTGATCGCTGCCTCCTGGTAGTAGCGCAGCTTGACGCGGCCCAGCGCGTTGTACGGGGACTTCAGCGCGCGCTCTGCCCGGTCATCGGTCAGCCCGAGCGCGACCGCCCATCGTGACCACAGATCCTCCCGCGTCGGGAGACCCGGCACAGTCGACCGGACGGCGTCCCGAGTCCGCGACCAATCGAGCTCGTGGATAGCGCCGCCGTCGTCGATCAGGTAGGCAAACGGGAGGCTCAGCCGATCTCGTGCGTACTCGGTCAGCCGGCGCTCGGCGTCTTCGGCGCGCTCGCCGCTGCGCAGTGTGTGGACGAGCGCAATCGGCAGCGACGCCTCAGCCCGAAGCAGCGCATCGACACCGAGTCTCGGACCACGCCGGTCCGTTCCATCGCTGCCCACGAAGACGCGCCCGTCGGTAAACCGGTACGGAGCCTCCAGGTATGGCTCTTTCCAACCCGACTGGCCGAGCTTCTGCCGCAGGTCGGGCGAGACCGATCCCACCGCTGCCAACCGAGGCTCGCGCCGCGCCAGCAGATCGGTCAGCAGCGGATAGTCCTCCAGGACCCGACGGTCGACGGACCGGCTGAGGCTCTCGCCGAGCGCCAGCTCGGCGACGTTGTCGACGTGGGTGAAACCGTCGCCCGGGTCCAGGTACGCGCGGGCGTGGCGCTCGACGGCGCTGGGGCCGATCAACTGCCGGAGATCCTCGCGGACGAGGATGTGCCCGACGGCGTGGCCGTAGAGCGCGACCTGGTCGACGACCGGCAGCCGCTCGTCGACGGCGAGGATCCACCGATCGGTTGGGCCGGCGCCTAGCCCTTCCGGCACGAGGGCGGCGTCGAACCGCCCGATCGGTGGAACGCGGAACTGGAGGTGTGGCTGATGCCCTGATCCACCCCGGTGTCCCAGCGCGCTCTCCAGCGTCGTCTTGTCGAGGTTATGCACCATCAAGAGGACGGACGGCAGCAGCCCACGGCGCGCTCCCACCAGGCTGCGGCACTCACGATGAAGGGCAGCCAACTGCTCACCCTGCTCGCCGCCGCGCCAGGCGGCGATGAGCTGCTGGAGCCGCAGGCTGACATCAGGAACGGGCGGTACCGCTTGGCCGATTGGTTGTACCATGGTCCGCCTTGCCGAGTTGGTTCTACCGGGGGATCCAGGGCACCGTCTATGATGCCAGGCTGAGTGCTGATTTGCAAGGGGCTTTGGCCTTTGTGTCCATTGCTCGATCATGTGGTGACGCGAGGGGGTTCGTGCTATTCTTGTCGTACATACGAGAGACGGCACAGATGACGACACGGCGATACACCATCCTGTTACACCGAGATCCGGAAACTGGTGGGTATACCGTCACGGTACCGGCGCTGCCTGGCTGCGTCACCCAGGGGAGCACGCTTGAAGAGGCGATCGCGCTGGCCAGAGACGCGATCCAGCTCCACATCCCGGCCATGTTGGAAGACGGCGAGCCAATCCCTGAGGAGGATGAGCACCCGCAGGCCCTCGTGATCGACGTTGGCGACGTGGCGGCGTAGACGCCGCTGGACAGGACCGAGGGGAGGGCACTGCTGACCGTAGACCGCTGCTCTTCCACAGCCTGCGTCACACCCATGCGACGCTGTTGCTGCAGAACGTCAACCCGAAGATCGTGAGCGACCGACTGGGCCATGCCATAGTGGCGATCATGCTCGACACGTACAGCCACGTGCTACCGGGGATGCAGGATACCGCCGTCCATGCACTCGAAGGCATCTTCGGCAAGCGAGCTGCGTCACAGGGGATTCGTGACCCGCCCGCGATTCGTGACCAATCGGCCTGGGGGCACTTTCGGCAAATGGGCAGCAGACCTGCGGACTGGATGCGGACTCCGGCCGAGGATTCGTGACCAATTCGTGACCTGCGGCGGCAGAGAAACGAAACAGCCGGCTGACTGGCCGGCTGTTTTTGGCGGTATTCCTGGTCAAACTGGGTGGTGGGGACAGGATTTGAACCTGTGTAGGGCGTCAGCCCGACGGTTTTACAGACCGTTGCCATTAACCACTCGGCCACCCCACCCGGACGGAATGGCCGGGTGCCCTCGCCATTCGCCCATGCAGTATACCCCATTCCGCTCCACCCGTCAAGCGCAGCTCGCCCGCTCGCCTGGAGCATGCACCCTGGCCTTCTTGGCGCCCGCCGTGTACTTGCATCTCATCGCCGATCATACCTCGCCGGGCATGAGGACTTGGCGGTTCGATCCTCCTCGCCCGGCTGGTTGACGGCGAACCCGGTTCTCCCGTACAATTAAGTGATCGCTATCCATCTTGCCGTACCGGAATGGCGCATGCCGGCTTTCCGCTTCTGCCCACACTGCGGGGCGCCTTTGCCACCTGTGTCTGCAGCCGATTTGCGGCCGCAGCCCTGCCAGGGCTGCGGCCGGACTCACTATCACCATTCCAGGCCGTGCGCGGGGGCCATTGTCGTCCGCGACGGCCGGGTCCTGCTCGTCCGTCGGGCCGTCGAGCCGTTCCGAGGCTGGTGGGACATCCCCGGCGGCTTCCTCCAACCGGGCGAGCACCCGGAGCAGGGAGCCTGCCGCGAACTGCTCGAGGAGACCGGACTCGTCATCCGGCCGCTGCGTCCGCTCGGCGTTTTCCTCGACCGCTACGGCGAAGCTGGCGACTGGACGCTTAACCACTACTACGTCGCCGAGGTCATCGGCGGCGAGCCCCACGCGGCCGACGACGCCGTCGAGCTCGCCTGGTTCTCGGCCACCGCCCTTCCGACTAACGTCGCCTTTCGGCACAGCCAGGCGGTGCTCGACGCCTGGCGGAGGTCGGCGCCGGGCCCGGCCATCGTTTCCGGCGAGCGCGCGCCGTGAAAGAATGGGGATCTACGATGTCCCTCGAAGGGCCGAACCTCTGGCTCACCCGGCGGCTGTTCGACCTCGGCGGCGTCAGCTTCGGCGATTTCACCCTCGGCCGCTCCACCGTCCACTCGCCGGTCTACGTCAACCCGCGGCTCCTCATCGGCGACCCGCCGGCGCTCCGCCTGGTCGCCGAGCTTATCGACCAGGAGATCCGCGCCGCGCAGTCCCGTAAGCGCCCGCGTTGCTCGCCCTTCGGGCTGGTCGCCGGCGTCCCGTTCGGCGGCCTGCACCTGGCCACCGCCTATGCCCTGCGGACCGAGGTGCCGATGATCTACGCCCGGCCGCTGGGCGACCTGGAAAAGCAGTACACCATCGAAGGTCGCTTCGAGCAGGGACAGAGCGTCCTCATCATCGACGACCTGATCACCACCGGCGGGAGCGTGCTCCAGGCCGCTGAGCTCCTGCGGGACGCCGGCCTGGCCGTGCGCGACGTCGTGGTCCTCGTCGACCGCGAGCAGGGCGCGGGCGAGCGGCTGCGCCGCCACGGCTTGAACCTGCTCTCCATCCTCAAGCTCACCGCCATGCTCACCCACTACCACGATACCGGCCTCGTCGAGGACCGCTGGTACTACAAGAGCCTCGCCTACGTCGCCGCCAACCAGGCCGCCGGCGACTGACGCGGTTCGCAGAAAAACGAACCGCCAGGGCGCCAAGAACGCCAAGGCGAGGCGTTGGGGGGGCTGGTTCGTCGGTTCTGGCTCGTCGCAGAGTCGTGAATCAACCCGCAGGCCCGAACCCCCCAACCATCAAACCCGATCCTTCGTTCTTGGCGTTCTTGGCGTTCTTGGCGTCTTGGCGGTTCGACGTTTCTGCGAGCCGCCCCACGGTTGCTCAGGCCGGTGCCTCCGTTTGGGCCGGTGCTGGGGCACCCGCCAACAGGTAGCGGTCGATCAGGGGAAGGTGTTCGACGTATTCAGGCGGCAGCGCGCCGGATCGAATGCTTGCCTGAAGGGCATCGGCCACGCGCCGGCGGGCCTCTTCCAGGGAGATCTCCCGGGGTGGGGTGCCCGCCAGCCAGCCCGCCTCGACGAACCGCCTGCGGAACGCCGCCGGCTCCAGATCGCCCGTCGCCTCGAACGCCCGGATCCCGCCGCGCAACTGCTCCACGTCGATGATGAAGACAAACGCCTTGATGCGGTGCTCGCCGCGCTCCCAGGCGACGACCACCTGCGTCAGGGTCGGCTGCCCCGGCACCGGCTGGACGTACGCTTTGTGGAACTGCTGGCTCCGAAGCGCCAGCACGGCCGGCGCCGTGGGCACCACACCACGGCCACGGAAGATGGTCAACGCTCGCTCGGCCTCCAGCCGCAGGTCGGCAACAGGCGACAACGCAGCCAGCGCCGATAGCACGTTGGCGGCCGCCCGGTCGCCCCGTCGGACAAGATCGAGGATGTAGCCGAGGCTGGTCTCCTGCCCCTTCGCTCGCTCCTCGTCCGTGGCGCCGTATGACAGGTGGAGGATCGGAAGCATCGCCGTCTCGACCTCGGCCGGCGACTGCGCCTCCTGGACCGCTGCCATCGCCTCCCGCAGCCTGGGCCGGCCCGCCAGGCCGAGCTTCTCCAGCAAGTCCTGCGGGACATCTCCCGACTGGAACCGAACGCCCATCCGGTCCAGCACTTCGATCGCACCGTGCCGCGCCGCCGTCGAGCGATGGCCGGTGCGGACGATCTGCCAGAGGCGGGGGATGGTCTGGCTCTCGCCCAGGATGCCGAGCGCCCACACGACCGACGATCGGATCTGCCCGTCGGGCGCCCAGATCCGGTTCACCAGCTCGTCGAACAATCTCGGCCCGACGGTCTGGCCGATCTCCCGCAGGCGGGGCGCCACCTCCCAGTCGTCAAGGACCCGGTGATCGAGCTCCCACAGCAGCCGATCCGCTTCGGCGATGGCGGCCGCGCGTGGATCCACCGGCCGAGCCGGCACGGGACGCGCGACCCGATTGGCCTTCTTCGCCATCCGTTCTCCCCTCCGTCTTTCCTGGCATCCTCGCAGAACAGGTTGGGAGGATTATACCACGAGACAGTGAACCGCCCCGGTTCGGCAGCACGACCGATCGGTCCTGGACAGGCAATGGTCGTCCTGACGCCAGTTCGGCAGTACAGCCGCATCCTGGCAGGCGGGACGCCTGCGCTCCCAGACGCGATCTCCCCCGCTGGGTGGCCGACTGTGAGGCGCACCCCCTCTGACAGGCGGGACGCCTGCGCTTCCAGACGGGGGGCCGCCGCCGCCTGCCGGGTCAGAACCAGTGCTGGTTGCACGAAAAACAGGCAAACCCGCCCTGCGGGCGACCTTGCGATGGACGCTCGCTGCCTCTATACTGGCGGAGCTTCGACGGGGCGTCTTCGTCCCAATCCGGTGCAGATGAGAGCGAGCGTGCGTTCGGTCCGCAGCGCGGGGGCTTGTCCCCCGCCGCCTCCGGCCCGGACGGCGGGGGACAAGCCCCCGCGCTACGGTGGCGTCCGCGTCGCCATCGGGATGGTGGGGGACAAGCCCCCGCGCTACGGTGGCGACGCGGATGCCACCGGCATCAATCTGCTCCTGAACTCAGCCGCGTCGGACCTGGCCAGTCGAAAGGAGGCCGATCTCGTGCTCGATTCGTCTGTGCGGTGTCACCCTCGAACCGGCCGCGGGTCCGGGAGCGCAGGCGTCTCGCCTGCCCGATGGGCGATGGCGCTGGCCCAGGGCAGGCGGTCCGGGAGCGCAGGCGTCCCGCCTGCCGGGTGGGTGACGGCCGGGGTCCAGGGCAGGCGAGACGCCTGCGCTCCCATGCATGCGCCGCACGACGGTGGGGACTGATGCTCCGAGCGACCATCGCCATCGACGGACCCGTCGCCGCCGGGAAGAGCACCGTTGGACGCCTGCTGGCCGAGCGGCTGGGCTACCGCTACGTCGATACGGGCGCCTACTACCGGGCTCTCACCTGGTTGGCGCTCCGGCGCGGCGTCGATCCAGAAGACGAGGCCAGCCTCGCCGACCTGGCCAGGTCGGCGCGCATCCAGATCCAACGACCGACCGTCCCGGATGGCCGGGCATATACCGTGCTCGTCGACGGTCAGGACGTCACCTGGGCGATCCGTAGCCCGGAGGTCGAAGGCGTCGTCTCGATCGTCGCCCGCCAGCCGAGCGTTCGCCGGGTGCTCGTCGAACAACAGCGCGAGCTGGCCCAGGCCGGCCAGGTCGTCATGGTCGGCCGCGACATCGGCACCGTCGTGCTGCCCGACGCCGAGCTAAAGATCTTCCTCTCCGCCTCGGCCGAAGAGCGCGCGGCAAGGCGCTACTGCGAGCTGGCCACCCGCGCCGAGCCCGCCAGCTATCGGCAGATCCTGGAGGATCTTCGGCAGCGCGACCAGATCGATCGCGAGCGCGCCGTCGGGCCGCTCCGCCCGGCCGACGATGCCCAGGTCGTCGACACCGACGGACTGTCGGTCGAACAGGTGATCGACCGGATTCAGCAGCTCATCCTCCGATAGTTTCTGGTTTGGGGTTTCTGGTTTCTGGTTCGGAGAGAGACAACCAGAAACCCGTGTCATGCTGCTTCGCCGCGTGTTGCCGGCGGCGGGGGATTGCCGCGGAAGATGTTGAGCGCCCACTCGCGCTCGTCAGCCAGGCTGCGGCCGGGGAAGCCGCGGGCCTCGGCGTAGGCGTCGCGGGCGTCGACGTAGCCTCGCCAGAGGACGTCGGGCAGGTAGGAGAAGCGGTCCAGCAGCGGGCCGCGGCACACTCGCTCGCAGGGCGCCGGCTCCTGCTGGAGGGCGACCGTCTTCCCGGCCAGCTCCTCCATTACCCAGGGCGGCACCTTGTGCCGCTCCGATGGGTAGACGAACTGGAAGAGGCTCAGATGGGCGAACAGGACCTGCCAGTGGTCGCCAAAGCGGTCGATCAGATAGCGCCAGTCGATCTCCTCGGCGCGAGAAACGATCAGATGGCAAACGTCGGCGTTGTCGAAGCGCTCGTGGCCGCCGACGTACGCCTTGCTGGTGATCATCTCTTCGAGCGGCGCCACGCGCACGGGGATGCCGAGCACCTGGGCCGGCCGGGACCGCTCGAACCAGCTCGGGCCGACGGCCCGAAGCCAGTTGCCCTCGCCGAAGAGGACGTCCACCATCGCCTCGCCCAGGAACGCCTTGCCGAGCCAACTGGCCGCCTCGACGTAGGTGTCGAAGCCGGCGGCCGCCAGGCAGGCAAGAGCCTGCCGGAGATGGACGGGCTCCACGGAGACGTCGAGGTCCTTCGTGAAGCGCCAGACGCCGGTGTAGTGGTGGAACGCAAAGGCGCCGGCGACGACGAAGCGCACGTTGCAGTCCACAAGCCGGCTAAGCGCCGTCTCGAACGCCTTGCGGACGTGGCCGGGTAGCTCAATCTCTATCGAGTGCCTTCCAGTCTCCATCGACTGCCTTCCAGATCCCTCTTCACATCCTTGTCATGTGATGAACCCGCGAAGCAGAACGCGTGCCATCGGGCTCCAGGTCAGTCCTCATCGGCGCGCCGGCCGCCGGACGCCGGCGGGTTTCGGCGGCACCGGGTTGCCGGTCCCGCCCTTCGAGCTCGCCAGCCGGAGCACGTCGACGGCCCGGGCGTCCTCCGCCAGATCGTCGAAGCGGCGCAGGATAGCTGCCAGGCGAGCCGTCGCGAACGGCGAGGGCAGTTTCTTCTGGCCGAAGGAGAAGCCCGCGAACCCCTGGTAGTAGGAGCGAGGCGCCACGGCGCCATCAGGGTTGAAGTTGTAGGCGACCAGACAGGCAATCATCTCGGCCAGCGCCCGCCGATCCCCCGGATCGGCCTCGCTGCCTCGCCAGAGGTTGGGGTAGCGGCCCAGCGTGTCGAGCATCCAGTGAAGGTCGTACCAGAACGCCGGCCACTTGACCGTCTTGAACTGGTAGCCGTGGCCGAACAGGTAGGGTTTCTCGCGGTACAATAGGAGCACGGAGACGCGTTTCCTGGCTTCTGGTTGGTTTCAGTGTTCTGAACGCGCATTCACCGGAGGGGTGCCATGTCCACACCATCGCCGTCCGGCCGGTTCGCCACCGCCCTCGCCGCAGGCCGATTCGCCGTCACGACGGAGGTGGTCCCGCCGCGGGGGTTCGACGCCGAGCCGCTGCGCCGGACTGCCCGCCGGCTCCGCGACCTCGTGGTCGCGGCCAACGTCACCGACAACCCCGGCGCTTCAGTCCACCTGTCGGCGCTGGCCGCCGCCGCCATCCTCCAGGGCGAGGGACTGGAGCCGATCCTCCAGATGACCTGCCGCGACCGCAACCGGCTGGCGCTCCAGGCGGACCTGCTCGGCGCGGCGGCCTTCGGGATCCACAACCTCCTCTGCCTCCGCGGCGACCCCATCGAGCACGGCCCCGAGCCCGAGGCGAAGAGCGTCTTCGACCTGGACACGGTCGGCCTCCTGCGCACGGCGACGAAACTGCGGGACGAGTGCCGCCTGCTCGGCGGCGAGCGCCTGCCGGCCGGCCCACCCTTCTTCCCCGGCGCCGCCGAGACGCCGGCCGATCCCGACCTCGACAACGCGATGGCCCGGCTGGCCGCCAAGGTCGAGGCCGGCGCGCTCTTCGTGCAGACGCAGCTCGTCTTCGACGTGCCGGCGTTCGCCACCTGGCTGGCGGCCGTGCGCGCCCGCGGGCTGCACGACCGCGTCGCCATCCTGGCCGGCGTCGGCCTCGTCCGGCGACTCGAAACAGCGCGTTTTCTCCAAATAAAGGTGCCCGGCGTCGTCGTGCCTGAAGCGGTCGTCGAGCGGTTCGCGGCGGTGGCGCCGGACGACCGCCAGGCCGTCGGCCTCCGTCTGGCGACTGAGACGATCGTGGCGCTCCGGGCCCTCCCCGGCCTCCGCGGCGTCCATCTGATGCCGTTCGGCTGGTACGACGGCCTCGAAGCCGTCGTCCGTGATCTGGGCTGAGGTCACCTGTTCATACCGGTTCCCGCTGAATACTCCCGTTGTTGCAGAGTCTGGGGACGAGGGCGGCTCCCGAGCCGCCCCTGCAAGACGATGCTATTCAACCGGATTCGACATGAGACGCCGACGACCGTCGCGGCCAGGCTCGTTGCCGCGCTCCGCGCCGCAGCGCCCCCATGAAGACACGTACGCGGAGGCGCCGAGGTGGCAGCACGCGGCCTATCCGAGCCGCGAACGTGAGTGAGCGGTTCCCCGGCGCGCGCGGTTCGCTCCCGCACGCGGAGGCGCCGAGGTGGCGGCGCGCGGCCTATCCGAGCCGGCCAGCGTGGTCGAGACCCTGACACCCGGGAGTACACTTGCGAGTGTACACTACGAACCTGCGCGTTCCGCCTTCGCAGCCTCCGCGTGCTCCCCTACCTCTGTTCACGCGTGAGAGTCTCCATGGGAGACGATCGTGGAGGAGCGCGAAGTCCTCCAGGTTTCGGGGCACGATGGTGGCGCCGGGACTGTGCGCAGTCGCCATGATGAGCGCATCGTTGGTCAGGCGGGCGTGAGGCCTCATGCCTCATGATACGGATCGCGCCAGTCCGGGAAGGCGCTCCGACCTTCCGCCAGCAGCCGAACCAACTCCCCGCGCAGCCGTGCCGTGGCCGCCACGTCCACGGCGAGCGTCTCAGGGTCCAGGGCGACGCCGTAGACGTCCCGCGCCCGCTCGACGGAGAGCTTCTCGTTCAGGACGTCGTCCTGCACCAAGTCCGGATCGCGGTCGAGCGGATCGCCGTAGCCTCCGCCGCTCGCCTGCACGTGCCGGAAGACGTCGCCCTTCCGGATCGTCATCGTCAGCTTGGACGGCAGTAGCCGCCTCTCGGTCTCCGGATTCAGGGTGTTCTCCGAGGGCGTCCCAGGCTGCCCGCCCGCCAGCCCGTACGGCCGGAACCGCCGCCGGTCGGCGCGCACCTGCAGGACGGCCTCGTCGCCGGTGAACCGGTACGTCCGCACCAGCGACAGCCCGCCGCGGTACTTGCCGGCGCCGCCAGTATCCGGGGCGAAGCCGTACTCGTCGATGGCGATGGGCTGCTCCAGCTCGACGATCTCGGCCGGCGTGTTCGCCATGCAGACCGAGGGCGACGTGACGCCGTCGACGCCGTCGCGGTCGGGCCGGCCGCCCCACGTGCAGCAGACGAACTCGACTTAGTTGAACGGCCTGCGCTCCCGGCTCCAGCCGCCGATGGAGACGCCGGTGTTGCCCCCTTCGCAGGCGGCGGGGATGCGCTCCGGCACGACCTGCGAGAGCGCCCCCAGCACCAGGTCGGCCGTCCGGAAGCCGGTCAGCCCCCGCGCTGCGCAGGCGGCCGGCAGGACCGGATTCAGAATGCTCGCCGGCGGTGCCACGACCGTGATGGGCCGGAAGAACCCGGCGTTGTTCGGGATCTGCCGGCGCATGGCCGCCCGCACGGCCAGGTAGACGGCGGACTTCGTGAACGAGAAGGTCGCGTTGATCGCCCCCTTCACCTGCGGGGACGAGCCGGTGAAGTCGGCCGTCAGCTCGTCCCCACGAACTGTCACCGCGACTCTCAGCGGGATCGGGTCCGGGTCGAAGCCGTCTTCGTCGATCCAGTCGGCGAAGGTGTAGACGCCATCCGGCCAGGACGCGATCTCCGCCCGGGCCTGGCGCTCCGAGTAGTCGAGCAGGTCGTCGGCGAACCGTTCGAGCGTGGCCGGGCCGTACCGCTCGACGAGCGCGAGGTACTGCCGCTCGGCCACGCGGCAGGCGGTCACTTGCGCCTGCATGTCGCCGAGAACGCGGTCGGGCATCCGGACGTTCTTCTCGATGAGCTTCCAGAGGGAGACGTTCGGCTCGCCCCGGTCGTAGAACTTCAGCGGCGGAATCCGCAGCCCCTCGGCGAAGATCTCAGTCGAGTCCGAGGCGTTCGAGCCGGCAACCCGCCCGCCCATGTCGGTTTGGTGGGCGACCGTCGTGGCGAAACCGGCCAGCCGGCTCTCGGCGAAGACCGGCTTGACGATGAAGACGTCCGGCAGATGCATACCGCCGTCGAACGGGTCGTTCATCATGTAGATGTCGCCGGGCCGAGGGTCGGCGCCGAAGTCGCGCACGATGGCCTCCATCGCATCGGGCAGCGAGCCGAGGTGGAGGGGCAGCGTGAGCCCCTGGGCGATCATCCGGCCGCGGGCGTCGCAGAAGGCGGTCGAGAAGTCCATGTTGTCCTTCAGCACGCCCGAGTGCGCCGTCCGGCAGATCGTCAGCGCCATCTCGTCGACGATCGACCCGAGGGCGTTGCGCAGGAGCTCGAAGGTGATCGGGTCCATGGTCGTCGTCACCGCGCGCCTCCAATCTCGACGACGATGTTGTTCCAGGCGTCGCGCCAGGCGGCGCAGCCCGGCGGCACGACGGTCGTCGCGTCGTACTCCTCCACGATGAGCGGCCCCGGCCGTGGCTCGGCGGTCAGGTCGCTCCGCCCGACGACGGGGGTGTCCCGCAGGCCGACGTCCGGCCCGAAGTAGGCCGGACGCGTTGCTGCGTGGCGAGCCGCCGGCCGGGTCGGCGCTCGATAGCCGGACGGCCTCTCGTCGGCGATGCCCCGCGCCAGCAGCCGCAGGTTGACCAGATCGACTGCGACGCCATCGGTCCGGTGGCCGTAAGTCCGCTCGTGCTCGGCGCCGAAGGCGTCCACGGAGGCGGCGACCTGGCTCCGCGCCAACTCACCGGCGGGCAGCGGCACGGTCAGCTCGAACGATTGGCCGGTGTAGCGGAGGTCGGCCGACCATTGCAGCGCGGCGCGCTCGCCCGGGTAGCCCTCGCCGGCTAGAAGGGCGCGGGCCTCGGCTTCCAGACCGGCCCGGACCGCGTTCAGCGCGGCCAGGTCCAGTGTGCCGGTCTCGGCGAAGAAGGAGCGAACGAAGTGGTGCTCGACGCGCGCTTCGAGGAGACCGAACGCCGAGAAGAGCCCCGGCGCCGGCGGCACGACGACGCGGCGGATGTCCAGCATGCGCGCCATCTCGGCGGCGTGGACCGGCCCGCTGCCGCCAAAGGCGATCAGGACGTAGTCGCGCGGGTCACGGCCCCGCTCGACCGAGACGGCCCGGACCGCCCGGATCATGCGGGCGTTGGCGACGAGATGCACGCCGTGGGCGGCGCGCAGCAGATCGAGGCCGAGCGGCGCCGCCACCGACGCCGCGAAGCTGGCGGCTGCCTTCGCCCGATCCAACTGCAAAGCGCCGCCGACGAGCGCGACCGGGTTCAGATAGCCGAGCAGGAGGTTGGCGTCGGTCACCGTCGGCTGCGTCCCGCCCAGGCCGTAGGCGACGGGGCCGGGCACGGCGCCGGCGCTCGCCGGGCCAACGGCGAGCGCGCCGCCGGCATCGACGCCGACGAGACTTCCGCCGCCGGCGCCGACCTCGGCGATGTCGACGACCGGCGTCCGCAGCGCATAGCCCCCGCCCCGGATCAGACGGCTCGTCTCGCTGACGCCGCCGCCGACCTCGTACTCCGCCGTCTGGCTCAGCCGCCCATTCTCGACGATCGATGCCTTCGCCGTCGTCCCGCCCATGTCGAACGTGATCGCGTTCGGAATCCCCAGCCGGTTCGCCAGATGGAGCCCGGCGATGACGCCGGCCGCCGGGCCGGACTCGACGATGTGGATCGGCCGCGCCATCGCCGCCGCGACCGGCATGACGCCGCCGTTCGACTGCATGATCAGCAGCGGCCCGCCGAGACCGAACGAGCGGAGCCGGTCGTCCAGGCGCCGGAGGTACTGCCCGACGACCGGCATCAGGTAGGCGTTGATGACCGTTGTGCTCGTCCGCTCGTACTCACGCACCTCCGGCAGCACCTCGGACGAGAGCGAGACGGCGCAATCCGGCGCCAGCGCGCGCAGCAGCTCGCCGATCCGGCGCTCATGGGCCGAGTTGGCGTAGGCGTTGAGGAGGCAGACGGCGATCGATTCGACGCCGTGGCCGACGAGCCGCCGGATCGCGACCCGGGCGGTCTCGACGTCGAGCGGCCGGACGATCTCGCCGCGGGCGCTGATGCGCTCGTCCACCTCCAGCCGGAGGTAGCGGTCGACGAGCGGTTTCGGCTTCTCCCAGAGCAGGTTGTAGGTGTCGGGCATCCGCAGCCGGCGGATCTCGAGGACGTCGCGAAAGCCGCGCGTCGTGATGAGCCCGATCCGTGCGCCCTTCCGCTCGAGGATCGCGTTCGTCGCGACGGTGGTGCCGTGGATCACCTCGTCGAGGCGCCGGGCGCCGGTTACGTCGAGCGCGGCGACGCCGTCGAGGACGGCCCGGGCGAAGTCGGCGGGCGTCGTCGAGAGCTTGTGCAGCCGGACATCGCCACCGGCCTCGACGGCGACGAGATCGGTAAACGTCCCGCCGATGTCGACGCCGACGCGCAGTCCGTCAGGCTCCTGGGTCATCCAACCATCCTCCTATCCCGCCACGACATGGCGCCACTGGCGCTCATATGCGCTACTGGTCCGTCAATCGTGAATCGAGGGGTTCCGCTCCCTCACGGTCGCGGCTCGGTTCCGAGCCGCGACCGT
>JACQGW010000157.1 GCA_016199325.1 Chloroflexota bacterium
CCCACCAAGTCCCCTCGAACCTTGCGCTTCGGGGTCTTGCGCCAACCGACCTTGCCCGGCTTTGTCTGGCCCGGCGTACCGGTGAGTCCACACTTCACCGCTCCAGGGTGAGACCATCGACTGGTTGCACGAAAAAAAGGTTAGCGCGGTTTCGACAGACAACGAACCGCCAAGACGCCAAGATCGCCAAGGAACACGCCAAGAACGCCGGTTAGTCATGACGAGGTTTCTGGTTGATGGTTTATGGTTTCTCGTTAGGACGATGCTCCTCGAACCACAAACCAGAAACCAGCAAACCCGTCCTTACTCGCCATCGACGACGGCGTAGGCTCGGACAGGGAATGACGCGACCCCCACGAACGCCATCGGAGCGGCGTGAAGGCGAAAGCCGCTCGGCGGCAGCGCGTCGAGGTTGCGCAGATTCTCGACGATGGGGATCCGGGCGCGGAGCAGCGCTGTGTGGACCGGCCGCTTCGGATCGGTTGTGTCGTCCACGTTCAGGAAGTCGACGCCGAGCAGGATGGCGCCCTCGTCGATCAAGCGGGCGGCCGTCTCGGCGACCAGGAACGGGCTCTCCTGCCAGTAGCGGTCCGTCTCCCAATGGGCGTCGAGCCCGGTGCGCAGGAGGACGGCGCGGCCGCGCCAGGGACCGGCGCCGAGATCGGCGGGCCGGATGGCGCGCTCGGGACGAGAGCGGACGTCCACGACGACACCCGGCACGTCGGCGGCGGCCTCCAGCGGCATGCCGGCGAAGTCCGGCAGGCTGGGATCGCGGTGGTAGGGCGAGTCAAGATACGTGCCCACACCGGCCACGACGCTGACCTGGGAGAAGGTCAGCTCGCACTGCCCCTGATATCGCGCGCGGGACGCCTCGTGGGTGAGGAAGGCCGTGATCGACGGTCCCGGAATGCCAGGGTAGGTCCGCATGCCGTTGGCGATCGGGTGGCTCAGGTCGACGATCCGCCGGCTCACAGGAATACCCACCGTGTTCTCACCTCCAGGTCTCTGCTAACCATACGGCGAACCGAACCCGCCCGGCTAGGGCCGAACGCCACAGTGATCGCCGGGAAAAGTGGGCGGGTTGCACATTGCCTCGGTGCAGTCGAAATGGAATAATAGCACCATCGCGAAGATACTGCCGGAGGAACGTGCCCGTCTGGCCGAGGAAGGCTTGGCCGCCGGCGGCCCGCGCGAGAAGGGGTAGGCAGGGAGCGACAGGGAGCAAGATGAAGCCTCCAGCGTTCGAATATCTGAGTCCGCGCTCGTCTGAAGAGGCCCTCAGTATCCTGGCCGAGCAGGGCGAAGAAGCCAAGCTGCTCGCCGGCGGACAGAGCCTTATGCCCCTCCTCAACTTCCGACTGACCCGACCCGGGATGCTCGTGGACCTGAACCGCATCGCGGGTCTGGACACGCTGACGTACGACGGCGCCACCGGAGAGGTCGTCTTCGGGCCGATGGTGCGACAGATCGACGCCGAGCGGTCGCCCCTGGTGCAGTCCCATTGTCCCCTGCTGGTCGAGGCGCTGAAGCACATCGGCCATCGGGCGATTCGGAACCGGGGGACGGTTGGCGGCAGTCTGGCCCACGCCGATCCCGCCGCCGAGCTGCCGCTGATGCTGGTCGCGCTCGGCGGGCGCGTCAAGCTGGCCAGCCGGCGCGGCGAGCGCTGGCTGCCGGCCGAGGAGCTCTTTCTTTCCTACCTGACCACGGCGATCGAGCCGGACGAGATGCTGGCCGAGGCGCGCTTTCCGGCTCAAGCGCCGACGGCCGGCTGGGCTTTCGAGGAGTTCAGCCGCCGGCACGGCGACTTCGCCCTGGCGGCCGCGGCCGTCGTCGTGGGCTTCGACGAGGCCGGACAGATCGCGGAATCGGCGATCGCGATTGCCGGCGGGGGCGCGACGCCGCTGCGGGCGACCGTTGCGGAGCAGGCGCTCCGCGGTCGGCGTCCCGGTCGCGACGTCGTGGTCGAGGCGAGCAATCTGGCGTCGGCGGCTTGCGAGCCGGAGCCCGACATCCACGGCTCAGTCGAGTATCGACGGGCGCTCATCGCCACGCTCGTCGAGCGGGCGCTGGTGAAGGCGAGCGCGCAGGTAGCTCTGGTGTAAGTGGTACACTCATCGCGCTGATCGGCGCGCTCCCCCTGCTGAGCGGGCGCGTCCCCGCTCTCGGACGATTGCCGGGCGACATCGTCATCCAGAGCGACGGCATCACGTGCCTATTCCCTTCGCGACTGGGCTGCTGCTCTCCATCGTTCTGACGGTTCTTCTGAATCTGACCATTCGGCTGTTCCGTTGAGCACGTTGACCGGCGAGCAGGTGCGCGCTATGATCGTGGCCGTTTTACACGGCGACATGACCGTTGTAGTCGGGCTAGTGGAAGGAGTCTGCAACATGAGAGGTGACCCCATGGCTTCACTGTTTGATGGCACGCGACCAGGAGCTTCAGTTGCCTTCCGCCCTCCACTGGATCGGCACCGACGAGTACGGGCGGGACATCTTGAGTCGGCCCATCTACGGCGCTCGGGTGTCCCTCGGAGTGGGCGTGGCGGCGGTCGTGCTGGGTGCCAGCGTGGGCGTGGCGGCCGGGCTGGCTGCCGGCTACTGGCAGGGCTGGATCGAAACGATCGTGATGCGTATCTGCGACTCGCTGCTGGCCTTCCCGGCCATCCTGCTGGGCATCGCCCTGGCCGTCCTGTTTCAGCCCGGCGTGGTGAACGTGGCGCTGGCCACCGCGAGCATCAGCGTGCCCCAGTTTGCCCGCATTGCCCGGGCCGGTGCGCTGCAGGAGAAGCACAAGGAGTACGTGACGGCCGCGCGGGTGCTGGGCGCCTCAGACCGGCGGATCGTGCTGCGCCACATCCTGCCCAACGTCACGTCGCCCATTATCGTGCAGGTGAGCCTATCCATGGCGTTTGCCGCCCTGCTGGAGGCCGGCCTCAGCTTCCTGGGACTTGGCGTGCAGCCGCCGGAGCCGTCCTGGGGCTCGATGCTGAACACCAGCCGCCGCTTTCTGCGCGACACCGCCTGGTATGCCATTGCGCCCGGCTTCGCGCTCACCCTGTTGCTGCTGGGGCTGAACTTCCTGGCGGACGGTCTGCGCTCGGCGCTCGACCCCCGCGGCCGGCGGGCTACGGCGAATGAGTGAGGCGTCATGCGTCATGCGTCATGGGGCGGTTCGTGGTACGCACTTCCCGGCGCACCGGGGTATCTTTCCAAAGGCCGGTGAATGGGGTATACTGTGCCCGGCTATCCTGACCTGCGCTGAACCGGCGGCTCGGACCGCCGGACGGGGGACCCGTTTCGTGGGGTGAATTGCCTCCGGTTGGCATAGGGACCGGCCAACGCCGGCCCCGAACCCGTCAGCTTACCTCGTAAGCGCCGCTCGCCGAACAACGGGAGGGGCGCGTGATCAAGACACGGCCGTCATCGCACCGGGAGGCCGGGGGGCTGGCATCTCATCTGTCCGCCGAAGCGATCCCCTACGCCGACGAGATTGTCGAGGCGTGGAAGTGGGAAGACCCCTGGCTGGTCCCGTATCTGGAGCGGCTGCCGCGCATTCTGTACTACGCGATGAAGGGCCTGCCGCCCAGTCGTATTGCCGGTTGTTTGCCCGGCCTGCATCCGGTTGACGCGCGCGCGATCGAGCGCGTCCTGCACCTCGTCGCCGGCGAAGTCAGGCGACGCGCAGAGCGGGACCGGCAGCTCCAGCGGCGTCGAGCCGTTACCCCGGGCAGTCAGAGATTGGGGGAGAGAGTCGATGGCTGAATACGCCCCGTTTGCCGATTGGCTCGCCGCGTCGATGCAGCAGCACGACCTCAGCCGGCTCGACGTCGCCGCTGCGCTCCGGGTCTACTACAACGTGCTGCTGGACTGGCTCAGCGGCGCCGCAACGCCAACTCCCCAGGAAGTCAGCCGGCTGGCCGAGTACTTCGAGGTGCCGTCGGGGCAACTGGTCGCCCTGGTAAGGCTGGACGAAGAGCCCGAGCCCGCTATCGGCTGAGCGCGATCTCGACCGGCTCGGCAAGCGGCGCTCCCTGGACGCGCAGGATGAAGCTCCGGTTCTGATCGGGTACGTCGAAGACGAACGCGGTATTGACCGTCAGCCCGGGGGCGATCGGGGTCGCAAACGGGTTGGTCAGCCGTGAGCGCAGGTAGTAGCCCAGCCCGCCTTCCGACGAGACGTCGTACTCCCCACCGCGATCGTCGCGCAGACGCACGTCGCGCTGTCCCAGAATGCCGTTCTGGCTGCTCACGTTCTGAAGCCGCAGGTTCACGGCGAGAAACCGTCCCGCCGGCCGGCGCGTGAAGTAGCGCGCGTCGGGCTCGACGGTCTCCAGCGATACGACGGTGTACTCCCAGTACCGATCGCGGACGGGCGTCCCGATTCCCGGTCTGGCCGCTGCGCTCGGCGGGACCGCAGCGATGGCGCTCAGCGGCGTTCCATTCAGCGCGCCGATGCCATAGAGAAGCGCGGCACCGCCGAGCAGCGTGCCGGCGACGAGCGCGACGCCCAGCCCGTAGAGCTCCCGCCGCCGGGCGGCGAGCTGCGCCACCTCCCACGGGGTCTGGACCCGCCGCGTCGCCACGTCGGCGAGGACCGTCGCCGCAGTGAGCGGCCCCGCGACGACCGCGGCAAGGTCGAGGAACCGCTGCGCGATCTTGCCGGCCGGATCGCGCAAGACCAGCGGCACGCCGAGATCCAGGCCGTCCCGCAGCGCCCCGTCGACCGGCAGCGCCACGCTGACGCGCTGGCCGAGGCGCCGCTCAACCTCAGCGGGCGAGATGGACGGACGTTCGTCTGCCCGGTTCACGACGAGCGAGGTTCGCTCGACGAGGCCTTGCCGCGTCAGCCGGTCGAGGACGCGCCCGACCTGGACGAGGGCGGCGATGTCGGTCGTCGTGACCAGGATAACGTTGTCGGCGAGCTGAAGCACGGCCTCGGTGCCGGCGTCCAGGTCGTGGCCGAGGTCGACCACCACGAAGCCGAAGCGTGCCCGCAGCGCCAGCACGGCGCTGGGGAGCTGGTCCGGGCTCAGCGATCGCTGGCTTGGCGGCAGGAGGATCTGCAGGCCCGACCAGTGCTCGACGAGCAGCCCTTCGAGATCGCCGCCGGTGCCGGCCGGCCATTGCACGATCTTCTTCTCGGCGTCGAGCGAGAGCGCAACGCCCACCGCGCCAAACTCAGGGCGGCCGTCGACGACGGCCACGCGCGTGCCGGTGCGCATGGCGATGGTGCCCAGAGCGGCCGACAGATTGGCGACGACGGTGGTGCAGCCGGCGCCGCCTCGCGGGCTGAATACGGCCACGACCTTCCCGGCCGGTTGCTGCACAGGCGGCGCGACGGTCGCGGGCGGCGCGAGCGTCGCAGCCGGCGCCTGGGCGCGGGCAACCCGGCGGATGGCCTGAACGAGCTCGGCCTGCTCAATGGGACGGGTGAGGAACTCGTGGACGCCGGCCGACATCGCCCGCCGCATGACCTCGTACCCGGCAACGCTGGCGACGGCGATGATCTCGCCGGAGATGCCCCGGCGGCGGAGTGTCTCGCTCACCGCGGCGAGCGTCTCGCCCAGGAAGTCGGCGTCCAGCACGATGGCGCTGGGCCAATCCGGGGCGACGCCGGTGCGGTCGGGGCCGGCCACCGACAGCACGTCGACCTGGCCGCTCGCCGTCAGGAGCCGACCCAGATCGCCGCCGGTCGGCTCCACGACGAGCACCTTCAGTCGGGCCGGGAAGACCATCTCGAAGCCCCTATCATATCAGTCTGGCAGTCATTCGGCATACGTCGTGGAAACCGCACGGAGGAGGATCCCGCCCGATCCCCAGTACCGGGTGATGATCGGCGTGACCGGGTAGAACCGGTAGTCGACCGAGACCTGCACCCGGCTGCCGCTCACCGTCGTGCCGTCGGGATAGGTAACGCTGACCGTGAGCTGGGCCGGATCCAGGCCGATGGCGGCCGATTGGGCTGTTTGCCGAATGGTCGCCGTCGCGCTCGGCTGAACCATGGCAAGGCGAGAAGCCTGTCGCGATGCGTGGGCAACCGTGTTGTAGGCGAAGGCCATGCGGCCGAAGTCCAGCACGCCGAAGAGCATCAGGATGAACACCGGAAAGACCAGCGCAAACTCGACCATCGCCTGGCCGTGCTGCTTTCTTGCCGGCGCCATCGCTCCTGTCGTCGGCGCCTGCCACACGACGGCTGAGACACCTTCGCGGCGGACGCCGGCAACCCACGCCCTGGCCCCCGACCCCC
>JACQGW010000162.1 GCA_016199325.1 Chloroflexota bacterium
CTTGAAGCCCGGCAGCATCGCCGCCGTCAGCTCGAGGACGCCGCGGCGGATGCGCTGCACGTCGGGGCCATCGGTGTGGACGACCATGCCGTCCCGTGCAATGGTCGAGCAGGACGTCGGGAAGCCGCGCAGGCCGTCGATCTGGACGAGGCAGGTCCGGCAGGCGCCCAGAGCCGGGCGATCGGGGTCCTTGCAGAGCTGGGGGATGGCGATGCCGCTCTGGTTGATGGCGTCGAGGACCGTCGCACCGTTCGGGATCTCGATCGGTCGATCATCTATGGTGAGCCGCACGCTCATCGGCGGATGCTCCTCGGTGATGGGTGATGGGGTATGCGTCACACGTCAAGGGGCATGCGTCATACGTCAAGGGGCATGCGTCATACGTCATGCGTCAAAGTGCATGCGTCATACGTGACCGATGACGGGTGATGGGTGATGGGCGACGCATGACGCATGACGTATGACGACCTGCTGAGCCGCGGCGACGCATCTCCCTGCGCTGTATCGTCTCTATCAAGCATACCATAAACCCTGGAAAGCTGGATGGTGAGGGTGATAGGCGACTGGCGATGGCGTCAGCTTCCTTTTTCGACAGAGAGAGGCTATACTGAGGTTAAGCGGGCGACCGGCCGTATGGCTGGAGGTGGCTATGAACCCCAGCCGCGGGATCTTCCCGCTTCCGGCCGTGGTGACGAACCCGCCGGTTCAGCCTCGACAAACCACTGGCCCCAGGAGGCACTACCATGCGGACCAAACGCTGGCTCATCCCACTCGCCGTTGTGGGGGCGATCGTCGTCGCCCGGCGGCTTCTCCGCGGCGCATTCGGCCGGATCGCCGAGAACCTCCGGGGCTTCGGCGCGCCGACCGCCGAATGGTATGACCGCGCGACCGGCTGGGCGCTCACGAGCTTCTTCGATCGAGTCGCGGCCGAGGTGGCTGCGACCGTCGCGACCGGTCGGATCCTCGAAGTCGGCAGCGGCCCCGGCAGGCTTGCCGTCCTCCTCGCTCGGGTCGCGCCGAGCCTCGCGATCACGGGGCTGGACCTCTCGCCGGCGATGGTCGAGCTGGCGGCACGCCGGGCGGCGAGGGCCGGTCTCCAGGAGCGCGTGCAGTTCGAGGTCGGCGACGTCGCGGCGCTCCCGTTCCCGGACGGGTCCTTTGACGGCGTCGTGAGTACCGCGTCGCTCCACCACTGGGCCGATCCGGCCCGGGGACTGGCGGAGATCCACCGGGTCCTCAAGCCCGGCGGCGTCGCGCTGATCTACGACATCGCCTGGAGCCTCGGCGGGCACACGCCGGGGCGACCCGGCCTCGAACGGCTCGCCGCGGCAAGCCCCTTCGCCGAGCGGGACGTCACGGCTTTCCCCTGGCCCGGCCCGATCCCGTTCTTCGCCCGCCTCCGCCTCCGCCGCGCCGACGAGTGATGAGTGATGAGTGATGAGTCGGAGACGCCCTCCATCACTCATTTCCCATCGCCTCTTCCGACAGTCGAGCCTGGTACAGTGGGAGAGCACCACAACCATGAGTTCTACAACCAGAGGTAGTCGACCGGTTGTTGCCACTGACGTGCAAGTTGCCGACGATGCGCTGCGAGTCCGGCTCTCGGATGGACGTGAAATCTCGGTCCCATTGGAATGGTATCCCCGTCTGCGGGACGCGACACCGGAGCAGCGGTGCAACTGGCGCTTGGTCGGCGGCGGCATCGGCATTCACTGGGAAGACCTCGACGAGGACATCTCAGTAGCCGGCCTGCTCGCCGCATGATCGCTACGTCATACGTCATACGTCATGGCACTTGTCCCGTCATGCGTCATGGGTGACGGGTGACGCATGCCTATCACCGATCACCCATCACTCGCCCCCCAAATTCCCCCGCGAAGTGGCGCAGGCTGCTCTGGATGGGGAGGGCTCCCATCTGGCCGAGGCCGCAGAGAGAGGCGGCCTGGACGATCTCGGCCAGCTCCCGAAGCTCGTCAAGATCGCTCGCATCGGCCTGGCCGGCGGCGAGGCGGTCGAGGACGGCGAGCATGCGCGGCATGCCTTCCCGGCAGGGGGTACATTTGCCGCACGACTCCTGCGCGTTGAACTTCGCCAGCGTCCGGACGACGTCCAGCGCCGACTGGCGGTCGTCGAGGACGATATGGCCGCCGGTGCCGGGGATGACCTGCGCGCCCGGCTCCATCGGCACGTCCAGCAGGCTCGGCGGCACCAGGTTGCCGGACGGCCCGCCGATGACGATCGCTTTCAGCTCGCGGCCGCCGGCCACGCCGCCGCCGATGTCGTAGATCAGCCGGCGTAGCGTCGTCCCCATCGGGATCTCGACCAGCCCCGGTCGGGCGATGTTGCCGGAGATCCCGATCAGCTTCGTGCCTGTCGCCCTGGCCGTGCCAACGGCAGCAAACCACTCGGGGCCGTTCGCGAGAATGGCCGGGACGTTGGCCAGCGTCTCGACGTTGTTGATGGCGGTCGGCTTGCCCCAGAGGCCGAACTCGACCGGGAACGGCGGGCGCAGGCGCGGCTGGGAGCGGAAGCCCTCGACGGCGTTCATCAGCGCCGTCTCCTCGCCAAGGATGTAGCCGCCGGCGCCCCGCCGGACCTCGACGTCGACCGAGAAGCCGGAGCCAAGAACGTTCTGGCCGACGAGCCCTTCGCGCTGCGCCTGCGCGAGCGCGTGCTGGAGCCGCTCGGCGGCGAGCTCGGCCTCGCCGTTGACGAACACGACGGCGCGCTCGGCGCCGATGGCGTAGGCGGCGATGACCATCCCCTCGACGAGCCGGTGCGGGTCGCCCTCGACCAGGTGCCGGTCCTTGTAGACGCCGGGCTCGCCCTCCTCGAAATTGACCAGAAGGTACTTCGGCGCGTTCGGCTGGTTGCGGGCGCCCTCCCACTTGATCGCCGCCGGAAAGGAGGCGCCGCCCCGGCCGATCAGCCCGGCCTGCTTCACGGTTGCGATGACGGCCTCGGGCGCCATGCCGCCGAGCACCTGGGCGAGGGCCAAGTAGGTGCCGTGGCGAATGGCGTCGAAGAGATCGCCGGGGTCGACGAGGCCCCAGAGCTCGCTCAGAATGCGGGCCTGGCCGGCAAGGAACGGGTGCTCGGCGGCGGTCGGGACGCCGTCGATTGGTGCTGAGGCGACGGCGGCGCCGGAGGCGATGCGTCCTGCCGCGGCTGCGGCGACGAGGTCGGCGGCCGATTCGGGCGTCACACCGCCGTAGGTGATCGTCGGCCGGCCGGGGGCGAGCACGCTGACGAGGACGGCGGCGTAACACATCCCGTTGCAGCCGCCCTCGACGACGACGGCGGCAACACCCTGGCGCGCGACGGTCTGGCGAAGCGCGCCGACGACGTCGCCGGCGCCGACCGCCAGGCCACAGCCGCCGGCGCCGACGACGAAGCGGATCCCCTCCGCCCGTCCTGCCCGCACCTGAAGATCGGCATACCTGTTCTGAACGGTGCTCACGCCACTGCCTCCCCGTTCCGCTCCTCGGCCGTTCGCTCACGGATGAGCGCCAGGACCCGCTCGACGGTTGCCCGGCCACAGCCGCAGCCTTCGATCTCGACGACCGGGGCGACGGAACAGAGGAAGGCGCAGGCGGTCTCCTCCAGCGTGACGCTGCCGTCGGCGGCCGTCCCGCCGAGCTCGACGCCGAGGGCCGCTTGAAGCTCGGCCAGGAGCTTCCCGGCGCCGTTCACTCGGCAGCTCACGCCGGTGCAGACCTTGACGACGGTCTCCCCCGGCTCCTCCAGCCGCAAGAGAGGGAAGTGGGTGGCGACGCCGTAGACCTCACTCTTCGGCACCCGAACGTGCCGGCCGACCTGCTCGATGGCCCACAGGGGAAGGAAGCGCAGTTCGCGCTGGACGGCCAGAAGGGCCGGCAGCAACATCGTGCGCTCGCGGGGGAGCGGGGCAAGGGCGCGGCGAAGGCGATCGTCGTGCGGTTCCACCATGGGGTCTCCTCTGGGTCTCCTTTCCACGTCAGGGGCGGCTATGTGGCGCTCTCCCTGCAACATGCGTGCCACGGCCGAGCGCCTCCTGGAGCAGTGCAGAGAGCCAGCGAACCGCCAAGATCGCCAAGGAAGCCGCCAGGAGCGCCGGTTGGTCGTTTGGTCAGCCTTGCGCAGACCGCTCCAGCACGAGCGCAGGTACGCGCGGAGGCTGCAGTGGGGTGCGCAGGTTCGTAGTGCGCACTCGCAAGTGCGCTTCCCCGGCGTCACGGTCCCGACCATACCGGCCGACGCGCCACTCCGGCGGGCGTCCCCGAACCGAGCCGCGACCGTAAGGGAGCGCTTCCCCGGGCGTCACGGTCTCGACCACGCCAACCGGCGAGCACCTTCGGCAGGCGCCCCCGAACCGAGCCGCGACCGTGAGTGAGCGATTCCCCGGCGCGCGCAGTCGACCGCACGCCGGAGGACCGCTCCCTTACGGTCGCGGCTCGGAGAGACCGCGCGCTGCGACAGACGCCATCACCCAGACAGCAGACAGCCCGCCTGCCTCACTGCCGCAGGCGCATATCACCCGCGTAACGGTCCGTCAATCGGCGGATCGGCGTGAGAGGCAGCGGGTTCCACGTGGGAGGGGGGAACGAACCGCACTGGAGCAGTCTGCGCAAGGATTGACCACACGACCAACCGACGTTCTTGGCGTCCTCCTTGCCGATCTTGGCGTCTTGGCGGTTCGTTGTCTGTCGGCACCGCGCTACACGCGCGCGAGGATGCGGTCCCCGCCGAAGATGTTGCGCATGCGGAACGGGACCGGCGTCTCCGCCAGTTGCCAGGCGCGGAGACGCCAACCGGGGTAGAGGAACCACGGCTCCGGCAGCCGGTACTCGGGCCGGCTCGTCCAGGACGGGGCAGGCAGTCCCTCCTGGGCAGAGAGGCAATCCACGGCAGCCGCCAGCAGTGCCGCCCAGCGCAGGTGCTCGGATGGAACGTCGGGGAGCGGCTCGCCGAAGAGGCGCGGCCGCTCGGCCGGGCTCGTTCTACGCCAGTCGTCGAGAAACTGGCCGATCGCCAGCCACGGGTCGGCGCCGCCGGCGATGATGCGGAGGGATTCTGCGGCCGTCTGCGGCTGGTACTCAGGACGCGGCGTCATCGTTTCAATCCCAACCCGGCCCGAAGGTCGGATGCAACGGTCCGAAGATCCGCCGCGATTTCACGGCGGCCATGGTCTCAAGCAATCAGGCTTCATCGAAGAGATCCTCGATCAGGTACTGCACGCGTGGGCTCAGCAGGCGTTCTGGCACGTAGCGGGTGACGATCGCCAGCGCGTCGGCGGCGGAAGTGAGACCGAGGCTATCGCGCAGGGCTCGGAGGTCGCGGAGGTCCTCCGGCCGCCCTGCAACCGCCTTCATGGCAAAGATGTAGGCCGGGTGCGGTGCATACACCCGCAGCCCGGGACACTCCAGCCATAGCGCCGTCTCCGGCTGCGTGTAGAGGAACCCCTTGACCGCATCGTTGAGCCAGTCGGCCGGGAGCCCTTGCTCCCGTGCAACGCAGTTCGCCGCTTCCCGGATCGCCTCTACATGGGCGGCGAAGTACGCGCCCACGTCTTTGGTCGCCTCCCGCTGTCGAAGCACCAGCGTCATAAAGGCGCCACCCACGAGGAGAATCTCGCCGGTCAGGCCCCGCTCGTCGAGGTAACGGCTAACCAGACACAGGAAGCGCTCGATCTCGCTTCGATCCATGGTCCACACTGTCCCAGGTATCTTGCTGATCGCTGCACACAAATCTTGACGTTGCATCGGCTTCCGCAGCGCGGGGCTCATCCCCCGCCCGCTCTACTGGCAGCCGACAACGGGCGGGGGACGAGCCCCGCGCTACGTTCAGATCCCAGCACAGCCACAAATAGGTTGCGGTCCCGCCCCACTCTGAGAACACAGCGGACACGGAGCCATGCAGTTTCGATTATACCATCGAGCCATGCCTTTCCGGTTGATCGGTGCGCCCATCCCTGGTCATGAGTCCCCTGAAAAAAGGCCAATCGTGCGTATCCGATTGGCGCAAACAGCCGTGAAATCAGCGCGTGAACTGCGCCAGGGAGTCTTTTTTCAGGGGACTCTGGTTATGAGGCTGCAGTGGCTCTCGCTCCCTTTGGCCAGAGCGGTGTTCTTCTCGCCGGACGGGCGCCTGCTGCTGCTCGACAGCAACTGGACGCTGCGGGTCTGGAATCTTTCCACCGGACGGGCCGAGAGCACGGTCGAAGGACTCGCCAGGATAGACCGGCCGCTCGCTTTCTCCTCGGACGGCCGGCTGAGCGTCCTGGCGGCCCGAGACGGAACGGTGCAGCTCTAGGAGACGGCGGGCTGGCGCCGCTTGCAGACACTTCGACCGCGGGGTCCGGGTGGCGCGGCCGTGTTCTCGCCCGACGATCGCCGCCTGGCGCTCGCGGCCGGCGGCGCAGTCGAGCTGTGGGGCATCCGGTAGCGCTGACCACGTTGGCAAGAACGGAAGCATTCAGCAACCAGCGTTCAGCGATCGGTTTCCGCCGACGGCACCTGGGTCAGGCTCACCGAGTCGCCACTCTGCTGACGGCTGACCGCTGATCGCTGAACGCTCGCACAAGAGGGGCTTGCGCAGCGGTTGAGGGGGGCAAGACCAACCCCCGGGGGTGAGACAAGGCAA
>JACQGW010000159.1 GCA_016199325.1 Chloroflexota bacterium
CGGCGAGCGGATTGAACGGAATGGAGCCGCTGGGCGAGATCGCGCCGGTCATGCAGCCGCGTCGCTCCTGCCGACAGGGGACGAGCTGTCAACGGATTCTGGGAGCGGATTGGACGGGTTGGCGCATCGACGATCTCACCGGTTGTGCCGGGACCGACTCCACCCGTTCCAATCCGCTCAATCCGTTCCCCGAATCCGTTGACAGCTCGCCCCCGCCGGCGCGGAGCGCGGCAAAGAGCCTGGTGGCATGTTCATCGTCCGTGCCGCGCCGTCAGGCTCGTGGACTGCTCAGCCCGACAGGTGCGATGGTATCAGGAATCAACCGGAGCTGGTATGAGTCTCAGGTTGTTCGGGTGAACGGCAACGCCAGACAGCGTTGCGTCACAGTGGCGACGCGAGTAGCTCTGACGAGGAGGGTCGTATGGCAAGCGTGCAGTACGTTCATCTCTACGTCGACTTCCGTTGGGCGTCTGACGATGAGCGGCGCAAGCGGGGATGGAAAAAGATGGGCTGTGTAGCATACGCTGAAGCCACGGGGGCGGCAACCGAGTTGCACGAATTGTATTCAAAGGAGGGCGGCGACCCCAATTCTCAGGTTCCCAATGCTGAGATCGCACAAGCGTTCCTGGGGTTACTCAATCGGCTGGGACAAGACGGGTGGAGGTTGGTTGAGTGGGTACCAAATCATCGGAGAGGGACATACTACGGGAGTATCTGGCCCGTTGGGGATTTCGTGCTAATCAGGGAGGGATAGCGTCGCTGGCTGCCCCCCGGCGCTACTGACTTCCTGAACTGTTGAGCTTCAGGAAATGGATTCGATGTACTGGATCGGTTTCGATGTCGGCGGAACGTTCGTCGACCTGTTTGCCTATGAGACGGGGACGGGGCGGTTCTGCACGCTCAAGGTGCCCAGCTCACGGCAGCACCTGGCCGCGACCGTCGCGGCCGGCATCCGCCGTCTCCTGGACGAGAACGGCATCAGCCTCGACCTGGTCAAACGGATCGCTCACGGTACGACGGTCGTCACGAATCAATTGGTCGAGGGGAAGGGCGCGCGGGTGGGCGTCCTCACGACCGCCGGTTTTCGGGACGTTCTGGAGATCGGCCGGATGCGGCGGCGGTCGCTCTACGACCTCTACCTGGACAAGGTCCCGCCGCTGGCCGCCCGGGATCTCCGGCTGGAGGTGGTCGAGCGGATCACGGCCGCCGGCCAGGTTCAGACGCCCCTCGACCCTGCCGAGGCCCGTAGCGTCCTGGCCGAGTTGCGCCGCCGCGGGGCCGAGGTGGTCGCGATCTGTCTGCTCAACTCCTACGCCAATCCCGTCCACGAGGAGCTGCTGGGCGAGCTCTGCCGGGAGGTCGGGCTGCCCTGCTCCCTTTCGGCGCGCGTCACCGCCGAGTACGGCGAGTTCGAGCGGTGGAGTACCGCCGCCGTCAACAGCTCCGTCATGCCGCAGGCCGCCGGGTATCTGCGTGGCCTGGCCGGCGCCGTCGGCGAGATGGGCATCGCCTGCCCGCTGGAGATCATGCAGTCCAACGGCGGCGTGATCCCCGTCGCCGTCGCCGCGGCGTTCCCGGTCCGGCTGGTGGAATCCGGGCCGGCGGCCGGCGTTGCCGGGGCGACGATCCTGGCCGGCCAGGCCGGCTGCCACAACCTGATCACCCTCGACATGGGCGGCACGTCGACGGACGTCAGCCTCGTCGTGGGCGGCCGGCCGACGTACGGCTCGGAGTACACGGTGGCGGGCTATCCCGTGCGGACGGTCGGCATCGACATCCGCTCCATCGGGGCGGGCGGCGGGAGCCTGGCGCTCCTCGACCGGATGGGCGCCCTCCAGGTCGGGCCGGAGAGCGCCGGGTCGGAGCCGGGCCCCGCCTGCTACGGCAGCGGCGGCGGCACGCCGACCGTGACCGACGCCGATCTGGTGCTGGGATACCTCAACCCGCTCCGCTTCTGCGGCGGCGAGCGGCCCCTCGACGTCGCGGCCGCCCAGCTTGCGATTGAGCGAGGGGTGGCCGGGCCGATGGGCGTCGGCGTCGAAGATGCGGCCCTTGGCATCCTCGACGTCGCCACCGCCAATATGGTCGGCGCCGTCCGGAAGATCACGACCGAGCGCGGCTACGATCCGCGGGATTTCACGCTGGTCGCCTTCGGCGGCGCCGGGCCGGTCCACGCCGGCCTGATCGCGCGCGAGCTCAACATCCCGGAGGTCCTGATCCTCAACCAGCCCGGCCTCCTGTCGGCCAAGGGACTGCTCCTTTCCGACTACCGGACCGACGCCTACCGAACCTTTGTCGGCCGTCTGGCCGAATTGGACCCGGCGGCCCCGGACGCCGCCTTCGCCCAGTTGGTCGCGCAGGGCATGGCGCAGTTGGCCGGCGCTCGGGACCAGGTGGCGGGCTTCAGCCTGACCCGCATCCTCGAGATGTGCTACGAAGGCCAGCAGCACATCATCCCCATCGTGGTCGAGGAGCGTCCGCTCCAGTCCGAGCACCTGGCCGCCGTCGCGGCCGAGCTCGACCGCCGGTTCCAGGAGGTCCACGGCTTCCTGCCGCAGAGCCGCGTGCCCCAGGTGCTCCGCCTGCGCGTCTCCGTGGAGGGCGTCGTCCCCCGAAGCATGCCCCAACAGGGGGCCGTTGCCGGCCAGGCGGCCGAGCCGATCGGGTGGCGGGAGGCGTTCTTCCGGGACGGCGGACCGAAACGGCACCGTGTGCCGGTCTACGACCGCGAGACGTTGCCCTCCGGCCCGGCGCTGCCGGGGCCCTGTATCGTCGAAGAGGCGTACTCGACGACGGTGGTCTATCCGGGCCAGGTGGCTCAAGTCGATACTCTGGGGAACATTCACATCATTGCGTCACTCGTCACTCGTCATGCGTCATTACGTCATCCGTCATCGGTCATGACGAGTGACGCATGACGCATGACGAGTGACGAGCAACTGGTGCATCCAGCAAGCCCCTCGCGGCTGGATGCCCCCGTCCGTCATGCTGAGCCGCAGCGAAGCATCTCCTCGGCTTGGACCAGCAGCGTCCGGGAGATGCTTCGCTGCGGCTCAGCATGACGGTGGGGACGGGGCAGCCAATCTCCAACGGACTTGCTGGATGCACCAGTTACTCGTCATGCGTCATGCGTCATTACGTCATCCGTCATCGGTCCTGATGAGTGACGCATGACGCATGACGAGTGACGCATGACGAGTGACGTATGACGAAGGGTACTGAGCCGTTTGCCGACGTGGCGCTGGGGGGATTGGCGGCGCCTGTTGCTGCGATGCTCCGTGAGCTGATGGGCGTGCGGGCAGTTGCCCGGTTGTGGGCGCACGATCCCGCCCTCTGGAAGACGGAGCCGGAGCAGGTCGCCGAGATCTCCGAGCGGCTTGGCTGGCTCGAGCTGCCGGGCGCGATGGCGGCCCGGCTTCCCGAGCTGGGCGCGTTCGCCGATGGCGTTCGCGAGGCCGGCTTTGCCCACGTCGTCCTGTGTGGCATGGGCGGCAGCAGCCTCTGGCCGGAGGTCCTGGCGCAGACCTTCGGGGCGGCGCCCGGCTATCCTCGGCTGATCGTGCTCGACTCGACCGTGCCGGCCGCCGTCGCCGCCGTCGACGTGCGGACCGAGCCGGGGCGGACGCTCTATGTGATTTCGAGCAAGTCGGGCGGCACCGTCGAGGTGATGTCGTTCTTCGCCCACTTCTGGGCGGCGGTCGAGCGGGCCGTCGGGCCTGCTGCCGGCGAGCACTTCGTCGCCATCACCGACCCGGGGACGAGCCTGGCGGAGCTGGCCCGCTCGCGCGGCTTTCGCCGAACGTTTCTGAACCCGCCGGACGTCGGCGGTCGCTATTCGGCGCTTTCCCTCTTCGGCCTGGTCCCCGGTGTACTCATCGGCCTGGACCTGCCCGCGCTGCTGGCCGGGGCGCAGGCCATGGCGAGGGCCTGCGCTGTCGAGGGGGAGCGGAACCCTGGCCTCTGGCTTGGTGCCGCGCTTGGCGTGGCGGCCAGGGCCGGGCGTGACAAGCTCACCCTCGCCGTCTCGCCGGCCATCGACAGTCTCGGGCTCTGGCTGGAGCAGCTGCTGGCGGAGTCGACCGGCAAAGAGGGGCGCGGCATCCTGCCCGTCGTCGGCGAGCCGCTCGGCCCGCCCGACGCGTACGGCGACGACCGGCTCTTCGTGTACCTCCGGCTGGACGGCGACGCCAACGACGACCTGGACCGTGACGTGGCGGCGCTCCGGCAGGCGGGACAGCCCGTCGTGACGCTGCGCGTCCCCGACCGGCTTGCGCTGGGCGCCGAGCTCGTGCGGTGGGAGGTCGCCACCGCCATCGCCAGCGCGGTCATCGGCATCAACCCGTTCGATCAGCCGAACGTGCAGGAGAGCAAGGACAATACGGCGCGACTGTTGAAGGAGGCCGTGGACCGGCGTGTACTGCCGGAGCCTCCCGCCGACCTCGTCGCCGACGGGCTGCGGTTCTGGGGAGTATGCGACGGAGGGGAGCCGCACACTGAAGCGCCTACTACGAGC
>JACQGW010000160.1 GCA_016199325.1 Chloroflexota bacterium
GGCGTACGTCGGACCGGATCCCCCGTAGCGCGGGGGGGTGTCCCCCCCCGGGGGCACCACCGCCCCCCCGCCGGGGGCCAACCCCCCCCCGCTACGGGGGATCCGGTCCGACGTACGCCGGGCTTGCTGGACGCTCCATCGAGTGCTACTGCGTTCTTTGCGGTCCGCGCTCGCGCCTGTCGTGGTCCGATTTCGCGATCGTCGTGATGCGAGGCCCTATGCTCGAAGCCCGAGCCTCCGAGAAGTCCGTCCCCGCCGACATCGCCGCCGAGGAGGCCGTTCTGGGGTCGATCCTCCTCGACCCTGAGGCCATCGACGCCGTCATGACGGTCGTCGAAGCGGCCGACTTCTCCCGCACCCGCAACGCCTGGATCTTCGAGGCGTGTGTCGAGGTCAACGCGCGCGGCGACGCCATTAACCAGATCACCGTCGCCCACGAGCTGGCGCGCATCGACCGCCTCGAATCTGCCGGGGGTATCGCCTACCTCGGCCAACTGATGGCCGCCGTGCCGACCAGCGTCCACGCCGTCGACTACGCGCAGATCGTCCAGCGGACGTCGATGATGCGCCGCCTCATCAAGGCCGCCGGAGAGATCGCCCAGATCGGGTACGAGGAGGAGCCCGACGTCGACCGCGCGCTGGCGAAGGCCGAGGAGATCCTGTTCCAGCTTCGCAATCGCCGCGGCGCGGCCGATTTCGTCCACATTCGGGACGTGCTCGACCGGTACTTCGAGGAGAGCGGCTTCCAGCCCCGCACCGCCGACGGTGAGCTGCCCCACATCCCCACCGGCTTCGTCGACCTCGACCGGCTCCTCGGCGGGCTCCAGCGCTCCGACCTCGTGATCCTGGCCGCCCGGCCCAGCCTCGGCAAGTCGAGCCTGGCGCTCTCGATCGTGCAGAGCGCCGCCGTCCACCACGGCGCCCGCGCCGGGATCTTCAGCCTGGAGATGTCCAAGGAACAGCTCGTCCAGCGGCTGCTGGCGTCCGAGTCCGACGTCGACTCGACACGCCTGCGCCTCGGGATCGCCGAGCTGAGCCGGATCGAGCGCCAGCGGGTGATGCAGGCCACGGGCGTGCTCGCCGAGGCGCCCATCTACATCAACGATTCGCCGACGGTGCGCATCGCCGAGATGACGAGCAAGGCGCGCCGCCTCCAGTTGGAGCGCGGTCTCGACCTCGTCGTCGTCGACTACCTCCAGCTCATCCGCGGCAGCAGCAGCTCGAACCGCGACAACCGCGTGCAGGAGATCAGCGAGATCTCCCGCTCCCTGAAGGCCATGGCGCGGGAGCTCAGCGTCCCCGTTCTCGCGCTTTCGCAGTTGAGCCGGGCGGTGGAGAGCCGTTCGCCCCACATTCCGATGCTTTCGGACCTCCGAGAAAGCGGCTCAATAGAACAGGATGCGGACGTAGTCATGTTCATTTACCGCGATGATGTGTATTATACCGAAGAAGATTGGGAAAAACAGCACCCCGGACGGCCGTATCCGAAAGGGATCGCCGATATTATCGTGGCGAAGCATCGGAACGGACCGACGGGGAAGGTTAGCCTGATCTTTTTCGAGAAGACGACCAAGTTCGCCAGCCTGGGGATCGATCCGGGTGTCGAGGAATGACCCGTGAAGCGATTTGAAGGGTTCCCGCCGGTCTACCGCATGCGCTACACGCCCCTGCCCAACCTCTTCTTCAGCGAGCTGCTGCCGACCATCGACGACGCCGACGAGCTTCGGGTGACCCTGACTTTCTTCGCCCTGCTCCACCGGCGCCGGCGCTTTCCCCGCTGCGTCCACGAGCGGGAGCTGATCGGCGACCGCGCTCTGCTGCTCGGGCTTCGCCAGAGTGGGCGTCCGCCGGTCGAAGCGGCGGCCGGCGGACTGGAGCGCGCCATCAGCCGGGGCACGCTGCTGCCGCTGCCGATCGCGCGGAATGGCCGGGCCGAGCGGCTGATCTTCCTCAACTCCGAGTCCGAGCGGCTGGTGATCGAGAAGATCCGGCGCGGCGAGATCGCCTGGCCCGAGGTCACCGTCGTGCCCGAGCCGGCGCCGCCCCCGCCCGAGTCGCCGAACATCTTTACGCTCTACGAGCAGAACGTCGGCCTGCTGACGCCGATGATCGTCGAGGAGCTTCAGGATGCCGAGCAACGCTACCCGCCGGGCTGGATCGCCGAGGCGTTTCGAGAGGCGGTGACGCGCAACCGGCGGAATTGGCGGTACGTGCGCGCCATCCTCGAGCGCTGGTCGGCCGACGGCCTCCAGTCCATCGCCGAAATTCGGGAGCGGAGCAATGGAAAGCGCACGCGAGATCCTGGCGAGGATGGGCCTCCGGATAAGTACATCAGGGGACGCTTCGGACACCTCGTCCGGCACTGAGCCCGACGATTCCGCGTCCGGGCCGGCCTGCGCCATCTGCAACGACGTGGGGTACGTCCGGCTCGACGTCCCGCTGGACCATCCGGACTTCGGCCGGGCGGTGCCCTGCCGCTGTCGCAAGCAGGCGCTCGTGCAGCAGCGGATCGACCGTCTGGCCGCGCACAGCAACCTCGGCGCGCTCCGGCGCCACACCTTCGCCACACTCATCGACGGCGGCCGCTCCGGCATTCCCGACAAGCAGGAGCGGTTTCGGCGGGCCTGCCTGGCGGCGCGCGCCTACGCCGAGAAGCCCGACGGCTGGCTCGTCTTCATGGGCATCTCCGGCTGCGGCAAGACCCACCTGGCGGCGGCCATCGCCAACGCCCGCATCGACCAGGGAGAGCCGGCCTTCTTCGCCATCGTCCCGGACCTGCTCGACTATCTGCGGCAGACCTATCAGCCGGAGAGCCCGGTGAGCTACGACGAGCTGTTCGAGGAGGTCCGGAACACGCCCCTCCTGATCCTCGACGATCTCGGCACGCAGCACAATACGCCGTGGGCGAAGGAGAAGCTGTTCCAGATCCTCAACCATCGCTTCAACGCCCGGCTCCCAACGGTCCTGACGACGAACTGCGCGCTGGACGAGCTCGACGATCGGATCCGCAGCCGGCTGACCGACACCGCCCTTTGCCAGGTGGTCGTCGTCGAGGGGCGCGAGTCGGACATCCTCCAGCGCCTCGGGCGGCTCGACCAGCTCGGCCGGATGACCTTCGAGACGTTCGACCCCCACCAGGATGGGCTCACCGCCGACGAGGTGGCAAACCTGCTGGAGCTCGATCGGGTCGTCCGGGAGTTCGCCAACGTGCCCGATGGCTGGCTCATCCTCCAGGGGAAAACCGGCTGCGGCAAGACGCATATGGCCGCGGCCATCGCTCAGGAGGTCCAGCGGCGCGGCGAGCCCGTCCTCTTCGTCGTCGTCCCGGACCTGCTGGACTACCTGCGGTCCACGTACCAGCCGGACAGCCGGGTCAGCTACGACGAGGTCTTCGAGAGCCTCCGCACGTGCAAGCTCCTGGTCCTGGACGACCTCGGCGCCCACGCGAGCACGCCCTGGGCACGTGAGAAGCTCTACCAGATCGTCAATCATCGCTACGTCGCCCGCCTGGCGACGGTGGTGACGACCAACTGCTCCCTGGAGGAGCTGGAGCCCCGGATCGCCTCCCGCATGGCCGATCCGCGCCTGGGCGTGAACTTCTGGATCAAGGCGCCGGACTATCGGACCGTGGGCAGGCCGCACGGGCCCGGTCCCCGGTCGTCGAGCGGCCCTTCCCGCCCGCCGTCCCCCAGGCGCCCGACCGCCGGTGGACGGTAAGGCTACGAAAGCCCCTCTCCCCCCTCGCCCGCCCGCGGGAGAGGGGCCGGGGGTGAGGGCCTCCCCTCTCCCTTTCTGGGGTAGGTTTTCTGGAGACAGCCGGTGCGAGGGGATCGAGCCGTGAGGGAAGTGGCAAGACAGGTCGTCTTGTGGCATGCTGAAAGGGTGAGAAACCAACAGCAGCGCCAGGAGGATCGCCATGCCTTGCCGTGCCGCAGTCTACGA
>JACQGW010000161.1 GCA_016199325.1 Chloroflexota bacterium
CAGGGGCCGGAACCGGAGGCCAGGCAGGGTCACGTCTCTTGCCCTCGTCCCCGGTTCGGTGTTCCTGCTCACCGCTTCAGTTGAGACGGAAGCTCTGGCCGATTCGCTCGAAGATGGCGGCGTAGGATTCCGCCTGGCCTGGCGTCGTCAGCAGCGTCAGGACGTAGCCCTTCTCCCCCTTGACCATCAGGTACTGGGTGATGACGACGGGCCTGACCTGGCCGGTGGCCGTCGTCGCGTTCAGCCGATAGCGGAGCTCCGCCGCTTCGCCGGCCGGTAGTGCCACGCGCCGAACGGCAACCGGCTTGACGATCTCCGGCATGCTCTCCAGAAGCCCCACGCCGACCTGCTCGAAGAAGTCCAGCGGTGTCTCGGCGCCGAAGGGGATTGGGATGACGTTGGCTTGGGCGAAGCCGTCCGACGCCAACTGATAGCCGAAGAACCGGATGGTGAAGCCGCCGAGGGTACGGGCCTGGTCCTCCAGCAGGTCCGCCACGTCCGGATTCTGGCTGCGGACGGCGGCGAAGGCGGTGCCGAGCGTTTCCCGATCCAGGTCGATCTGTTGCCAGGCGGCCGGCAGGGCGAGGGCGAACCCATCGCTCCGCTTCTCGTAGAGCGTCCAGCCGCTCGCGGCCGGCGGCGCCGTGGGCGATCTGGACGCCGGCGCCGCCGTCGGCGGGGTGAGCGTCGCCGGCGCGGGCAGTGGGGTCGGCGTCGAGGTCGGCGGCTCGCGGGTCGGCGTGGCCGTCGGCGGAACCGGCGTGAACGTGGCCGTCGGCGGAACCGGCGTGAACGTGGCCGTCGGCGGGACCGGACTGAGCGTCGGCGTCGGCGCCACCGAAGCGGACGTGGCCGTCGGCGGCACGGATGCGACGGCAACCACCGGCATGACGGCTGTCGCCGTAGCTGCTGGCGCGGTAGCCGCCGACGACGCTCGATCGGGCTCAGCCTGCGCTCCCAGCCAGCTACAGCCAGCCAGTAGGAGGAGCGCCAGCACGACGCCGGACCACGGCAACCATGGGCAACGGGCCATCGTTCGCTCTCGGTCTTCCTTCGGCCACCCCTCCCCGCGGCGGGAAGCTGGCGACCGAGCGATGGTCCGAGGATACACGAGGGCGGTCGGGCACGTCAAGCGGGCGGCGTCCGGGCTGGCGGCTCTCGAGCCGCCCCTACGACGGTTGACGCGCCTCTCCACCGGATGCTACGCTACACCAGACCGAGACCGGTTTGCGCAGGGATCGACCAGGCGAACAACCCGCGTTCCTGGCGTCTTCCTTGGCGATCCTGGCGTCCTGGCGGTTCACCCTCGTGCTGGAGGACCGAGATGCTGGCGAACAACCTGCGTTCCTGGCGTCTTCGTTGGCGATCTTGGCGTGTTGGCCGATCACTGATGCTGGTGCTGCGGGTCGGGCTGATCATCTCCCTGTTCCTGCTCCTCGGGGCGGGTAGCTTCGGCTGTTCGCTGCTCTAAGCGCCACCGCGGGAGCCGACCGGCCCCGAGATCGTCCAGCGATCGGCGGCCGAGATGGAGAAGCTGCGCTCGTTCCACTTCCGGCTGGAGGTCGCCAACGGCGTCATGCCGCTTGGCGCCGGCTTCGTCGCGACCTCCGTGGAAGGCGACGCCGCCGCACCGGACCGCCTGAAGATGACCGTCAAGGCGCGGCTGGCGAACACCCCGGTCGAGCTCCAGGTCATCGCCATCGGGTCGAGGCGCTACCTGACGAACCCCCTGACGCGCCGCTGGCAGGACGTCTCCGGCAACCTGGTCACCCCGGCGCTCCTCGATCCCGAGCGCGGGATCGGCGGCGTCCTGCGCCGCTTGGAGAACCCCGAGCGCCTGGGGCGCGAGAGCCTGGAGGGCGTCGAGACCTGGCGCCTGCGCGGGGCTGTGCCGGCCGCCGTCCTCGTCGGGATGGTCGGCGGCCAGGCGGCCGGAGCCGAGCCCATCGGCCTGGAAGTGTGGGTCGGCGCCGGCGACTGGCTGGTGCGCCAGGTGAAGCTTGCGGGCGCCGTCACCCAGGGCGAAGCCCCGCAAATGGAGCGCACCCTCAAGCTGTCGAGCTTCAACCAATCCGTCTCGATCGACGCCCCATAACGGATGGTTTCTGGTTACTGGTTACTGGTTACGAAGGGGACAACCAGAAACCAGAAACCAGAAACCCGCAAGGAGCCATTGCTGCGCACGCTGGTCGCGGAGCGCCGTCCTGGACCGACGGTCGGGCTTGTTGCCCTCTCGTGCGGCGTCTTTCTGGGCGCCCTCGATCAGACGGTGGTCGCCACGCTCCTGCCATCGATGATCGTCGATCTGGAGATCCCGTTCGGCCGTCTTGGAGACGCGGCCTGGATTGTCACGGGCTACCTGCTAGGCTACACGATCGCCATGCCGCTCATCGGCCAACTGGCCGACCGTCGTGGACGGGTGCGGGTCTACGTTGCCTGCCTGATGCTGTTCGTCGTAGCCTCGGTTGCCTGCGGCGCCGCCCGAAGCCTGGAATGGCTCATCGTGGCCCGCATGGTCCAGGCGATCGGCGGTGGGGCGCTGCTGCCGGTAGCCCTCGCAGTCTCCGACGACCGGGCAGGCCCGGGCCGGCGGAGCGTCGCGCTGGGGATGGTCGGAGCGGTGGCCGAGGCCGGCGGGGTCCTCGGGCCGCTCTACGGCGCCGCGTTCCTCCAGTGGGGCTCATGGCGCTGGGTGTTCTACCTGAACGTGCCGATCGGGCTTGCCATCGCCGCGTTCGCGCTCTGGAGCGACGACGAGCAGCCGGTCAGACCTGCCGGGGCGCTGGACGTCTCGGGCGGCGTGCTGCTGGGGGCGGCGCTCGGCCTGGTCACCTTTGGCCTCTCCCAGGAGCAGACGGCGGAGCGATCGCCGCTCGCGGCCGGAGCCCTCGTCCTGGCGGGGGTCGGCCTGCTGGCGGCGTTCGTGGCCGCGGAGCGCGCTGCCCAGTCGCGGGGCGCAGCTCCGCTCATCGATCTGGGGCTCTTTCGCCGGCCACCCTTTGCCGCGGCGAACCTCGTACACGTCCTCGTCGGGATGGGGCTCATCGTTGCGATGGTCGACCTCCCACTCTGGTCGGCGACCGTCTTGCAGCGGCCGCCGACCGAGGGCGGACTGCTCCTCTTGCGGCTGACGATGCTGATCCCGGTCGGCGCGGTCGTCGGCGGCTGGGGAACCCGCCTCCTCGGAGCCCGGTTCGTGACGGTCGCCGGCCTCCTCGCCTGCGCGGCGAGCTTCCTGCTGCTGTCCCGGTGGCCCGCGACGGCGCACGACGGGAGCATGACCTGGGACCTTGCCCTGGGTGGGCTGGGCTTCGGCCTCTTGCTGGCGCCGATCACGACGACGGCCATCGCCTGGGCCGGGCCAGGTCGAGGCGCCGTTGCCGCCTCACTGGTCACGCTGATGCGGATGGTCGGGATGACGGTGGGGCTGAGCGCCCTGACATCGTACGGCCTGGGGCGGTTCAACGGCCTCGTCCGTGACCTCCCGCTGCCGCTGCCGCTCCCGGGCGAGGCCGCCGAAGCGCTGGCCCTGCGCCAATCCGAATACACCCAGGAGATCCTCGGAGCGACCGTCACCGTCTTTCACGAGATCTTCCTGGCCGCAGCCGTCCTGAGCCTCGCGGCCATCATCCCGGCGCTGCTCTTGCGCCTGCCACGCCAGCGTAGCTCAGGAGACAGGTGAACCGCAAAGGAGACAGGTGAACCGCCAAGACGCCAAGATCGCCAAGAAGAGGCGGTTCCGGACTTTGCGATTCCTGGTTGCCTCCTTCCATACCAGAAACCCGAAACCGGAACCCGTTCAGAGCCCGAGGCTGCTCATCTGAACGATGCGGATCTGGCCGTCGACGCGGTCAATGGTGAAGGTTGCGCGGCCGGAGAAGGTCTGGCCGGGGACGACGACGGGGCCGATCTTACCGCTCACGTCGGTGCTGAAGTCGGCGTCGACGTTCGCTGGCTTTCCGATGGCCGGCGGAACTGCCAGATTCAGGCGTGTCGTCTGGATGACCAGATCGACGCCCCGTGCCTCCGCCTCCGCCTCGACCCGGCCGATGATCTGATCGGTGGTCTCCCTGGCCTGGCCGGCGGTCAGGCGGCGGGCGCTTTGAAAGTCCTTGGCATCGAGCGCGGCGAAAAAGGCCCGGACGACCTGCTGGGCCTCGTCCTGTGAGACGCCGGTTGCGGCGGCAGCCGGCCCGGCGGGGGCCGTAGGCGCCTCGGGTGGGGGCAGCATCAGCTTCGGCACGGGCGTCGTGGCGCCGGCGACCGTCGCCGCCCTTGCGGGAGCGGTCGGCAGCGATCGATCCGGTCGCGGCTGCGACGTAAGTTCTAGCGCCGCCGACCCGACGAGGACGAGCGCCAGCCCCAGAGCGAGCACGAGGGCTATCCATTTGAGACTCATTCTGGCTCCTGAAAACGGGTGATCCGCCCTGGCGGCGGATCACCTTTGATTGTACCGGCAAGCGGAATCCAGGCACAACCTGTGCCGAGTTGACGGTTCGAGCGCATCGCGGTAGACTGACCGGGCATTCTCAGGCTTCCTGGTGCGTTCGGCAAGTCCGTGAGTCCTTGCGGAATGCACCACTTCCCAACGTGCGTCAAGAGGATAGACGATGGCGGTTACGAATCAGCGGGTTGAGCCGTTGGCCCGATCGGGCGATCCGGCGAGCGATGAGTTCGATGCCGGGACGGTCGTGACGATCTCGGCTGCCCACTTCCTGCATGACACCTACCCGGCGTTTCTCTCTCCGTTGCTCCCGTTGCTCATCGACAAGTTCGGGCTCTCCCTTGCCGCCGCCGGGGCGCTCGTGACGATCCAGCGATCCTCCTCGATGCTCCAGCCGTTCATCGGCTTCTGGGCCGATCGGACCGACGCGCGCTTCATGGTGATCCTGCCGCCGACGCTCTCGGCGCTGGCGCTCAGCTTTCTCGGCCTGGCGCCGAACTACCTTTCCCTCGTCGTGCTGATCGTCATCGGGGGCATCAGCACGGCGATGTTCCATCCGGCCGCAGGCGCCATGATCACGCGCGCGAGCGGGAAGACCTGGGGGCGCGGCACGTCGCTCTTCATGACCGGCGGGGAGCTCGGCCGCTCGCTCGGGCCCATCTTCATCGTCGCCGTCGTCTCGGCGGTGGGGCTGACGCATTCCTACATCGCCGTCGCGCCGGGCCTGCTGGCCTCGCTGGCGGTCCACTGGCGGCTCGGACGCACGGCGCCGGCTGTGCTCAAGGTCGCGCGGGGGTCGGTCCTCTGGGCGACCATCCAGCAGCAGAAGCGCCCGCTGCTGCTGCTGACCGGCTCGACGATCTTTCGGGTGCTGGGGACCGTCAGCTTCACCGTGTTCTACCCGACCTACCTGGTGGGCACCGGCTGGAGCCTGCTTGCGGCAGGCGCCGCGCTCTCGATCTTCGAGCTGGCCGGCGCCGCCGGCGCCCTCTTCGGCGGGACGATCTCCGACCGATTCGGCCGGCGCCAGATCATCGTCGTCTCCCAGCTCCTGGCCGTCCCCCTGCTCTATCTGGCCGTCATGACGCCCGGCGGCGCGGTGGGGGTCGTCTTCCTCGTTCTCGCCGGGTTCTTCGCCCTGAGCGTGGCGCCGGTTCAGCTCGCGCTGATCCAGGAGCTGCTGCCGGAGAATCGGAGCGTCGCCACCGGGATTCTCATCTTCCTCGGCTTCGAGGGAGCGGTGTTCGCCACCGTCGTGTTCGGCGCCGTCGCCGACCAGGTCGGGCTCCTGCCGACGCTCATCGGCTCCTTCGTCGCCTCGCTGCTGGCGATCCCGTTCACGCTGCTCCTGCCCGAGACCCGGCGGCATCTTCCCCGGGGCTGAACCGCCAGAGCGTCTCGGAGAGCGAGGAGATCGAGCCACATCGACATTGACGCTCAGTTCTCAACTGGACGAGCACCTTTACATGACTGTGCGCGGCTTGAAGGTCATCTCGTCAAACGTATGCTTGTACGGCGACTCCCCGATCTTCTCGATCTGGGCCTTGCCCAGTTTATAGCGGTACACGTTGGTAATGGGGTCGGGCACGCGATGCACCAGCGAGTTGGTCGGGCTGGACGGATGCAGGAAGTTCGTAAAGAGCACTCCCGGTGCCACGTCGTCCGAGATGATCGCCACCGCGGTAACGTCGCCCCGGCCTTGTCGGATGAGCCCGGCCTTCTGGAGATCGGTGAAGGTGTGATCCTTCACCCGAACCCAACCCCCGGTCTGGATCAGGATGTCGTCGCTGAACAGCCGCACCACGTCCCCGCTCTCGATGCCGTACCGGGCAGCGTCGTCGGGATGGATGTCTACCCACGTATCCGGCCAGCGGTTGTGGATGTACGGCTTGCGGTGGTCGTCGAACCCAGACTGCCACACCTCGTTGACGCGCCCCGTTACCAGCCAGAGCTCGCCTTTTGCCGGGTTGGGGGTCACGCGTTGGTAGAAATCGCCGAAGAGCTCCCATGGACTCTTCAGCAAGAGCGCTTTGCCAGAGTGGGAATTGAACTGCGTGAGCCACTTGGCGTGAACGGTGGGGCCTTCCGGGGAGCCGAGCTCGAGCGTTGAGTCGTGCAGGCGTACCGTGCCCTCCATTCGGCCGTTGACCCAGCGGATGGGGGTCTGGATGCCCTCGGTGCCAAGCTCGCGTAGGACTTCGTGCCCCGGCTTGGCAATCCGGCGCGCATGCCAGACCAGCACGTAGTAATCGAGTACGCCACCGCGGCTGAAGCGTGCGGCCTCCTCGAACACATCATTGCTCGTTTGCCATCGAAAGCCCGCAAAGCCCATCTTCTGGGCGAAGCGACTGATCGCCCACCAGTCGGGCCTGGCCTCACCCGGCGGATCGTAGAACTTGCTGTAGAGGCGCAAGCGGCGCTCGCCATTGGCACGGGTCGCGTCGTGCTCGCCCCACGCGGCCGCCGGGAGCACGATGTCGGCGAGCTCGGTGTTGATCGGCTCCACCGGGTAGATGTCGGAATCGACGATGACCGTACCGCCACCGTCGACGCGGGCGATGAGTGTCTCGATCATCGCCTGCTTCTCGGTAGAGGTAATCTGGCTAGGATGCTCGACGGTCAGCCGGCGTAAGGTCGCAGCCAACTCCTGGCTGGCCGCCATCGCCCCGGTCCAGGTGGTGCCGATGACCCAGACGAACCGCGCCTTGCCGGCCGCCACCCAGCGGTCAAGGTCGAGCTCGACCCTGCGTCGGCCAGGGAGCTTTTCCGGCGACAGCTCGATCGGATACTCGGCCGCACCCATCCACCCCCGCTGGTGGCCGCCCAACCGGCTGATCACCCGTCCCGGCCGATTGCCGGCGCCGCAGAGCAGGCCCATCGTCGCGAAGGAAGCGGTGTTCAAGTAGTTGTTGCTCCAGTAGCTGCCCTTCTCGAACACGAAGGAGGCTTTGGGACGCGGGCCGCCGGCACCGGTGAGCATTTCGGCTGCCTTGCGAATCTTCTCAGCCGGAACTCCGGTGACGCGTGCCGCCTGCTCCAGCCTGGCGGGCTCGTATTTCAGCAGCCATTCCTTGTAGCCCTTGTAGTCCGCCATGAACTGTCCCCAGGTGGTGCGCCACTGCCAGGGGGTGTTGCGCGGGCCGCGCCCCATCCCGGCGTCCACATCCCATGTGCTGGCGACCCATTGCTCGATGAACTCCTTGTCCTCCCAGCCTTGCTCCAGGACGATCCGGTTGATGGCCAGGTGCAGCAGGGTGTCGGTGCCGGGGGTGACTTGCAGGAACAGGCCGCCGTTGGCCTCGGCGTAGGCGATACCGGCGGTACGGCGCGGCAGCGCGAAGATCAGCTTCGGCTTGCCCATCATCCACGAGGTGAAGACGGTCGTCTTCGTCTCAAAGGGATCGGTACCGGAGACGTAGATCACGTCGGCATCGGCCCAATCCTGATATGAGGCGCTGAAGGTGATGATACCGGCGTCGTCGACGCCACCGGTATCGGAGCCAATGCTGGGCTTGTCGTGCTGGGCAAACGCTGGCGTCTTGATCGCGTCGAAAGCCAGCTTGGTGATGGCGTAGGTGTTCTCGAAGAACTCATACGAGTAGGTCTTCATCGCCCACGCCGACTCGCCGTACCTTGCCAGCACGTGCTTGCTCACCGCCGCCATGACGTCGAGGGCGGTGTCCCAATCCACCCGCGTGAGCCTCCCATTGACCCGGATCTGGGGATACTGCAGGCGGTCACGCGTCGGCGCATCCGGGTTGTAGCACTTGAGTGCGAGCGTGCCGCCGCGGATGGAGTGATTGCCGCCTTTGTTGACCACCTTGGACTGGAAGTCCGGAACAATGAGGACGTGGTGCGGTTTCCCGTCCACGCTGACGGTATTGTGCTGGTTCGGGCTGATCCAGCCTCCGAGGATGGAGGTGGGGAAAGCGATACCAAGGGCGTTTTCGTTGGCCTTTGGTCCGCCCTCCTTACCTTCCGGCCAAACGTACGCCTTGTAACCGCAGGCGACGATGCAGTAGGCACAAGCTGTCGTGTAGACGTTGGCATCCGGCGGGGGCAGCGGAACGTGATCGCGAAACGTGTACTTACTCATCGTCATTTCCTCCCGCGAGACAGGCTCACTACCTGCCTCGCTCTGCGGCTGGATCGACCCGGTTGTTGTGAAAACCGTACAGCAACCCCATCACGCCCGTGGCGACAATGTCGTCGCCCTCGAGCTCCAGGACGATCTGCGGCAGGCCCTCGGTAGCGTGGCCGCTCACGACCATCCCGTGCCGGGTGAGATCGAAGGTGGTGAGGTGGAGCGGACACGGCCCGAGAACCTGATGTTCGGCGTTCAGGCGGCCCGCGAGCGGGCCGCCCTGATGAGGACAGAGGTTGTTGAACGCCACCACGTCCAGGGCCGGGCCAATGCCGCCGCCGGCCGGTTTGCCCAGCTTGTACAGGAAGTTGGTGCAGTTGGGATGGTCGAAGGGGTATTTGAACTCGACCGGCTGGCCCAGCTTGAGCGTGCTCAACTGCCCAACCTTCTGACGTGGATAAGCGGCCATCTGCAGGCTCAACCCTTCGGCCGCCGGTACGCCGTGCAGGAACCGGGGCATCGCCAGCGTGACGAGGGCGCCACCGCCGAGGAAGAGGAACTGGCGGCGGGTCAGGGCCGCTTTGGGATCACAGGCCTTGGCAGTCATCGGGGACCTCCCTGCGTGGGTATGCGCCAGACTTCGTAAGCCGGCAGTTGGGGTGCTTCGACGACGATCTTGTCACCGCACAAGCTCTTCAGGAATGCGACGAGATCGCTCTGCTCGCCGGCGGTGAGATTCGGCGGCCGGAGCAGCGGGTCCTTGTGGGGAAGGGTTCCGCCCCCAGCGTTGTAGAACCCGACCACGTCCTCGAGTGTGGCGAAGGCGCCGTTGTGCATATAGGGCGCAGTGTAACAGGTATCGCGCAGGGACGGCGTCCGGAACTTCCCCCTGTCGCTGTCCAGCTTGGTAACGTAATACAGGCCAAGGTCGGTGTCCATCGCGCCGTATTCGCGCTCCGACATGCCGCGCGCCCAGTACTGCCAGCGGGCGGTGATCTGTCGGAGGGGATTTGTCTGGAAATCCGGCGCGGTCGGCACGCCGATGTTGTGGAAGCCATCGTCGCTCACGAGTGGCCCGTTGTGGCAGGCGATGCAGTTCGCCTTGCCGGCAAACAGCTCGTAGCCGCGCCTGGCTGGAGCCGAGATGGCGTTCCGCTGGCCTCTCAGATAGGCGTCGAACGGCGCATTGCGCGAGACGATGGTTCGCTGAAAGGTGGCCACGGCCTTGAGGGCGTCGCCGTACAGCGGGTACTCCGTGCCGAACACCTCTTTGAACCGCCGCACATACTCCGGAATCTGCGCGAGCCGCTCCTCAGCCATGAACGGATCGAGGTTGCCGGCTAACGCACCCGTCCAGGCGCTGTCGGCCTGTTTCTCGAGGCTGTTAGCCGAGCCATCCCAGAAGAGCTTGGTGTAGTAGGCGGCGTTGATGACGGTTTGGGAATTGCGCCAGTGGGTGGTGCCCGGATAGCCGAACGAGATCGGGCTGCCGATGCCCCAACTCCCGTCGTTCGCAGGGTGGCAACTGTTGCACGAGGTGCTCCCGTCGCCGGAGAGGCGTGGATCGAACCACAGCAGCTTGCCCAGATCCGCCTTCGCGTCCGAATACGGGTTGTCTCCGGGGAAGGGCACGGGCGGGAGGGAGGCGAGCGCCGGGTACTCGGATTGGACGGCTGGCTGGGGTGGATGCGTAAACCAGAGACCGGCGAAGACGAGGACCAGCCCCAGGCCGAGTCCTAGCAGCCACCATGCCCGGCGCAAACCGAGCAGCCGCCGCTGCGGCGGGTTCTGTTGCGGAGGAGGTGCCGGCTTCATCGGTTGTCTCCCAGTTTGCGGAGTTGATAGTTCGGCTGGGCCGGGGCCTGGACAGCCGGTAGGTCGCCGGTCAGGCTCTGGAGAAACGCGACGAGCTGCCCGGTCTCGGCTTTGGTGAGCCCGAGCGGCTTGAGGACCTTGTTCCCCGGGCCGCCCCCGGCGTTGTAGAACTGGACTACCTCGTCGAGCGTCGCGAAGACGCCGTTATGCATGAAGGGCGCGGTGCGGGCGACCTCGCGCAGCGGAGCGGTGCGGAAGGCCCGTCGGTCGTGTTCTTCCTGCGTCAGGGTGTACCGGCCGACGTCCTCGAATGTGTTGCGGTAGTTTGGGAGGCCGAGGGTGCGGAAGAATCGCCGGAACGTGATGTGGCGTAGGGGTTCGCGGACGATGTCCGGATTCTCCGGCACACCGAGGGCGTAGAACTTCTGATCGGAGAGGATCGGGCCGGTGTGGCACGAGGCGCAGCCAGCCTTGCCCTGGAAGAGCACGAGGCCGGCCTTCGCTTCCGACGAGAGCGCGGTCGAGTCGCCGGCCACGGCGCGGTCGTAGGCGCTCGGGCTGGAGTTGAGCGAGAGAACGTAGGCCGACACAGCCGAGACCATTCGTCCGAAGCTCGGCTCACTGCCATAGGCGTCCTTGAACAGTTGGACGTATTCCGGCACTTGCTTGAGCCGTTCGACGACCAATCGCCCGTCGGCTTGGAAGAAGTGCGCCTCGGTAAGGTGATCCCGGACAACGGTCGGCAAGTCCCCACTGTCGAGCCGACCGTCCCAGTAGCTGGAGCTAGTGAAGGCCACGTTGAGCAGGGTCGGCGTGTTGCGGAAGTACAGCGTCCCGGGGTAGCCGTCGCTCAGCGCCTTCCCATCCGTCCAGGCCTTGTCCGGCTGGTGGCACGAGGCGCAACTGAGCGAAGCATCGGCGGACAGGCGCGAGTCAAAGAAGAGGTGTTTGCCGAGCAGCACCTCGGCATCCTTGTATTGCTTCGCCGGCGGAGCGAAAGGCTTGTTGGCGGTTTCGGGCGGCCGGACAATGGGGATGGGGGTGAAGACGTAGGCCGGCGCGCCCGCCGGGCTCTCGCCGGTGAGGGCGGCCAGATAGTCGACGATCAGGTCGATCTCGGCTCGACTAAGGCGCTGGCCGGAGTTCGGCGGCATCACGCCCGTTGGACAGGGGCCGCTCGGGCACCTGGGGGCGATGAAGGCCGCCGGGTCGAGGATGGATTCGCGGATGTAGTCCTTGGCGCTCACGCCGGATTTGCGTGTCGCCGCCTCAGCACCGATCTTGGCAAGGTTCGGGCCGACGAGGCCGACAGCATTGGGGATGTCAGGGATGGTGTGACAGCCCCCGCATCCGGCCTTGGCGAACACGGCGACGGCAGCCGGATCGGGCGCAGCCAGTGTCGGAGCGCTGCTGGTGGGCGCTGGCGCGGGCGCGCTGCTGGCGGGGGGAGTTCGGCTGGCGAGCGTAACCCCCACAAAGACCAGGGCCAGCGTCGCGCCGAGCAAGACCCATCTGGGTGTTTGACGCACGGCGCACCTCCGAAGAGCAGGATGCAGATGCTAGCTGCCCTTACTGTACGGCAAAGGTGCGCGTGCGGCGTCACCCTCTGGGATGAAGTCGCTCATCCTGGCGAGTGATCTTATTCCAGCCCGTGTCGGACCGCCCAGAGGGCGGCCTGGGTCCGGTCGGAGACGTTGAGCTTCTCGAAGATGTGTCGGACGTGGGTCTTGACGGTATTGACGCTGAGCGTGAGCGCGGCGGCGATCCGTTCGTTGTCCAAGCCGTCGGCGAGCAGGCGCAGGACGCGCGCTTCGGCCTCGGTCAGGAGATCGGCCGGGTGCGTCTCCGGTTCGGGGATGAGCGTGGTCTCAACGGCGGCCGAGGCCAGGGCGGCCCGCAGCAGCGCCGGATCGAGCAGGTGCTCGCCGGTGGCCGCGGCGCGCACGGCAACCGGGATACGGTCGGGGTCGACCTCTTTGGAGAGAAAGCCCGCGGCGCCGTGCGCGACCGCGCGGGCGAGGTAGCCCGGATTGGCGTGTGAGGTCAGCACGATCACACTCGTCTCCGGGCGCGCCGCTTTGATCGCGGCGAGGGCCTGCAGACCGTCGAGGTCCGGCATCCGAATGTCGAGCAGGACGACCTTCGGCGCCAGGGACTCGGCAAGCGCGATCGCTTCCCGACCGGTGCGCGCCTCGCCGACCACCTGCAGCCCCGCGTGCTGGAGAAGAGCCCGCAGCCCCTCCCGCACGACGCCGTGATCGTCGGCGATGAGGACGGTGATCACTGTGGTCATCCACGCACCTCTGCCGACGCAATCGGGAGGATTGCTCGCACGGTCGTGCCCGCGCCGAGCGTGCTCTCGATCAGGCAGTCGCCGCCGAGGAGTCGGGCGCGGTCGCGCATGCCCATCAGTCCCAGACCCCGTCCTTCGACAATGGCAGTCGGATCGAAGCCGCGTCCCCAGTCGCGGACCTCGACCGTGAGGGCGCTACCTGTGAGCGCGACGGCGACCCGCAGGCACGGCGTTCCTGAATACTTCCGCGCGTTGGTGATGGCTTCCTGGGCGATGCGGAACGCGGTCGTTTCGACGTGTGTCGGCGCGCGGAGATCGGGCGGGCTAGCGAGGAATTCGAGCTCACCAGCACAAGAGCTCAGCGCTTCTTCGGCAACGTGCCGGATCGTCGGCACCAGACCTAGGTCGTCGAGGGCGGCCGGACGCAACCCTTCGATCACCCGTCGAGCCTCGACGATCGCCGCGCCGAGCTCGTCGAGCCCCTTCCGCAATTGCGACTCCGCCAGTTCCGGCTCGCGCTCGCGGTCGGTCAGGGCGTTCGAGAGTTGCAGGCGGGCGCCGACGAGCATTTGGATCAGGCCGTCATGAATGTCGTAGGCAACGACGCGCCGTTCTTCTTCCTGCACGGTGATCAGCTTCTCGACCAGCGCCTGCAGCTCGGCATGACGCTCAGCCAGCTGCTCGTATAGCTCGGCGTTCTCGAGCGCGATCGAGATTTGCCCGGCAAGCGTCGAAAGCAGATTGCCGGCGGTGGGGTCGCCCAGCGCCGGGCTGGAGCCATACAACTCGACCAGGCCAGGCCGGCGGCTCACACAGAGAGGGGCGCAGCAGAGATACCCGGCCGGTTTGCCGCTGTCGCCGGGTAGGCCGGTCGTCCGCCACTCGCCGTCGGCCCGCGCCGCCTCGAGAAGCGCCTGGAGACTCGGATCGTCGCGGTGGTGCGCCCAACGGGCGTCGCCGACGGTGTGCGTGATTGGGCCACCACGCTCGGTGTTGAACGCGAGCACGCAGTAGTCAACCGGGAGGAGCTGCTGCACCGACGCGGCGGCCGCCGCCAGCACTGCGGGGCGCTCAAGGCGGGCGGCGATCTGATGTCCCACCCGGTTGAGCAGCGAGAGCTGTTCGAGGTGCCGGTTCAGCGCCGTCGACATCTCCTTGAAGGCCGAGGCCAGCTCACCGATTTCATCGGACCGCTGGCTTGCCGTCGGTTTGCTGCCCTTCGGCGCTGGCGCCTGGCCTGCCCCTAGGGCCGCCGAAGGGGAGCCCCGGCTCAACCGTCGGACCTCTTCGGTCAGCCCGAGGATTGGCGCCGTCAGACTGCGGGCCAGGGCGATTGCGATGATCTGCGCGCCGAGGGTGGCGGCCACCAGGATGCCGATCGCGGTCAGGCGAAACGTCCCGATGGCGGCGAAGAGGTTCACACGCGGCGCGTCGTTGAGGAGCAACCAGCGCGGGCCGGCCCCGCCGTCTGCTTGAACGGACTGGTAGACGAGCACTCTCAGGTCCGCGGAGTCCCACCCGGGCACGAGACCGAGGGGGAGCAGCTCGTCGTGGACGGCAGCCAGCCAGGTTCCTGGCGACGGCGAATAGACACCGGACGACCGTGGGGTATTACCCCCGCTGAGATGACGCTCCATCTCGGCCCAGGTGACCGAGTAGTCGATCGCGGCGCTGGCACCGGTGTGGAGGTCACTTGGCCCGCCGAACTCGCGCGCCGGATCGGGGTGGACGAGGTAGTAGCCGGCCGCGTCGACGAGGGCGAGGAAGGCCTCCGGTACCTCTCCGGCGCGAGCAAAGCGCAGGAACGGCTCCGCGTAGAGGTTGAGGATCACCAGCCCGGCGCGTGAGCCATCCGGGCGAAAAACGGGGGTGGCGTAGCGGATGGTGGGCGTTGGCGGACCCTCGATCACCCCTCGCTCGCGGTTCAGGTCCAGCGGGGAGATGAAGACGGCGCCCAACGGCAGCTCCATCGTCGCCGCGAAATAGTAACGCTCGGCCTTGTTCTGCAACCGGTCGGCCGGGACAACCTCTATGCCACCGGCGGTGCTGTCAACCCGCACCACCTCCATCCCGGTCGCGCCAAGGTATCGGACCTGAAACACGCCGGGGTGCGTGGCGGCGAAGGCGGCGAAATCAGACTCGACGCTGGCGATCAGCGCAGGCGTCGGGCGACTGGCCGCCAGGAGCGCAGCCAGAGAGCCGGTCCGGCTCAGGAAGAGGATGTCCTGGCGGACGCCGCGGAGGTAGCCTTCGATCTGCTCGGCGCGCAAGCGCAAATCGACGCGGGCAGCGTCGAGTGCCTGCGCCTGCAGAGTACGGCTCGTCGTCCAGTTGCCGTACAGGCTGGTGCCGACGAGCGGCAAGAGCACGGTGACGAGGAAAGCCAGGATCAGTTTGGCGCGCAGACTCTGAAGGCGGAACATGTGGCAGCTACTCATCCCCTTCCTCGCCCGGCCTTCGACCATGCAGTGACACCAGGGGATGATACACGTTTTGAAGATCGCTCTCAAAGTTGCCGGGCACGGCGCAGCCGCTCCAGCACAGCCTGGAGCTCCGGTGGCAATGACGACTCGAACGCGACCCACTGCTGGGTCGAGGGAAGACGGAAGGCGAGGCGAGCGGCGTGGAGGAAATGGCGGTGCAAGCCGGCGAGGGGATGGCCGTAGACGGCGTCGCCGACGACGGGGTGGCCGATGGCGGCGAAGTGGACCCGGATCTGGTGGGTCCGGCCCGTCACCGGATGGGCTTCCACAAGGGTGTGGTGGTCCAGATGCTCGACGACCCGGTAGGTCGTGCGGGCCGGCCGGCCGTTGGCGACGACCGCCATGCGCTTGCGATCCCGCGGGTCACGGCCGATGGGCGCTTCGACGGCACCGGTGGGTGGCGTGAGCCGGCCCTCGACCAGCGCGAGGTACTGCTTGTCGACCGTTCGCTCGCGAAACTGCTCCTGTAGGGAGGCGAGAGCGTGGTCGTGTTTGGCGATGACGATCAGCCCCGAGGTGTCCTTGTCCAGCCGGTGGACGATCCCCGGCCGCAGCGTACCGCCGATGCCCTGGAGGTCCTCGACCTGCGCCAGCAGCCCGTGGACGAGCGTTCCCTCGGCGTGGCCGGCCGCGGGGTGGACGACGAGGCCGGCGGGCTTGTCGACCACGACCACGTCGGCGTCCTCGTAGACAACGGGCAGCGACATGGCCTGCGGGACCAGCGTCGGCGGCGCGGCCGGCGGGAGCTCGACGGTGATCCGCTCGTGGCGGGCCAGCTTCTGGGACGGCCGACCGGGACGGCCGTTGACGAGGACGTGCCCCGTCTCGACGAGCCGCTGCACCTGCGTACGCGAGAGGCCGGGCGCGTGATCGGCGACGAACCGGTCCAGACGCGCGCCCGAGTCGTCGGCGGTCAGATCGATCGTCTCCATAGCGCGGACTGCTCTTGCGTCATACGTCATTACGTCATACGTCATTACGTCATACGTCATTACGTCATACGTCATGCGTGGTGGGGTCGTGATGACGCATGACGTAATGACGTATGACGCATGCGGTTCTAGCTGCCGGCGGGCTCGTCCGTCCGGGGCGCCGACAGGGGCTGCGTCGGGCTCGGCCCGAACAGCATCAGATAGCCGAGCAGGATGACGCCGACGACGATGGCCGAGTCGGCGACGTTGAAGACCGGCCAGAAGCGGAGGTCGACGAAGTCGACGACGTGGCCGTAGCGGACGCGGTCGATCAGGTTGCCGACGGCGCCGCCGAGCTGGAGGCCGAGGGCGATACGGAAGAACGCCGAGTTGGTCGCCAGGACCTGGAAATAGAGCACGATCAGGACGACGACGGCGAGCGCGATGAGCGCGAACATGTAGGAGCTACCCTGGAACAGACCGAAGGCGGCTCCGGTGTTCGTCACGTAGGTGATCCGAACCGGCGCGTCCTCGAACAGCGACTGGTTCGGCACGAGGTTGGCCATCACCCAGCGCTTGGTGAGCTGGTCGAGGGCGAGCGTCAGGGCGGCGATGCCGAACAGCAGCAGGGAGCTCAGGGTCTTAGCGTAATGCACTCTCTCGCTCCAGCCGAGCGCGGCAGCGAACGCAGGTCGTCGCCCAGGGCAGAACCTCGAGCCGCTCCGGACGGATCGACTCGCCGCACTCCTCGCAGATTCCGTACGATCCGCGATCGAGCTTGCGAAGCGCCAGCTCGATCTGATCCTCCAGGCGCCGGAGATTGTCGTCCAGCGCGCGGTCCTTCTCTTGCTCGAAATACTGGGTCGCCTCGTCGGCCAGATGGTTCGAATAGCCGACGCTGTTCGTGGGGGCGCTCTCCCGAAAGGACTCCTCACGACGCCGGGCCTGATCCAGCTCACGGTGGATGCGGTCGCGCTCTCCGAGGAGCCGAGTGCGCACCAGGTTCGTGTCCATCGCCATGCCAGTATCCTTCTGCACAGATTCTAGCCGAACGTCGGCATCTGTGGCAAGCAATCAGCGTGCCACGGATGCGACACGTTGATGAACGGGCCGGCCGGCCGTATAATGGCGCCTGGATGCTCCGGCGCACGCCGCCGGACAGACCAGGCGCGCCGTGAACGCTGCGCGGCGGAGGAGTGGAGCGAGCAGCCATGACCACCGGCAATCGCGAGAGCTTTGACATCGTCGTCCTCGGCGGGGGGCCGGCCGGCTACGTCGCCGCCATTCGGGCAGCCCAGCTCGGCGCCCGCGTCGCCGTCGTCGAGCGCGACCGCGTCGGCGGCACCTGCCTCAACCGGGGGTGCATCCCATCCAAGGCGTTCATCGAGAGCGTCCACGTCTTTCGGCAGGTCAAAGAGGCCGCCCGCTTCGGCGTCGACGTCGGCGAGCCGACGCCCAACTGGGCGCGCGTGCTCGATCGCAAGCGGCAGATCGTGAACCAGCTCGTCGGCGGCGTCGAGGGGCTGCTCAAGGGCCACCGGATCGAGCTCGTCACCGGCAGCGGCCGGCTGCGGGCGCCGGGCAGGATCGAGGTCCGGCTCCCGAACGGCGAGCGCCGCAACCTGAGCAGCCGATACACGGTGATCGCCACCGGCTCGGAGCCGGCCCGGATTCCGGTCCCCGGTGCGACGCTGTCGGGCGTCATCACCTCGGACGAGCTGCTGGAGGTTCCGGCCATTCCCAATCGCCTGGTCATCGTCGGCGGCGGCGTCATCGGCGTCGAGTTTGCCGGCGTCTTCGCCGGGCTGGGCAGCCGCGTGACGATCGTCGAGATGCTGCCGATGATCCTGGCCGGCGTCGACGACGAAGTGGCCCGGCGCTTCCTGGCGCTCCTGAAGCGGCAGGGCGTCGAGGTCCACCTGAACGCCCGGGTCAAGGAGGTTCAGGAGGTGGAGCGGGGCCGGCGGGTCGTGTTCGAAACCGGCGAGGACGAGCGCCAGGCCGAGGGCGACCTGGTCCTCATGGCGACCGGCCGGCGGGCGGTAACCGAGGGTATCGGGCTCGACGAAGCCGGCGTCCTCCTGAGCGGACGGTTCGTCGGCGCCAACGAGCGGATGGAGACGAACGTGCCGGGCGTCTACGCCGCCGGCGACGTCGTCGGCGGCTGGATGCTGGCGCACAAGGCGTTCCGGGAAGGCGAGGTCGCCGTCGAGAACGCGCTGGGCCGCCGGTCGAAGGTGGACTACCGGGCGGTTCCGAACTGCATCTACTCCTACCCCGAGATCGCTGGCGTCGGTCTGACGGAGAAACAGGCCCGCGAGAGCGGCGCCAACGTCTCGGTCGCCAAGTACCCCTTCGCCGCCAACGGACGCGCGCTGACCCTGGGCGAGACCGACGGCTTCGTCAAGATCGTCGCCGACGCCGATACCGGTGAAGTCCTCGGCGTCCACATCCTCGGCCCGGAGGCGACCGAGCTGATCGCCGAGGCCACACTCGCCATTCAGATCGAGGCGACCGTCGAGGACCTCGCGGCCACCATCCACGCCCACCCGAGTCTGGCCGAGGCCGTCCACGAGAGCGCGCTCGGCCATCTCGAAGGGTCGATCCACTATATGGCGCGGAGGACGTAGGAACGCCGAAGGAGACGAACCGCAGAGGCGCAGAGGACACAGAGACGCAGTGGAGAGAAGACACGTGGATGCCGAGCTGTGCAACGTCGCGATTGCGCTGGCGGCCGAGACCGCCGACATCCTCGGCATCCTGGAGGGCCTGGAGCCGGCCCAATGGACCAGCCCGACCCGGCTGCCCGGCTGGGATGTTGGCGTACTCGTCGCCCACCTCGTCCGCGCCCTCAATCAGGTGCCGACGCTGGCGGCCTCGCCGGTCGCCGATGCGCCGAGCCGCACCCGCGTCTCCTACTGGCGGTTCGATCCGGCCACCATCGCGCCCGGCATCAGCGCCCGCGCGGTCGAGTCCGCCCGCGGAGCGACGCCGGAGAAGCTGCGTGGCGCGCTTGCCACCGCGCTCGCCGAAACCCTCGGCACCGTCCAGCGCCTGCCGCCGAACACCGTTCTCCGGCCGGCGCTCGGTCCCATCACGCTCCAGGAGTACTTGCCGACGCGCGTGCTCGAAGTGTGCGTCCACGGCCTCGACCTGCGCCGTGCCCTCGACCTGGCGGCCACGCCGACGGCCGAAGCGCTCGCCATGACGGTCGATATTCTGGAGCGACTCCTCGGGAGCGCACGCCCACCGGAGCTTGCCGACCCGGTCGAGTTTATCGAAGCGGCCACCGGTCGCCGCGCCTCGGCGGACCCGCGGTTTCCGCTGCTGGGGTGAATCACGATGACTCTCGAAGACCACTTCGATCCCATCTTCACAGCTCGGCTTGCGCTGCGCGAGAAGCAGATCCAGCAGAACTACCGACCGGTCATTGGGGTTCACAAATGGTTCGCACGACGACCGGGGACGGTGTTTCGGAGTCTGTTGCTGGCGGAGTTCAACGGTCGAGAGCCTCTCGACACCAGCTACTGGCGCGCGCATCAATTGCACGGAGTGATCGCTGATCCGTTCATGGGAGGCGGGACGACGCTTTTCGAGGCCAATCGCCTGGGCTTCAATGTCGTCGGTACAGATATCAATCCAATGGCGTGCTGGATAGTCCGGCAATCACTGGGGTCACTCGACCTGACAGCGTTTGGAGCGACCGCTGAGGCCGTAGTCGATGAGGTCGAGTGTCAGACAGGTGAGCTCTACAGGACCCGATGCGTGAAGTGTGGACGACTGGCGATCGTCAAGTACTTCTTGTGGGTGAAGACTGAGACCTGTCCGGTTTGTGGCACTGAGAACGACCTGTTTCCGGGCTATGTGCTGGCAGAGGCAGGTCGGCATCCCAAACACGTGCTCGTCTGCGCGCACTGCGGCGCCCTGAATGAATACGACACCCAACCTACCCGCACCGCTCCAGCGTTCTGCGGCGCGTGCGGAAGTCCGGTGCAGGGTTACGGTCCCGCGCGGCGCCAACGCGTGCGCTGTCGAAGGTGCACCAGCGAGTATCCCTACCCGGCGAGGCAGCCGACCGCTCCACCCAAGCACCGCATGTGGGCGATCGAATACCACTGCGACCCGTGCAAACCAACTCACTCAGGTCGTTTCTTCAAGCGTCCTGATGCCGAGGATCTTGCCCGGTTCGACCTCGCGAGCGCCATGCTCGCGAGGTCCTCCGGTCTGCCTATCCCGGACGATGCGATCCCGGCCGGTGACGAGACAGACAGACTTCATCGGTGGGGCTACCGGCGGTACCGGGAGATGTTCAACGAACGCCAACTGCTTGGTCTCGGCTCCCTCCTGCGCCGGATTCACGACGTCAAAGAGCCTGAGATACGGCATGCTTTGCTCACGGTGTTCTCCGACTTCCTCCGGTATCAGAACATGTTATGTCGATACGA
>JACQGW010000166.1 GCA_016199325.1 Chloroflexota bacterium
CCCGACCCCTGCCCCCCGACCCCCAGATCAGGTCGCGGGGGATGTCGTCCAGGAAGCGGGAGGGCTCGCGTGGCGCTCCGGTGCCGTAGAGCGCCCGCCGGGAGGCCCGGCTCAGGTAGAGCTGATCCTTCGCCCGCGTGATCCCCACGTAGCAGAGCCGCCGCTCCTCTTCCATCTGGTTGGGATCGTCGAGCGAGCGGGAGTGCGGCAGCGTCCCCTCTTCCATGCCCGCCAGGAAGACGACGGGAAACTCCAGCCCCTTGGCGGCGTGCAGCGTGATGAGCGTGACGGCGTCGACCTCGCCGTCGTAGGCGTCGACTTCGGCGACGAGCGCGACCCGTTCGAGGAGCGCGGCCAGTGCCACTGCCGGCGCCAGATCGGCGAACTCCCGTGCGACGTTGCGCAGCTCCAGCAGGTTCTCCCACCGCTCCTCGCCTTCCCGGGATCCATCGGCCAGCGCCTCCCGGTAGCCGGAGCGGGTAAGCACGTAGTCGAGCAGGTCGACGATGCCCAGCTCGTCGCGCCGGGCGCGGAAGTCCTCGATCAGCGCGAGGAACTCGACCAGCCGCCGTTTCGTCGCCCCCTCGAACGCCGGCCCGTCCTGGCCGGCGTCCTCCTCGCCGCCGCCGCGAACCCGCTCCAGGACGGTCGTGACGGAGACGTCATGTCTCAGAGCGGCGTTCAGGAGCTTGTCGACCGTCTTCTCGCCGATGCCCCTGGGCGGCACGTTGACGATCCGCTGGAGGCTCAGGCTGTCGTGCGGGTTCTGAATGAGCCGCAGGTAGGCGATGGCGTCCTTGATCTCCTTCCGCTGGTAGAAGCGGGTGCCGCTCACCAGGCGATAGGGGATGCCGTAGCGGATGAACGCCTCCTCGATGGCGCGGGATTGCGCGTTCGTCCGGTAGAGCACGGCGCAATCCCGCGGGTGGTAGTCGCCGGCGGACAGCCGCTCGATCTCCCGCACGATCTGCGTCCCCTCCTCGCGCTCGTCGTAGGCTTCGAGGAGCCGGATCGGCTCGCCGCGCCCGTTCTCCGTGAAAAGCGTGCGCGGAATCCGCTGGGTGTTCAGCTCGATGAGCCGATCGGCGGCGGTCAGGATCGTCTGGGTCGAGCGGTAGTTCTGCTCCAGCTTGATCAGCCGGGCGTCCGGGAAGTCCTTCTGGAACGCGAGCATGTTGCGGACGTCGGCCGACCGCCAGCTATAGATCGATTGGTCGGCGTCGCCGACGACGCAGACGTTCCGGTGGCGCCCGGCCAGCGTCTTGACGAGCGCATACTGGACCGGCGAGGTGTCCTGGAACTCGTCGACGAGGACGTGGACGTACCGTTCCTGGTAGCGACTGCGCACCGCCGGGTTCGCCTCCCACAGCTCGATCGTCCAGGTGAGCAGATCGTCGAAGTCGAGCGCGGTGTTCGACCAGAGCAGGTCCCTGTACCGGCTGTAGACCCGACTGACGACCTCCTCGAAATAGGTGCCGGCCCTGGTCCGGAGCTGCTCGGGCGTCACCATCTGGTTCTTGGCGCGGGAGATGGCGGCCAGGACGGACCGGGGGGTGACGCGCCGCTCGTCGAGCGAGAGGTCTTTGAACGCCTGCTTGATCAGACTGATCTGGTCGTCGTCGTCGAAGATGACGAAGCGGCTGTCGAGCCCGAGGTGCTCGCCCTCCCGCCGGAGGATGCGGACGCAGATGGCGTGGAACGTCCCGATGGTCAGGTGGTCGGCCCGATCGCCGAGCAGGCGGACCAGCCGCTCTTTCATCTCGTTGGCGGCCTTGTTGGTGAAGGTGACCGCCATCATCGCGTACGGGCTCACGCCGCAGACGCGGATGAGGTAGGCGATCCGATGGGTGATGACCCGCGTCTTGCCGCTGCCCGGTCCGGCGACGACGAGCACCGGTCCATCAATCGCCTGAACGGCCTCACGCTGCGGCGGATTCAAGCCGCTCAGGATGGTCTGGTCGTGTGGGTTCAGCATCGGATTGATTATACCAGGTTTGCGGTTCCTGGTTTCTGGTTGCTGGTTTCTGGTGGTGTCAGATCGTCAGGCTCGGCCCGATCTCTTTGAGATGGGCACGTTGGAGCTGGTAGTCGGGCATCAGTTTTGCCACTTCCGCCCAGAAGGCGGGGGAATGGTTGCGCACGCGCAGGTGGGCGAGCTCGTGGACGACGACGTAGTCGACGACCGCCGGCGGCGCCAGGATGAGGCGCCAGTTGAACCGCAGCGTGCCGTCGGCGCTGCAGCTTCCCCACCGCTTGCGCTGGTTCCGGATCAGGACGAGGGACACGCTCAAGCCGGCCAGCCCGGCCCAATGCCGGACCCGCTGGAGGATCTCCTCTGCCGCGCGCTCGGCGTACCAGCGCACGACCGCGCGCTCGACGTCGATCCGGCGCTCCTCCCCGACCAGGCGCGCCGGCACCGTCAGCGAGAGGCTCGACCGGTCGCAGGCGACGACGGTTCGCCGGACGTCGGCGTCCAGGACCGAGAGGGGCAGATGCTGGCCGAGGAACGGGAGCGATTCGCCGCCGACGAACTCCTTGCGGCGGGGCTGGAGGAGCTGTCTCGACGTCTGCTGGACGATCCAGGCGGCCCGTTTCGCGACGATCTCCCGAATCTCCGCGGCCGGCGCGCGCATCGGCGCTGCGACGACGACGCCCTTGTCCGGGTCCACGCGGATCTCGACGGTCTTCCGCCGCCGGCGGCTCCGGACGACGGTGTACTCGATGATGGTCCCCCCGACCTGCACCCGGCCGCGCTGGGCCGTCGGGGACGGCTTCCGATCTACGGACAATATCTGATCCCGAGGGCGAAATGGACGGCCCGGTCAACCGTCCGTAGCTTCTCCGAACGCAGGCGCACGATCAACGTGTCGAGCCATTCCTTTCGAAATCGCCACTTCTCCGCGTCTATTACCAGGGTAGCTCGGAGAGGCGTTCGCGTGCAACGTCGTCGGACCAGCCGCACTCCTCCTCGGTCTGGGGGCGCCGGCGATAGGCATGGACGTAGCGATCGAGGTCCGCCTGTTCTTCCGCGTCTCGGAGGGCCTGTTCGAGCAGGCGACGAACCACCGCGCTCCGGCTCTCCGCATTCCTCGCGAGTTTCCGATCCAGGGCTTGGAGAAGGTCAGCAGGTATACTCACGGTCAGTCGACTCATCCTTGTCACGTCGTCTCCTCACCCTGTTCATACGATCGTGCGTATCATGTGCATACACCAGTATGACAGATCTGTCGAGAAGATGCAGCCGGACGCAGAGGGCACTGACGGCTGTCACGCTGGCACCTTAAGGTTTGAGCAGTCAGCCGGTTGGCGTGTAGAAACGCAGGAACTTCGCCAGCGGTGGGACGGTCTCCTCGTTGTGTGTCACGAAGCAGAGGTGGCCGCCGCCCTTTATGGCGACGAGCTTGGCGCCGGGGATAGTTTGGGCCGAGAACTCGCCGTGGGCGAAGGGCACCGTCGGGTCGGCGGTGCCGTGGAGCACCAGCGTCGGCGCCGCAATCCGCTCCAACGGGTAGGCGGTGAGATCGGCGGCCTGCTCGACGTCGTTCAGCATGCCGGGGCGGCGCAGGCTGGTCGGGAAGGACTCCATGATCCCCCGAACGATCTCGCTCCTCGTCGGGTCCTGCGCGAGATCGCGCCGGAGCTCCAGCCCGATCCCGTCCATCGCCAGCAGGCGGTCGCCGGCCGTCTTCGTCAGCAGCCAGGGCAGCAGATCCGACTGGAGGAGCAGGTGCAGGAAAATCTCCATGCGGACAGAGCGGGGCGGCGGCGGCTGGCTGATGGCAGAGACGAGCACCAGCCCCCAGCAGCGGTCCGGATAGCGCAGCGCAAATTGGAGGGCGGACGGGCCGCCGATCGAAACCCCCATGACGGCGACCTGCGCAATCCCCAGCGCGTCCAGCAGCGCCGCGTAGGCGTCCGCCTGCGCCTGGAAGGTCCGGTCGCCCAGCGGAGAGCGCAGGTAGCCGAAGCGGGAGGGCGCGATGAACTGGAATCCGTCGACCAGCCGGGCAAGCAACATTCCTTGGTCGTAGCCGCCCCCGGCCCCGTGGGAGATCAGCACCGTCGGACCGCATCCCCGCATGGCGTATTCGACCTTGCCGCACACCGTGTCGGCGATCTGACTATCGGCCAGGAGCCGCGCCATGGCCTCGCGCTTCTGCTTCTGATACCGGAGAAGCGTCCCCGCCATGCCGGCAGCCGCGCCGGCAGCTCCCGCTGCGGCTCCTAGCGCGATCCAGCGCGTCCTGTTCATGTGCCCCCCTTCTCTCGGAACGCCGGGTAGAGCTGCGGCGAGAGCGCGTCGGCGCTGCGGCCGATCCGGTCGACGGATCCGATCCGGTCCCACATCCGCTCGCCGGCCGCCTGGAGGCGCCGGGCGAGGTGCTTCACGTCCACGCCCGGGATCTCGCCGCCGCGCACGACGATCCGGCCGTCGACCATTACCGTGTCGACGTCGCCGGCCTGCGCGTTGTAGACGAGGTTCTTGATGGGATCGCGCACCGGCGCCATGGAGAGCGTCTCGGCGTCCCAGATCACGAGGTCCGCCTTCGCCCCCGGCGCGATCCGCCCGAGGTCGTCCCGCCCCAGCGCCCGGGCGCCGCCGAGTGTCGCCGCGTTGAAGCCATCGGCCGCGCCGGTGAGTTCGGTGTTCCGATCCACGATCTTGGTAACCACCGCCGCGAACTTCAGCGCCTCGATCATGCTCTGGGGGCAGGTATCTGTCCCCAGGGCCACGTTCACGCCGGCGCGCAGGTATTTGCCGAAGCTCTCCATCGCAATGCCCCGCCGGGCGAACACCCAGACGGCGTGGGCGACCGAGGTGCCCGTGTCGGCCAGGATGCGAACGTCGTCGGCGGCGTAGTTGGCCCAACTGGAGCCGCCGACGATGATGGCGTGGCCCAGGATCGTCCGCGGGCCGAGGAAGCCGATCTCGTTCAGCCACTCGATGGGCGTCAGCCCGTGGCGGCGGGTCATCTCCTGGAACTCGTTGACGGATTGTGAGGCGTGGAGCGTCAGCGGGATGCCCAGGTGGTCCGACGCCGCCTTCGCCTGCTTCAAGAGCGCGGGAGTGCAGGTGTCGACCTGCGCCGGGCTGATGATCCCGCGAATGCGGTCGCCGTAGGCGCCCTGGTGTTTCTCGACGAAGGCGACGGCCCGGCGCAAGCCCTCTTCCCCGGCGGCTTCGTCCCACTCGTACTTCACCGTCCTGCCGTCGTCGGTGAACCAACGGCCCGAGCGGAAGCCGGGGCCGACGTACATGCGGAGGCCGCTCTCGCCGGCGCGCTGCACGGCGTAGTCGCCGAAGCCACCCAGCTCACAGACCGTCGTGCAGCCGGTCTTGAGGATCTCTGCCATCGAGAAGTCGATACATGCCTGCGTCGCCTCCTCGTCCTGGGCGGCGGCGCGCGCCGGCAGCATCTCGAACAGGCCGGACAGGTAGAAGTTCCGCGGGCCGACGTCCTCGATGAACGATTTGTCGAGAGGCGAGCCGGCCAGATGGGCATGGCAACTGATGAGACCGGGCGTCACGATCTTGTTCGTCGCGTCGACGATCTCGTCTGCCTCACCCTCGAACGTCCGTCCAACCTGGACGATGGTGTTCCCTTCGACGACGACGACCCCGTCGCGCAGGGAGCGGTGCCCACCGTTCTGGTAGGCGACGATGTGGGAGGCGCGTACTACAGTGCGGCGACCTGGCATTGGCATATCCTCATGACGCATGACGTATGACGTATGACGCCGTGACAACCGGCCCCACAGGCGGATCATACCGCGCCGCCGCCGGTTTGCCAATCCTGGGGTGCCCGTGCTACACTCGCGACGGTGAGGGATTTGGGGACGGCCGTCCCCGGAGGTAACAGATGCTGGTGATCAGTCGGGCCGACATTCGGAAGGCGGTGACGATGCGCGACGGCATCGACGCGGCGAGGGATGCGTTCGTCGCACTGGCGACCGGGCAGGCCGTCGTCCCGCTGCGGGCGCACATCCCAACCGGCAGCGGTATGGCGCTCTTTATGCCCGCCTTCGAGCGCGACTCGGCCGCCGTGGGCGTCAAGGTCGGATGCATCAATCCCGCCAACCCGCAACTGGGGCTGCCGACGGTGCAGGCGGTGGTCTTTCTGATGGATGGATCGACGGGAACGCCCGCCGCCGTCGTCGAAGGCACGTTCCTGACCCAGTTCCGCACCGGCGCGGCGATGGGCCTGGGCGCCGAGCTGCTGGCGCTGCCCGACGCCACCACGGTGGCGCTCTTCGGCGCCGGCGCAACCGCGCAGACGAGCCTCTGGGCCGTTTGCGCCGTCCGCCCGATCCGCGAGGTCCGCGTCGTTCATCCGCACGCCGCGCGGTTTCCGGCGTTCCAGGAGGCGATGCAGGATTATCTGGGCGATGCCTGCCCGGTGCTCCGCCGTGTCGAATCGCCGGTCGAGGCCGTCCGCGGCGCCCAGATCGTCCTGACGGCGACGACGTCGCCGACGCCGCTCTTCCCCGGCGCAGCGGTCGAGCCGGGCACCTACGTCGGCGGCCTCGGCTCGTACACGCCGGACACCCGCGAGCTGGATACGGCGACGATCATGCGGTCCCGGCTCGTCGTGGACGCGCGCGAGGCGGCGCTCCACGAGCCGGGCGACGTGCTGATCCCCATCAAGGAAGGGCGGATCACCGCCGACCACATCTGGGCAGAGCTGGGCGAGATCGCCGCCGGCAGCCGGCCCGGCCGGACGCAGCCGGACGAGATCTTCGTCTTCAAGTCCGTCGGCAATGCCATTCAGGATCTGATGCTGGCGAACCGGATCTACCAGCGGGCGAAAACACAGGGGCTAGGGGCGCATGTCTCGCTGTAGCAGGGTCGAGAGCGATCGCAGCTCGTGGTTTCTGGTTTCTGGTTTCTGGTTTCTGGTTGACGACCGGGTGGCTCTCTATCAGGAACCAGGAGCCAGGAGCCAGAAACCAGCAGCCACGCCCGCGGAGCGGCGGAATGACGCTGCGGCCTGACGAGATGACCTGTCCGCGCTGCGGAGCCCTGCTGCCGGCGGGTTCCGGCTGTCCATCGCCCAACGGCGGCTGCCCTGCCTGCTGCAACGAGGCGGCCGTCTTCGAGCGGAGCGTCTTCTTCGGGACGGCGGGGTCGCTGGTACGGGTAAAGCGGCTCGTCGAAGAGGCGCTCGGGATGCACTTCACCATCCGGCAGCACACCGACTGTTTCGAGGACGGCCGGCTGCGATCCGAGCTGACCTTCGGCGGACGCTTCCTCTTTACCGACGTCTGGCTGAAGGTCAACACGGCGGCCGATCCTCCCCTCTCCCCCTACCGCTTCGTCCTCCACCTCTCCGCCGAGCTCGAGCCCGCCCAGGTCAGCGCCCTCGACCACCTCGCCACCGCCATCGCCAAACGGATCGAGCCACACCACCCGGACCGTCCGCCGCTCGTCTACCGCGCCAGCCTGTAGAGCCCATACGAGAACGAACCGCAGAGACGCAGAGGACGCAGAGAACGAGGTTTAGGGTTTCTGGTTCAAGGTTTGTAGTTGGGAAGGCGCTCCGCGGGGCACAAACCACAAACCCGTCTCTGCGTTCTCTGCGCCTCTGCGGTTTCGTCAGGCGCTGGGGGGCTGGCAGGCGTCACAGACGCCGAGCGCTTCGACGTCGGCGCGGTTGACCTGGAATCGGTACGAGCGGCCGATCTGGCGAAGCAACTGGCTGACCTGCTGACTGTCGAAGTCGACCACCTTGCCGCAGCACGAGCAGATCAGGTGGTAGTGCTCGCGGTCGTCCTTCGCCTCGTAGTGGTGGTGCTCCTCGTCAAGGTGGCGCTCGACGACGAGGTCGTGGTCCTTCAAGAGCGCGAGAGTGCGGTACACCGTCGAGAGGCTGATCCGGCGGTCGCGGGCGCGCGCCAGCGTGTAGAGCTCCTCGGCGTGAAGGTGCCCCTGGGTCTCCTCGATCACGTCCAGCACGGTTGCCCGCTGTCGGGTCATGCGCTTGCCGGAATCGGCGAGGGCTTCACGCAGTCGATTGACCGCAGGGTTTATCTCTCGGCCCATGGTCGCCCGCCTGTTTCGTTATTGACTCGCAACAAGCACCCGGATTGTAGCCGAACGGCGCGCGATTGTCAAAGAGAAAGCCACTCTAACGGAGCGCGATCTGCTCCTCTAGCGTCAGCGTGTTGGCCCGCGCGGCGACGACGTGGCGGGCTGAGACGACGGGGTTCTCCTCGCCGGCGGCCAGGTCCCCGGCCGCCCGCACGAGCCCGCCAAGCTCGCGGAGGCGGGTTGTCAGTCGGCCCGACCGCCCGGCGCGGCGGCGCGCTTCGGCGACGATCTCGGCGACGCCGCCGCGGTCGAAGGGTGGGATCTTGCCGTCCCTGGCGACCTCCTGGCTGACAAACTGGACGAGCTTCAGCTCGTGCTCCGGCGTATCCGGCATCGTATCATTCGTGCAGAGCTCATAGCCATAGCCGCGCACGCGGGAGCGCAGCGCCGGGTGCATCTTCTCGACGTCCTGCATGTTGCCCGCGAGCACCAGCACGAAGTCGCAGGGCACCGGCTCGGTCCGGACCATCGTGCCGGAGGAGCCCAGGTTGCGGCCGGCGATGGGAAAGCGCCGCTCCTGGATCGCGGTCAGCAGGCTCTGCTGGCTCTCGATGGAGAGCGTCGAGACCTCGTCGATGAAGAGCACGCCACGGTGGGCGTGGTGGATGGCGCCCGCCTCCACCAGCTCGTGGGGCGGCGTCTCGTAGCCGCCGGATTGGAAGGGGTCGTGGCGGACGTCGCCCAGCAGGGCCCCGGCGTGGAAGCCGGTCGCGTCGACGAACGGCGCCCACTCCCGCCGGGCGTTGCTGACCAGCAGCTTCGGCACCTGGAGGTTGGCCGTCGACTTGAAGTAGCGCCGGAGCACCGCCAGCCCGAGGATGACGACCAGCCCGGCGGCGCTCCAGAGCGGCTGGCTGCGGGTCAGCGCGAAGAAGCCCGTCACGAAGAGCACGGCCGCCGAGGCGAACCAGAACAGGTAGTTGACCGACGTCTCGGCCTGGTGCTTGCGGTCTCTGGCCACCCGGACGGTCTGTTCGCCTTCGCCGGCCGGGCAGCGCTCGATCCGCGGTGTGATCCGGGTCTCGGGATTCGGGTAGACGAGCACGTCTTCGAGCCCCTCCGCGCTCATCATCTCGGCCATCGCTGCCCCGAGCATCGACTTGCCGGTGCCCGGCTCGCCGACCATCAAGATGAAGCGCCGCTGGCGGGCGGCAAGCCGGATGATCTCGACGCCCCGTTCCTGGCCGATGACCTGGTCGATCAGCCGCTCGGGGATCGGCACGTCGTCCGTCGTCTGCCACGCCGCCGACCAGTCCAGGCCGAGCTGACCCACCGTTGCCGCTCGGACGTGCCCATTGGTCCCCGGCGCCTTGCGACCGTCCGCACTGGCGTCGGGCCGAGCCTCTCCGCCGTCGCCGAGCGTTTCGTAGTGCGCACGTGAGTGCGCCGTTCCCCGGGGCGTATCAAGGTCGGGCGGAGCGTCTCCGCCGTCGCCGTCCGGCGCCCGGCTCCGCCGTGCGACCGCCTCCAGCGCGGCGCGCAGGCGGCTGTCGTCGGCTGCGCGCCCTTCGAGCAGTGCATGTACCGCTCGGGTACGGTCCGGGAAGCGGTCGCCCAGGTCGCGCGCGATGGACCGGGCAGCCTGCCTCCAGGCCGATGGCGACTCCGACGCTGCCCAGCGCTCGACCAGGGCCATCGCCTGGTCCGGGAAGGCGCGCGCCATCTCCTGCCCGACGACGGTCGTCCCGACGATTCCCGCCGGTCCGCCGCGGTCGGCGGCCACCGCCGCTTCCAGGAGGGCGACGACGCCGTCGAGCAGGTCGGCTCGCCGCCGGCGGATGGGCGGGATAGCCGCCTCGACCACGGCACGCTGCACCGCCGCCGGCATCGCCGGGTCTGTCAGCGAGGCGCAGAGCCGCGGCAGCCACCGACCAGCATCGACTTCGACCAGCCCGGCGAAGCCCCAGGCAGCGCCCTCGCGGACCGCCGGACGGTCGTCCTGAGCGAGCGCCACCAGCGCGCGCCAGACGGCGTCGGGATCGCGGTCGCCGAACCGACCGAGCCGCTTGCCGGCGAGATACCGGGCGGCCCACGACGGATCGGCGGCGAGCCGGAGCGCGAAGGCGAGCCCGTCGTCGGTGGCCGGGATCGCCTGCTCCAGGAGCTGGAGCCCGACCGCGACCAGGTTGGCGTTCGACGACGCGCCCAGCCGGTGGATGGTTGTCGTGAGCAGTGGAGCCAGAAGCACAGTGCTCAGCCTCCTCGGGCAGGTCAGGCGGTCCGCATCTGCCTTCGTCGGGCCGGCACAGCGGGCTGGGAGCCGGCCACGAGCAGCCCGACGACCGCGCCGACGCCGATGACGGCGACGAGATAGACCGTATTGAGCAGCTTGACCCGCAATGGCGGCTGCATCGCATCGAGGGCGGCGACCGGCTGGGCGGTGATCGGCTCGAACTGGACCGACGAGCGCGGACTCGGCGCGGCCGTCACCCGGATCTCGTGGGGCACGCCGTCGAAGAAGTCGAACTGCCATTCCAGCAGCCCGTCGGGAGCGACGGCCTTCGTCGCGAAGACCACTTTGCTATCTTCCAGATGCCAGTGCACCACGTCGTACTGGACGTTCGTCACCGGCTTGCCCGTTGCATCGACCAGCCGCGCCGAGAAGCGAACCTGGTCGGCCGGCGTGGCGCCCTCCTGCGGGTCGATGGTGATGGCGAGCTTGACGATGCCGTTGTCGGCTTCGGCCGGCGCAGCCAGATGGGCGGCATGCTCGTCGTCGGCCTCATGGCCGCCGGCTCCCGGCTGCTCGGCGGCGATCAGGAAGCCGATCCAGCCGAGAATGACGACGGCGGCAACAGCGCCGAGGACAAGTGACAGGCGATTCATGATACCTTCTCCTCATTCGCAATGGGACTGCCATGTAATTGCATTTCATGGCCGGTGGCGCCCCACCGGGCATGAGTACTTGGTCGTGCATCCAGTAAGTCACTGGCCGGTCCTGGCAACTGCCCGTCTGTCATGCTGAGCCGCAGCGAAGCATCTCCCCGGTCTGAACCGAGAGCCCCGGGAGATGCTTCGCTGCGGCTCAGCATGACAATGCACGGGCGAGCCAATCCGTCGTGGACTTGACGGATGCGCCACTCAGCCGGCCCGGGCGGCCGCGTTGGCCCGCCCGATGATGAGGCCGGAGATCACGCCGAAGCCGAACAGCACCAGCAAGAAGACCCCGAGGTTGACGTACGACGAGGGCTTCTCGGAGATCGGCAGGTCGAGCTCACGGCTGAACGGCGTGAAGCCGGCCGCGGCGCCCGGCGCCGGGCTGGCCTTCACGGCCAGGCGATAGGTGCCGCGGATCGGGAACATGTAGTCGATCTCCAGCCGGCCATTCGGTGCCACGCCGCGGAGCTTGAGAAGCGTCCTCCCCTCGACGAGCGGCACGTCGGTCGAGATGAACCAGTTGGTCGCCGGTGCGTCCATCTGGAGGTCGACGACGACGTTCGGGATGTTCTTGCCCGTGGCGTCCTTCACCTCGACGATCAGTCGGTCGGGGACGACCTCGGCGCCGGGGCCACCGTGCGGGTGTATCTGGTCGAGCGGAGGCTCGGTGGTGACGACGATCTGCTCGCCGGCCGCAGTGCCCACGACCGGCCGCCAGAGCGCCGACGCGAGCAGCGCGATCGCGATGAGCACGACTGCTATTGGAACGAGACGGGTTCGCATCAGAGACATCGTTTCCTTGTGTTCTTCTCCAAACTTCTAGAGCGGTGAGCAGGAACAGTGGCCCGGGGAAGAGGGCAAGAGACGTGACCTGGCTTGGCCTCCGGTTCCGACCCCTGGCCCCTGACCCCTGACCCCCGCGCTAATGGCAGGGGATCATGTACAGGGCATGTCGGAGCGCGTGGACCGGGTCGTGGACGATGGGATAGCTGCTGAAGAGCAGCGTCCAGATCACCAGCGCCGAGATGGCGAGCAGAATGGCGACCTGGATGGCGACGTTCAGGGTGACCGTCTGGACGCGGCTGGCGTACCGGTACGCGGTGTTCATGGCCTGAGGCTCCTCCCTTTTCCGTTATCGTATGGGTTCGGATCGCGCTAGGATTGTCCCTGGCCGCCGGGCGTTGCCGTCCGTCGGCCGAGCCAGAAGAGGCCGGCGGCCAACGCCGCGAAGATCACGGCGCCCACGACGGCGTACGGGCGAACGGCAGCGGCCTCGTCGGACGTCTGAAGGGCTGCGACGACGAACCAGAACCCGACGAAGCCGCTGACCAGGCCGAAGACGTGATACACGGGTGCCTCCTCAGCGCGTCTGGAATGGGCCGGGAGAGCCGGCAAGGGGTTGCCGGTACACCTATCATATCACAGTTGCAACTCATTCGCAAGACGGCGAATCAGAATAGGGTGTCCAGATCCAGGACCAATTCTGAGGGAGCGAACAACGCGGGGGTGCCCCGTCCGCCCCTGGCGTCGACGTTCAGCCGGTAGCGCCCGGTCGTCTGATCGAGGACGAACTCCCGGAATCGTCGACGCTCTGGCCCAAAGACCCAGTAGTGGGGGATGCCGGCGGCCTCGTAATCCTGAAGCTTCTCGACGACGTCGCGCGTCGTCGTGCTCTGCGACACGATCTCGACGACGAGCGTCGGACGGGATCGGGTGACGTCCACCCAGCCGCGCGGACTGCTCAGGAGATGCTGGAGCTCGGCCGGCTCGAAGTACATGAGGTCGGGCGAGACGTAGGTCCCGCGCGCGTCGATGATCAGGTCGGCGTCCGGAAGGACCTGGCGGTCGTCGCCGCCGTGCCGGGCCACCGACTCGGCAAGCAACCTGCTGAGACGCATCATGAGCCATTGGTGTTCCTTGGCCGGCTTCGGCGTCACGTAGAGCATCCCGTGAACGATCTCGCGCTCCCGATCCTCGTCTTCCGGCAGCGCCAGGTAGTCTTCCAGCGTCAGTCGCTGCTCACGCGGGTCCGCGACCATGGTCATCTCCTCATCCCTGCCCTGCGGCAAAGCTCGCCAGGCCATCCTGCTCGACCACCAGTATACCTGTTTCGGACGGGTTTCTGGTTTGTGGTTCGGGGAGCATTGCGGCGACCAGAAACCACAAACCCTGTTCTCAGCGTCCTCTGCGTCTCTGCGGTTCGTTTTGTTCGGCGTTCTTAGCCGAGGGACGGCACCGCCGATCGTCCCACCTGGGCTGCGACCAGCGCGGCATAAACGCCGCCCCGGTCGAGCAGCTCGTCGTGGGTCCCCTGCTCCGCCACCCGGCCGGCGTCCAGCACGACAATGCGGTCGGCGTCCCTCACGGTGGACAGCCGATGGGCGATCACCACCGTCGTCCGTCCCGCCATCAGGCGGGCCAGGGCCTGGCGCACCTGGAGCTCGTTCTCGGCGTCGAGGTGGGAGGTGGCCTCGTCCAGAATGAGCACCGGCGCGTCCTTCAGCAGGGCGCGGGCGATGGCGATCCGCTGGCGCTGGCCGCCGGAGAGCTGGAGCCCCCGCTCTCCGGCGAGCGTCCGATAGCCGTCCGGCAGGCGGCTGATGAACTCGTGGGCATTGGCCCGGCGGGCAGCGGTCTCGACCTCGGCGTCACCCGCATCGGGACGGCCGAGGCGGATGTTGTCGGCCACCGTTGCGTTGAACAGGTAGGTGTCCTGCGAGACGAGCGCGATCTGCCGGCGCAGGGCATCCAGGCCGAAGCGCCGCAGGTCGTGGCCGCCGAGCCGGATCGCCCCGGCCTGGGAGTCCCAGAAACGGAGCAACAGGTGGGCAACGGTCGTCTTGCCGGCGCCAGACCGCCCGACGAGGGCGACCGTCTGACCGGGCTCGACAGCGAAGGTCACGTTCGCCAGCGCCGGGGGCTCGCCCGGGCCGTAGGCGAAGCCAACGCCGTCGAGCTCGACGGCCGGGGCGCCGCCGGCGCCCTGCGGCGCCCCGACGCCGTCGCGGACCGGCACCGGCTCGTCATGCACCGCGAACACCCGCCGGCCCGCCGCCAGGGCATCGGCCAGCTCTTTGGCAACGCGGGCGATGTTGGAGACCGGCTGAAACGTGGCGAGGGCGAGCAGCGTGGCGACCGGCACCATCGTGGCCGGAATCGCGCCGGCCGCGACCGACGACGCAGCCGTCGCCATCACCGCAAGGCCGCCCAGGCCCGTGCAAGCCTCCACGAAGCTGTTCTGGAACGCGGTCTGCCGGCGGAAGGCGAGCTGAGCGGCGATCAGGGTCCGACTCCGGTCCTCGACCTCCTGGAGCCGCCGGGACTCGCGCCCAAAGGCGAGAATCTCGCGGAGCCCCTGGAGGTGGTCGACCATGTGGGCGTTGAGCTCGCCCAGCCGGCGCCGCATCTCGGCGCCAAGGCGCTCCATACGTCCGGCCGCGGCGAACGGGCTCAACGCGACCGCTGCCAGGAACGGCAGGAGCACGAGCGCCAGGGGGAGGGCGATGGTCGCCAGCCACAGCAGGACGCCGGCCGGGACCAGCACGGCGACGACGGCCGGGGCGATGGCGTGCGCGAAGAAGAGCTCGACGGCCTCGACGTCGGCGGTGACGATGCCGGCAAGGTCGCCGGTGCGCCGCCGGTGCAGGTACCCCGGCGCCAGGGGGTCGAGCCTCGCGTAGAGGTCGATGCGCATCTCGCCCAGCAGGCGGTAGGCCAGGTCGTGGCTCTGCCAGCTCTCGGCCCAGGTGAGCACGGCTGCCAGCGGCACCAGGGCGCCCAGAACCCACAGGAGCGGCCCGACCTCCCAGTGGGTCGCCACCCGCCCGACCAGCAGGGCGCCGACAACGCCCAGCAGAATCGATGAGACGGTGTGCCCGACGCCCAGCGCGATCGTCAGCGCCAACTGCCGCCACCACGGCCGAACGAGCAGGAGCAGGCGGATGGGGGTCGGGGGTCGGGGGCCAGGGATC
>JACQGW010000163.1 GCA_016199325.1 Chloroflexota bacterium
ATCGTCGCCTCTGCGCTCGCCTGCTGAATGGCAAAGCCGTAGGTCGGGTAGGCGTGGATGGTCGCCGCAAGGTCGGCCAGCGTGAGGCGGCGGTCGACCGCCAGCGCCAGCTCGTTGATCAGCTCGCCGGCCGCGCTGCCGACGACCGTTGCGCCGGTCAGGATGCCGTTCGGGCGAGCCACCAGCTTCAGAAAACCGGTTCTCTCGCCGGCCGTTTGCGCCCGGTCGATCCGCTCTATCGGCCAGCGGTGGACCACCACCCGTTCGCCGCGCGCTCGGGCCTCTCGCTCGCCGAGGCCGACCTGGCCAACCTCGGGGTCGGTAAAGACAACCCACGGCACGGTCGGTCTGGTGCCTCGGGCAGCGCCGGGCAAGAGCGCGTTGCGCGCCGCGACGACGCCCTGCCAGCCCGCGTAGTGGGTGAGCTGGACCGCGCCGGTGACGTCGCCGGCCGCATACACGTGCCGCCGATTCGTTTGCAGGTGGTCGTCCACCGGGATACCGCTGGCGCTGTGCATGACCCCCGCTCGCTCGAGATCCAGGCCGGCTACGTTCGGCCTGCGGCCGGTGACCACCAGCAGGGCATCGCCGATGCAGGTGTCCGCGCCGACAATCGCTCGGACGGCGCCGTCTCGCGCCTCGATCCGCTCGACGGCGGCCCCGAGTTGGAGCCGAATGCCCTCAGAGGCCAGTTGCTCGCCAAGCGCCGCGCTGGCATCCGGATCGGCGACTGGCAGAACTCGGTCAGCCTGCTCGATCAGGACCACCTGCGAGCCAAGCCGGCGGAACGCCTGAGCCAGCTCGACGCCGACGGGGCCGGCGCCAAGCACGAGGAGCCGCCGCGGCAGCTCCGACAACGCAAAGACGGTCTCGTACGTCAGATGCGGTGTCTCGGCCAGCCCGGGAACTGGCGGAATGACCGGCCGGGCACCGGTAGAGATGACGAACCGCCTGCCTGCAAGCGTCTGGCCGTCGACGGCGAGGCGGTGCGGGTCGAGAAAGCGGGCCGGGCCTTGGATCACCGTGATCCCCTGCTTGGCCAGCACAGCCGGCGTCTCGAACTGGTAGACCCGCTCGACCGCCCGCCGCACCTCAGCCATGACCTGCGCCAGGTCGACCGACTGACCGAGCAGCGGCAAGCCGAAGGCGTCCGCCCGCCGCATGGCGTGGGCGACTCCGGCTATCCTGAGGAGCGCCTTGCTAGGGACGCAGCCCCGCCAGGTGCAGTCGCCGCCGATCCGATCGCGTTCCACCAGCGCAACCCGCGCCCCGATCCGCGCCGCGAACGACGCCGCCGAGAGGCCGGCCGAGCCGGCCCCGATGACAACCAGGTCAAACCGATCGGTCATTGCATACCCTTCTTAGCGAGGTACTGCTGGACCGACTCAACAAAGGCGGCGTGGCTCCAGGTCAGCGGCGAGACCGAGAGCGGCTCGCCCGTGTAGGGATGAACCTGCTCGGCCAGGACGCCGCTCGGTAGGGCGTGGTCGGCGACCCACTCGAGGAGCTTCCGGGGCTGGCTGAGATCCTCCAGCGTCCGGGCGTGCGCCGTGTGCCAATCGGCGAGCCACAACGTGCAGATGAACCAGGGGTTGCCGGGCACGCGGTCGAGATCGTGGCTGACCTGGTGGTAGTAGTCGTTCTCGTAGCGAGCGACCCCGCCGATCGCCGTCAGGCACCACAGGCGCTGCTCGATCGCCGACATGGTGCTGACGATCAGGGGATCGTCGGGCGCGAACAGGCCGAATTGGAGGACGCCTGCGATGCTGGCGTCGAGCGTCCGGTCGCGCTCGACGGTTCCATCGGGCCCCACCCGGATCAGGCGCGAGAAACACCCGCGCTCGGCATCGTAGAGATGCTCCCGCGCGGCCGCTCGAATCTCCGCCGCGGCCTGGCGGCAGGTCGTTTCCCGGCCTTGATCGCCAAAGGCGCCCGCAAAACTGGCGGCGGCCTCGAGGCCGGCAACGACGGCGGCAACCGTGTAGGCCATGATGCCGTGCCTTTCCTCCCAGAGGTCATAGGAGGGCGCCGGAAGACCGGTCCGCGGCTCGCGAAAGCGAACGAGGAAGTCGCCCGCCCGGGTGATCAGCCTGCGGTAGAGCGGCTTGATGAACTCGATGTCGCGGAACCGCTGCCAGTGCGCCCAGAGCGCCCAGAGGACCAGCGCCGTCTCGTCTTCCTGAATCGGCAACTGCTTCGAGCCATCCGGGCCGATCCACGGATGCCACGACGAGCCGGGCGACCCATCGGGATTGTACTTGTGTAACAGATACCCCTCGGGGCGGATGACGTCGGCGCAGAAGCTGAAGAAGCGCCGCGCGACCTCGCCGTAGCCGCCGCGGACGAGCGCATGTGCCACCAGCGCACCGTCGCGCGGCCACATGTACGCATAGGTATCACGCCCGAACGCCAGGATGTCGGCGTCGTTGGCGGCAATGATCGCTCCACCGTTGTCGATCTGCGTCCGCAGGATGAGCAGGCTCTGCTTGTAGAGGCGCACCAGGGCGTCGGACAGATCGCCGAAGGGTTGTTGCTCCTTGTTGACCCACAGACGCCAGTACTCACGCGTCCGGTCGAGGTAGCTCTGGGGGCCGCGCCGCACAACGGTCTCGTGCAACCCTCGCACCTCGTCGTAGCTCTGGCCGGCAGCCAGCCAGAAGTAGGCGATGGCCGAACCGGCCATCGGTACGTGCAGGTCGACGGCGCCGACACAATCCACCGATCCCTGCGCGATCGGATTGCCGCCGAGCTGGCCATCTTCGGCGTCCCGCCAGGTGCCCTCCTGGCCGTTGACCTCCTTGTGGCCGGTTGCCCAGGCCACCAGGCCATCGGCTTGCTCGGTTCTGGCTCCGAGCCAGAGGTAGCGACACGCCTTGTAGCCGACCAGGGCGCGGTGATCGGGATCGAAGAACGCCGTGTCGCCGATGGCGTTTCCCCAGAGATGCAGGTCCAGGTGCTGAAAGAGCCGGACCTGCCGCCCGCGTCCAAGCCGATCGTGGACCTCCACCCGCTTCACGTACAGGTTCCGATGGAAGTCAACGCAGTCGCTGCAACTCAACTCGACGCCAAGGCGCTCGCTCCGGCACGTCACGCGGGTGACGAGCGTTTCGTCCTCATAGCGCAGATCGCGCCGCCACTCGTCGGAGTCAATCCAGGAGAACTCTCCGTCTACCCAGAGGCCAAAGCGGTTCGGGTCGCCGCCGGTCTGGTTCTCCTGGCCAACGTGGGGGAAGTAGACGTCCCGCAGGGCGTAGTGGCGGTCGAAGTTGACCAGCATGTTCCCGTTGCCGATCGGTAGGTCACGCGGCATTGCCGATCCCTCCATCGCATGATTGGTTGCATGATTCGAATGCAACTGCTTTCACGCCAACTCCTCCACGGGCTCTCCTGGCTCCCAGTCACCATCCAGGCGGTGAATGCGGACGATTGGTCCAGGGGCAAACAGTGTCAGGGGATCGACCCCGACGGCGCGGTAGGCGGCGGCGGGGACGCTGATGTCGGCAAGGTACAGGGCGCCGACGTAGGCGTCCGCCGCGGCGGTCAGGAGCCCGGCCTTCGGCCAGGCCAGCATCAGGGTTGCATTCGCCTGCAGGCAGGGCTGGAGCGGCGTGCCGCGGTCGCCGTCCAACCCGGAGGGGAGGTCGAGCGCGAGTCGAGGAACACGCGTCGCGTTCGCCAGCCGGATGAAGCCGGCGATTGGCTCGCGTGGCGCCCCACGAAGGCTGTAGCCGATCAACGCGTCCAGGACGAGGTCGGCGCTCTCGATGACACTGGCAAGCCTCGACGGCGACAGTGCTCCATCGCTCCCGCTGACGCCAAGGCGCGCCAGCACCTGTCGCTGCTGTTCAGGTACGTCGCCAAGCTGCTCGGGCGGGCTCGCCAGCGCCACCATGACGCGCGCTCCAGCATTGGCGAGGTGGCGTGCGGCGACGAGGCCCCCGCCGCCGTTGTTGCCCTTGCCCACCAGCACGACGACCCGCCGCCCGGCGACGCTCCCGCCGGCCAGCCGGCGGGCGACGATGGCCAGGCTGCGACCGGCGTTCTCCATCATCTGGACGAGCGTGATCCCGTATGCGCCTACCACTAACCGGTCGATTTCGATCATCTGTTCAACGCTAATCGGTCCCACGATGCTGCTCAACCTCTGGCCGTGCAGGCTACGCTGCGGGCCTGGCCGTCCCAGCGACAGGCGCCGCCATCGGTAGCCGCACGGTGAAGGTGGCGCCTGCCCCTTCGACGCTCGTCAGGGAGATGTCCCCACCATGCTGCCCGACGATCTGGCGGGCTCCCGCAAGCCCGATGCCCGTTCCCGCGACCTAGCCGGCGACGTTCTTCCCCCGGTAGAAGCGATCGAAGACGTGCGGCTGGTCGGCTACCGGGATACCGACTCCCCGGTCCTGGACTTGGAGGATCGCCCACCTCCCGTTCGCGCCCTCTTCCTGGGCGACGCGGATGGCGATGTCGCCTCCCTGTGGGCTGTACTTGACTGCGTTGGAGAGCAGATTGCCGAGTACCCGATCGAGTCGGGCAGCATCCCACAAGCCCACGAGCTGAGGCGCCGCTGCCTCGACCCGGATGCAATGGTGCTCGGTCGTGCGCTGATACTCGGCCGCAACCTGTTGAGCGAGCGCTGCCAGGTCGGTTGGACGCCGGTCGAGGGCGAGGGGCTGGCCGATTTGCAGGCGGGCCACATCCAGGAGCTCATCGATCATCGCTGCCATTTTCGTCGCCGTCGCATCGATGCTCACGAGTCCCTCGAGCACCCGTCCGGCATCTGGTGCCCCGGCGCGGCTCACCCGGCGCTTGAGGAATTGCGCGTGGCCCTTGATCGTCGCCAGGGGATTCTTGAGATCGTGTGAAACCGACGACAAGAACTCATTCCGTGCACGGATGGCTGCCTGAGCCTGGTGATACAGCCGGGCGTTGTCGACTGCCAGGGCAGCCCGCCGTGCGAGCTCCCCGGCCAGCCAGAGATCCGTCGGCTCGTAGCGGCGACCCGGCAGAGCCCGGACAAACGAGATCGCGCCGAGGGTGCGCCCCCGAGCCTGGAGTGGCACGATCATGGCGGAACAGAGTCCGAGCTGCCGGAGGATGGCGAGGTGTTCAGCATCAGGGGCGGCGGCTGCCAGCCACGCCTCGGAAACCTCGGGGACAAGCTCCGGCTGACCGGTGCACAGGACCTTCGCGACCCCGGCCGGCACGCCGGGCTCGGGCGGATAGCGCTGCAGGGCGTTCGCCAGCTCGTCCCTGGCCGGATCGACGTGTGTCACGGCCAGCCGCCGGATGGCTCCATCCTCCTCGACCACGTCGACGACGCACCAGTGGGCCAGGTCGGGCACCGCCAGGCGCGCGAGGCTGGCGAGGGTCGTCTCGTAGTCGAGAGACGATGCCAGCACGGCGCCGGCCTCGGCCAGGAACGCGCAATGGCGCTGGGCAACCTCAACCTCGGCGCAGGCCGCGCTCGCCCGCTGCTGCGCGGTGTGGCGTTTCCCGCTCAGCCAACTGACCATCGTGGCCAGAACCACGAACGCGCCCAACTGCATCGTGGCGGGCGTAGCGGCGCCCGTCAACGGATGAGCCACCAACACAGACGAGGATGCGCCGGCCAGGGCGCCCAGGAAGGTGGCGAGCAGCCCCGGCCCCATGCCACCAGAGGAGGCGCTCACCACGACGGCCGCAAGCAGGAGCAGGAAAACACCTTCCTGCGGTACGGCGCCGAGCACTCGCGCCGGCAACAGTGCGAGCCCGGTCACCAGGACCGGAACGCCATAGCGCAGGAACGGTGTCGTCCACATGCTCTTCTCAGCGTCCTCCGCGGTCGGTTGATTCGGCGCTCTCAGCGCGCCGGCTGGCTTGCTGGGGACTCCTCCTGCCCCCAGCCGAGGATCAAACCGAGCGCGGCGCCCCACATCATGTGCGAGAGGGCGAAGACGAGGCCGTTCAACTGGCGCATGACCGGGTCGATCAACGGCAGGACGATGAGCCACATCACGACGAAGACGACTGCGCCGTAGACGGCGCCGCCGATGGCGAGCGAGCCGAGCCCACGGAGACGTGGAGCGACCACCGCGGCGAAGACCAGCCCCAGAATGACCGAGTTCATCATGTGGCCCATCAGGCCGAGCACCACCGGCACCGGCTGGAACGGAACCGGCGCCTGGCTGCCTTGCAGGTCGCGCAGGATCGTCGCGGCGATGAAGACGACCGGCGACCAGAAGCCCGCCCCGGCAATCGCCTCGTAGACCATTTCGATCATGCCCATGACCATGCTGGCGACCAACCCGGCGATGAGAACGCGTCGCAGATCCATCGTGAGAAACCTCCTTGACGGTTGATTTGCATTCAGTTTGCCACACGGCGGTGCAGAGAACTGTAATCCAGCATACAAAGCCGCCAAACTGGCTGGATGCCGGAAGGAGTTCATCGAGGGCCATGATGAGGTCCGCCTGATCTTCGACGGGGCCGGGACCAGGTGGATCGGCGAGCTCGCGAAGCCGGAGCATCGGGCGCACGGCCTCTACGAGGCCGTCAAGCACAACATCGCCGGCGTTTGCGCCTTCTGTGCTGCGGCCTTCGGCGCCCGGGAAGCGGTCCGGGCCAGCGGCCTTCCCCTGCTCGACGAATACGAGCACCATACGAGCCTGCGCAAGCTGGTGACCGAGGGCTTCCAAGTGATCACGTTCTAGCCTCGCTTTCGTACAACGAACGGTGGCGTTGACCTCGGGATGTGCCCCGCTGTTGACCAACGGCGGGCCGGTGTTGGCCAGAGGTCGAGCGGCAGTGGTACCGCCGAAGTCGAGCCGCGACCGCAAGCGGGGGAACTCGTAGGAGCTCGTGGGGATCGAGGAGGCCCCGACCGTCCGAGCCGCGACCGTGAGGGAGCGGTCCCCACGTCGGCGAGTCGGAGCCCCCGAGAGCAGGAGAGGCGAACCGGGGAAGTTACGTCCGCTGTGACCGGCGGCTCGCCGCACGGGCCATGTCGTCGATGGCTTGCTGTCCGGCAATGGCAAGTCGTTCCTGGAACTTGGCGGGGTCGTTCCAGCGGAAGCCGACGAATTCGGCGTAGAAGGGTGCAAGGCGCAGCCCTTCCCGGCGCCGCCCGCGTGAAGCCAGGACGTAGTTCAGCACGAGCTCGACCGTCGGCGCGTCCGTCCAGTCGGACCGAAAGAGCACCTGGCCCCCGCGGCCGATGAGGTAGGTCATATTCGGGCGCGCCCCGTACAGCCGATGTCCGGTGCCCGGCAGGTCGTCGACCAGGATCGGCCGCGCGATGGCGAACCGATCGCGGAACGCCCTGGCCTGGGCGAGCTTCTGTTCCAGGCTGCCGTGGGCGGGGAAGTTCTCACCTGGATGTGCCTCGCGTGTGTAGACGAAGACCGAGGCAAACCCCTTGTCCGCGTAGTCGCGCGCCAACTGCTCCATGGCCGGCGCCGCCAGCCCGCAGTATGGTCAGGTGAGCGAGCCGAACTCCACCAGGACGTCTCGATCGCGCCAGCAATCGCTCAGGCGCATGGACTGGCCGCTTTCCATCAGCGTCACGGCGAAGTCCGGCGCTGAAGAGCCGGCCGGCGGCGCCGGACGAAACGCACTGCCATCGTCCGAGCCGTCGAAGGCGCTGTAGTTGTAGGTCTCGACTTCCGTGAGCGTGCCCATTCGTTGTCCTCGTCTCCTGAGAATCCGGCGATCTCGCCGGGCGCATTGTATACCCTTCTTCACGTCGAGCAAAGCGACGCTGGAGCTCGCTCTCACCGCCTTGTGGCTACCGAGCCGGCTCCGCGGTCGGCCGGATCCCGCGCAGCCGGTCCCGGACCACGGCCAGTTCCGCGACCTCGCGCTCCTTGCCGACCTGGTCGGCGCTCCAGCGCACGACTTCCGAGAAGGTCGGATACGGGTGGAGCGTGTCGCCGACGGTCCAGGCGCTGACGTTCCCCGCCATGGCGACGAGGATCTCGCCGATGAGATCGTTGGCGTGGGCGCCGACGATCGCCGCCCCCAGGATCTGGCCGGTCGCTCGGTCGGCGATGGTCTTGACGAATCCCTCGGTCTGGCCGGTGATGATCGGTCGGGTCACCTCGTCGTAGCGGACCACCCTGACCTCGACGTCCAGCCCCTGGCGCCGCGCCTCATCCTCTCGCATCCCGACGGCGGCCACCTCTGGAATGCTGTAGATCGGGCGCGGCACCACCCGGAAGTCGACCATCTTCACCGGCCGGCCGTGCGCCGCGTTCCAGCCGGCGATCTCGGCGGCGTAGTCGCCGGAATGGGTGTACATGTGCTTGCCCGTCACGTCGCCTGCGGCCCAGATATGCGGCACGTTCGTCTGCATGGCCGCGCCGACCGGGATGCCGGCCGGCGATGCGACGACGCCCGCGCGCTCGACGTGAAGGTCGGCGAAGCGGGGCCTGCGTCCGGCGGCGAGCAACAGGTGGGCGCCGGCCACGCGCTCGGTCCCGCCCCCCTCCAGCTCGACGGCGACGCCGGGCTGCCCGCCGACCATCTCCAGCGCACGGGCCCGGCCGCGTACGACGCGGATCCCCCGCCGCTCGAAGGCGGCGGCCAGCGCCTCGCCGACGTCGGGGTCCTCCCGCGCCGCCGGGCGCCGCCCGACCAGCGCCACCGCCGTGCCCATCGCACGGAAGAAGGAGGCCAGCTCGCAGCCGATGATGTTCGAGCCGACGATCACGAGCGAATCCGGGCGCTCGCGCAGCTCCAGCGCGCCGTCGCTGGTCAGAAACGGCACCCGGCCAACGCCGGGCAGGTCGGGCACCTGCGTCTCCGAGCCGGTCGCAATGACGAGCTGCCCGGCCGTGTAGCGGGCGCCGCCGATCTCAAGGGTGCGCGGGTCGATGAAGCTGGCGGAATCCGCCAGCAGCTCGATCCCCTGTCGGCGCAGGCTCTCGATCGGCCCCTCGCCGGAGAAGCCTTTGATGATCCGATCCTTGCGGGCCATCACGGCGGCGAAGTCGATGGAGACCTCGCCGACAATGATGCCAAGCTCGCCGGCCTGTCGAATCATCTCGGCCACTTCGGCCGCGCGGAGCAAGGTCTTCGTCGGCACGCAGCCGACGTTGAGGCAGGTGCCGCCGAGCTTCCAGCGCTCGACCATCGCGACTGTCCGGCCCAGCCTGGCGGCAGTGCTTGCGGCGGCGTAGCCGGCTCCACCACCGCCGATCACGATCACGTCAAAGTGGTTCTCTGCCATGGGCATCCCCTGATTTCGCTCTTATCGTGCTCGAACGATCTCATAGTCGACGAAGCCGAACAGGATGTCAAGCTCGTCGGCCGAGGGGTTGGTCAGGATGCGGCCGTCGACGTCCCAGGTCGGGACGGTGCGATCGCCGCCATTCCAGCGCTCGACCCGGCGGGCGGCGGCGGGATCCGCTTCGACGTCGATCTCGACGTAGGGCAAGCGTCGGCTTGCGAGGTATCGCCGTGCGAGTCGGCAGTACGGGCACCAGCTCGTCGTGTAGATCGTGATCTGGAGGTGTTTGCGCAATTGCTCGGTCATGGGATTGTGATCCTTGTGGCTATTGGTGTTCGGCCCGTCGCATCCTGTCGGTGCTGCCACCTGCGGGCCCAGCCCGACCAGGGACAAGATCGCTCTCAGCCGACACCACCAATCATGCGCCATTCGTCCACTTCGCTCCGTAACATCGCTTACGTTTTCGAAGGCATTCTACGGTTGTGAGACCAGAAGGCCGGGCGCTGAAGCGCCAACTACGAGCGGGGGCGCTCTCCTCGTTCGTAGTTGGCGCTTCAGCGCCCGGCCGTGGACACGAGCGAGTGCTCCGGTGAGGTCATCAGTCACCGGCGTACCGAGCGAGTCGCTGCTCAAAGCCGGCCGCCGTTGGAATGTAGCCGAAGCGATCGACCTCTTCCCCACGGGCGTCGAGCACGACGAAGGTTGGCGTGCTGAAGATGCGGAACGTGCGAAGCTCCGCGCGCGCGTGGTCGACGTCCTTCTCGACGAATACGAGCTTCTCGGCGAATCGGGCTGCCGACGGTTCCACGAACCGCTCCATCTCGTGGCAGGCATCTCACCAGGTGGCCGAGAACCAGGCCACCGTGAATCGTCCGTCGGCACGGGGCGAGCCTGGCGATGGCAGCGGCGCCGTCGAGTGGTGGACCGTGTGGATGCCGCGGTGAACGACGACGTCGGCCCGGTCGACCAGGCCTGATCCCGTGGGGGCCGGACCGCCCGCGGCCGGCTGCGACGCCGAAGCGCCACAGCCGGCCACGCCGAGCAAAGCAAGGAGGCTGAGCAGCAAGGGAGCGAGAGATCGAAGTTGTCTGCCAAACTGGGACTGAGGGAACATCAAGGCTCTCTCCGAACGGTGGTCTGCGGCTTGAAGGCGGCCCAGGCGAACCAGAAATGCGTGCCGCTGACGACGGGCTCGAGCCGTTGCCCGGCGAGCGGTCCGGCCGTGGCGCGGCCCAGGATGTCCCAGGTCGAGCCCGTCTCAGCGTCGCGGAAGCCGTCGCTCGCTGCCGCGAAGGTGAGCGATCGGTCGCCGACGCGCGGCTTGAAGACACCGGTCGCGCCGATGTCGCGGGAGCTGCTCATCTGTCCCCGGTCCAGCGATGAGAGGGCACCCCGGGCAAACAGGACGACGACAGGTGTCCGGCCGACGGTGTCGTGGATGACCCGCCGCTCGGCCAGAACGCTGAACGGATAGGCGACGTCGGCGCCGTCGAGACTCACGGTGACGACGCGCTCCATCGGCCGCAGCCGCCCGTCGGCCGGCCCGTCGTAGAGAAATGGCGACGAATCGACGTTGTCGTAGCCGACGTACGGGTTCTGACCGTAGTTCCGCGTGTAGCCGGTCTCGCGGGCCAGGACGGCGCCGTTGGGATGGGCCTGCTTGAACTGGCCGAAGCCGACGATCTGGGCCGGTATCGGTTCCAGCCGGGTGCCCGCCAGGCTCCCGACGATCGCCTCGCCGGTGATCTGCTGCCACCAGCTCTCCGTCCTGTCGTCCCACATCACGAGATCGGAGTGGCGGAGGTTCCCGGTCGTCCCGAAGCGGAGCGTGCCCTGGCCCGGCACCCGGCGGTCGAAGGCGATGGCCGTGTTGCAGAGCGGACAGAACGTCACGGCGACCGGCGTGCCGCCGAAATCGTCATTGACGATCTCGTGCCAGATCAGGATCTGGAGGGGGTAAGCCCGGGCCTCCCCACTGAGCTCCACGGCGACAACGGGCTCGGCGTCGTTCAGCCAGTCGATCGTCCTGACGGCTGTCAGCACCGGTCGGTCGATCGGCGGGATGCCGTCACGTGGCGGACCGCCGGACGAGATCTCCGAAAGGGGGACCGTATGCCGGGAGAAGTCCGTCTTCCAGCCGCTCGTCGAGAACAGAATGCCGGCCAGCGGATTCGGCGTCGGGGTGGCCGCGCTCACGGCCATGGGCGCAGCCGTCGGCGACGCCAGCGCGGGCATGGCCGGGAGCGCAGGCGTCCCGCCTGCCCCTGCGGGTGCGGCAGGCGCCGTCGTCGCCCGTGCTGGGGCCGTCGCAACGGGGTGGGTCGTGTCCGACTGGCCGCCCGCAGGCGGCGTGCATGCGGCCAGCAAGACTGCCAGCGCGAATGCGGCCCAGCCAGCCAGCAAGCCGACATGCCCGCGCGCGATACGGTTGAACCGCCAAGACGCCAAGAACGCCAGGGCGCTCGCCAGAAATTCCGGGCAGACACCCATGCCAAATGCATGCCGGTGACTCTCCAGGCGGAGACCAATCCGTTGCGCAGGCGGCCGGCGGTCCTGTTGTACCATTTCTTGGCGTCCTCGGCGTCTTGGCGGTTCGGACTTTCCAGAAACCGATCGAATGCGGTATTACGCCAGCCGGCGGGCCGCGCTCGGGTAGACCAGTCCGGCGACCAGCCCATAGATCAGGTGCCCCATCAGGCTCATCAGCATCGTGCCGGACAGCGCCATGGCAAACTGGAGCCCCATCCCCAGGAGCGAGGGCATGATGGCGAGCGGGCCGAGGATCCACCAGATGAACCCGTAGACAAGGCCCGCCCACCAGCCGGACCTGACAGTGGCGCCGATGGAGCCGAAGACGAGCCCGTAGCCGGCGCCGATGGCGGCGCTGAGGACCAGATGGACGACGATTCCGACAAGCACGCTTGTTGAGCCGACGAGTCCGGCGACCATCGGGAGCATCCCCATCATGCCCATGAGCATGCCGAAGACAATGCCCCCGGCGATCCCGGCCGCAGCGCCGGCGCCGAGCCGGCCGGCGAAGGTAGCGGATCCCACTTCGGTCAGGGCGCGTTCTGCTTGTGTCATTTCACCTCTCCATTTCTCCCATCGTGGTGTTCGAGCGAACTCGACAGCTCAATCATGCCACCGTCGGCCATCGCCTTCTGTAATCTGCCTTACGTTCGCCGCTCGGTTCGCACAGCGGCGCGGGGCACCGGTGCGCGCTCGAACCGCTCGGCGGTATACTGGTCAGTAGGGGAGCGGGTACGCGCTACTCGCATTCGGGGGGGCCAGATGGACACGACATTGCTGCTCTCGACGGCGCTGGCGGTACTGGCGGGGGGCCTGGCCGGTGCGCTCGCCAGCGCGATGATGGTCGGCCGGTGGTGGGCCGAGGATCGGCGTCGCCGGGTGCGGCGGGTTCAGCAGGCCGTCCTCAACGAGCTCCGGTACAACCTGCGGGCGGCGGAGTACAATCGGGTGACGAACCGCCCGGAGCTGCTGGCCTACCGCGCTGACGCGCTCCGCATGGCGCTCTTCGACCCGGACCGCTCCATCGACTTCGGCCGCCGCGCCGAGCCGGCCGCCCTCGCCTACCTGGATCAGATCGAGGTGGCAACGCTCTTCTTCACCATCAACGGGCTCGTGCAGCCGACTGCGGATGCCGAGCGATGGCGGGCCGAGGCGACCAAGGGCGCTGAGCTACTGGCGGACCGGGCGGCGCAGCTCCAGGCAGTCTGGAAACCCGCACAGGAGCAGGAACGAAAGGGATCGCTCAGGTCGCCCGACGGGTGATGCCGGGGATGCGGTCGAAATCGGTGTCGTAGCTCAGCATGCGGTTCGATCACCATCCCCCGCCTTGGAATGACCACCCCATCCCGAGCTTCCAGATCGGCAAGTACACCCGATACGGCACCTGCTGGGCGCGCACCACGAAGGAGCTCAGATGCGGCAGCACCGCCGTCAGCCGGTGCCCCGCCCGGTCCACCGTCGTCGGCAGCGCCTCCAGTACCCCGCTCGGCTCGTTGACCACCCAGATCTGGAGCGTCGCCTCGTCCAGGCGGCGCGCCCGAACCTCCTCGGGGTCGTACGCCACCGCAATCGTCAGCGGCTGCCCCAGCTGCGTCACCGTCGTCTCCCCCGCCGACGTCGTCAGAAGCCCGTCCGCCGTGAAGGCGAACAGCGGCTGGAGGACCGGCGTCGGGCTGCCCGCCACCACCAGCGGCGTGCCGGTGGCCGTCGCCGTGGCGGTGGCCGTCGCCGAAAAGGCGGCCGGCTGCAACCGGATGGTCAGGCTCTGCATCACCACGCCGCCAACCTGGAGGAAACGGCCGCCCCACCGCATCACCAGCTCGTCGGTCGGTAAGTCCTGAGTAAGATCGGCAGGAAGATCCGGTACTTGGACAGGACAGCGAAGTTGCTGAAGCTCCGCACCTTGGCGATGAGTGTGCTCGTCGCGGCGTCCCAGGTCGTCGGCAGCGACTCGTACGTGCCGTCAGCCCTCACCCGGTAGACGATCAGGGACGTCGGGTCGACGCTGCGGAGGTCGTCGGGCGAGACGCGCACCCTGATCTCGACGTCCTTGGTGAACGTCAGGCCCGAGACGGACGGCTCGATGGAGAACGCCATCAGGACCTTCTGGCCGGAGGGCGGCGGCGCGGCCGGCGTGGCCGCTGGCTTGAATTCCAGCGTGAGGGAGGGCACGTTGGTTGGCAGCGCGCCCGCGTCCACCTTGATCTCGACGGCGCCGTTGTTGGAGCGGAGGACGCCGCCGCCCGTGGCGTCGACGACAGCCGCGGTCGGCTGCGCGGTCGCGGTGGGCGTGCCGGGCCCGGGCGTCGGCGTCACCTCGACGACGACGATGCCCGTCGCCGTCGGCGTGGCGGGCGGCGTGAGGGTTGGCGTCTCGGTCGCCGTCGGCGTATTTGTCGACGTGTTGGCTGGCGTCGGCGTGCTGGTCGGGGTATCCGCCGGTGCGCCGGTCGGCGTCGGCGTGCTCGTCGGCGTCGCCGTGTTCGTGGCCGTCGGCGTACTGGTCGGCGTGTCGGTTGCGGTCGGCGTGCTGGTCACCGTCGGCGTGCTGGTCGGCGTGTCGGTTGCGGTCGGCGTATGCGTCGGCGTGCGGGTCGCTGTCGGCGTGCGGGTGGGCGTCTGTGTCGGCGTGTTGGTGGGCGTCGGCGTTGGCGTCAGCGGGAGGTCGGTGCCCAGGTCCACGGCCGGGAGCTTGTCCCCCATCTCGTCCGCCGCGTCTCCCCGATTGTCCGTGTTCCCCAGGCCAAGCTGGCCGTAGGTGTTGTAGCCCCAGCACTTGACCTGCCCGTTGTCCAGGATAGCGCAGGTGTATTCGCCGCCGCCGGCGATAGCGGTGCCGGTGCGGCCGGTACCCAGGTCCACCGCCGGGAGGTTGTCCCCCATCTC
>JACQGW010000164.1 GCA_016199325.1 Chloroflexota bacterium
CCTCTGGGATCTCGGACAGCACGCTGATGCGGGCGCGCACGTCTTCGCCCCGCTTGGTGTCGTGCGTCGAGGTGGCGAGCAGCGAGTGGGGCCAGCGCCGGCTGCGCTCGGCGTTCTGTCGATGGAAGGCGGCGACCGAGACCCCGAACTGCTCGGGCGCGCCGCCGACTTCATTCAGGGACACCAGGCGGTTGTAGACGTAGAAGGCGGTGTCCTCGACCCCTTTGGCCATCACCGGTCCGGTGACCTGCTGGAACTTCATGACGAAGTCGGCGAGCTTCGTTCGGTCCTGGGCGGCGAAGTCCTGAACGTTTCGGAGCAGGAGCGTATCCCGAATGAAGTCGAAGATGGACTCGGCCGTCCGCGGATTGCGCTTCTTGGCCTCGGCGACGGCGGCCTCGATGGACAGGTGATCGCGTTCGACCGGGCCAGGGGTCACTCCGGTGATGTACGTGCGATAGACGGGCAGGCAGGCGATGACCTCGCGAATGGCGAAGGTCAGGCTGTTGAGGGTGAAGTCACGAACGCGACGGTTCTTCTCGGCGATCCGCTCGAGCTGATGGCTGAGGGCGTTGATCTCGCTCGCGAGCGACACCAGCATAACCATCTTCTTGTTGGAGTTGGCAAGGGTGCGGAAGTTGATCGGCGTGCCGATGAACCGGCTGTAGATCTGGTCGAACGCCTCGCGGTTGCGCCCGTCGACGAAAATGCCGTTGGCGGCATTGAGGAAGTCGTAGCCGGTCGTCCCATCCACCGCCCAGTCGTCGGGCAGGGATTCGTGCTCGCCAAGGATCTTCTCGGCGACGACGTAGAGCGGCCAGGCAGGCGTCTCCGCGGGATCGCGCTGCGCCGAGCGATTCGCCAGGCAGGTGGCGACCGCCTGGGCGAGTCGGTCCTGATGCCGACCGGCGGGCAGTCGAGCCTGAATGCGCCGAAGGACGTAGCTTTCCTGGAGCTGCCGGAAGTACGCGGCCGGGTTCCAGAGCCCGTCGGCGTGGTCGATGCGCAGGCCCGTGATCCGCCCATCGGCGAGGAAGCGGAGCACCAGGTCGTGGGTGGCCCGGAAGACCTCGGGCAGCTCGACGCGAATGGCCGCCAGCTCATTCACGTCGAAGAAGCGCCGGTAGTTGATCTCGTCGGCGGCCACCCGCCAGTACGCCAGACGGTATGCCTGCACATTGAGCAGCGCGTCGAGGAGGTCGAAGCTCGACGGCTCGCCCACGGTCCCGTTGAATGCCCGGACGGCCGTATCGATGGCGGCTCGGACGGGCGGGCTCGCCTGATAGAGCGCCGCGATCCGCCGCTTGATGATCTCCTTCTCCCGGTTGCGCTCCGCCACCTTCTCGGGGAGCACTTCGGTCCGGCGGGGCAGATAGCTGAGCGCGGTCAGGATGCTCTGAAGCTCCTGGACGTGCTCATCCTCTTCTCCCAGCGTCGCGAGGAGGGAGCCGAGCTGGTTGCTCAGGATCCGGCTGTACGTGCGGGGCGCCACCGGCAGCCGCGTATCATAGTGGTAAATGAAAAAGGCGCCCTCCTCGAAGGCCAGCCGGAACCGGCCGCTCTCCAGGACCATGCCGTACTGATCCCCGAGAATGGGCAGGAGCACCCGGTTTTCCAGCTCGGGGGTCGCGGGATGCCAGTCGATGTCGAAGTGGGATGCGTAGATCGAGCTGGGGCCGTTCTCCAACACGTCCATCCACCAGGTGTTGCCGGCGTCGGCGATGCCCATGTGGTTGGGCACCATGTCCAGCACAAGGCCCAGCCCCCGCTCCTGGAGGTCCGCCGTGAAGGCCTCGAAGTCCGCCTCGCCGCCCAGCGCCGGGTTGAGCTGGCTGTGGTCGACGACGTCGTAGCCGTGGCTGCTCCCCGGACAGGGCTTGAACAGCGGAGAGGCGTAACAGTCGCTGATGCCCAGGTCGTGCAGGTAGGGGGCGAGTCGCTGGGCGTCCCGAAACGTGCAGGCGTCGTTGAGCTGCAGCCGGTAGGTTGCGATGGGAATGCGCCGCTGGGAGACGACCTCTTCGACGGCCGCCAGTGGCGCCGCGTTGATCTCCTCCATCTTGATCCTCGTTTCCAGAGTCCGAACGCCGAGCTTGTCCCCAAGCAAGAGGAACGAGTCGATCCACGCCAGGGCTCTCTCGCCATCCTGCTCGGAATCGCTCCAGGACACTGGTTCGACCGCCTGGAGCAGCTCGTAGTAGCTGTTCTGGGTCCGCCAGAGGTTGACCTCAAAAGGGAGTGAGCGAATCAAGCCGACGGTGGCGGCCAACGTCTGAAGGAGGGGAAGGTCCCTCGGATCGGCCCGGAGCCGGACCATCATCCGCTCGACCGTTTGTTGAAGCGCATACCCGAGGCCCGCTGCGTCGAGCGCGATGCCCCATCGCCTGGCTTCGTCGAGGAGGGCTGGAATCCGCTCGAGGTCGCGTTCTGCGTGCTCGATCGCCTGCCTGAGATTCGTATTGAGGACCAGCTCGACGGCTGTGCCAAACGCCTTCGGCAAGGGGTTGCCCAGATCCGCCAGGAAGCGCATGAGCGGGGCGTGATGCTCGTAGACCTGGCGGTAAGCGGCGCCGGCCTCGGCCAGGGTCGATTCCAGGATGGGCTGCAAGACCCTGCGCTGCTCGTCCCGGAAGAGCGATCGGAGCGAGTAGGTGGCTCCGCCGAAGTGGGCATCCAGGTGCCTGAGAACTGCCGGAAGGTCGGATCGGGCGAAGGCGTCGGTCACGTCTTGCACCAGCGCCTGGTACGCCGCCGGGCCGCGGAACTCCCGGACCCCGGCGCTGAGGTTGTGGTCGCCAAAGTGCAGGACCCCAAAGCTCACCGTGGCCGATTCATGTGTGACCGCCGAAGTCACCTGCGCTCGCCCAACCGCCACTCTGGCCTTCCCGGCCGACAGGCCGTTGTAGTCCTCTCGCTCGACCTCATAGCAGTGGACGCTGGTGCGCTCGGGATATGCCTCGAAAAGCGAGCTGACGGCGTAGTGCGCGCCGACCTTCAGGAGGTCGACCATCGCCGGCTTCACGAATCGCTCATAGATGCGCGCGCCGTCGCCGTGTTCGGGGAGGTTGCTCCGGGCGCACGCCAGCCGTTCGACGAACTGGGACTCGACGTGGTCGCCGAAGATCTCCTGCCCCAATTGAACGGCGCGCCCGGCGTACTGAAGGACCTGCACCGTCTCGATGCCCGAGAGCTCGTCGAAGAACCAGCCACAGCTCGTGAACATCAGCATGGCGTGGCGCTGGAGCTCCAGGAGCTTCAAGAGGGCGACTTTCTCGGCCTGGCCGAGCCTGCGGCCGGCGTGTCTGGCGACAAAGCGCTCGACGTTCTCCGGCGAGCGGTCGAGGACGACCGCGACGTAGTCATCCCGGGCCGCCCAGGGATCCCTCACGAGATCTCTCGCCTTCGCTTCGTACCGCGGAGCCAGGGTATCCCGAAGCCAGTCGAGAGCTTGCCGTAACGGAGCCCGCCAGCTCTGATTCCACCCCCCGTGCATACCCGAGTTGCAGCCGCAATCGCTCCGCCAGCGCTCGATCCCGTGGATGCAGCTCCAGGAGCTGTTCTCGACGATCTCCACCTCGTGCGTTGGCGGCTGCCGTTCCAGATGCTCACCGTAGTTGGTGGTCCTGGCGAGGTGGTTGGACTCGATGTAGTGGAGGGCGTAGGCCAGCGCCATATCGCCGTGATGGTGGTGGTGGCCGTAGGTCTCGCCATCCGTGGCGATATGCACGAGCTGCGGCCAGGCGCGCGTTCCGGCGAAGCCGCTGACGATCCGTTGGGCGAAGTGCTCGCCGCTCGACAGCAGGCCCTCGAAGGCGACGGCGCGTGAAATGGGGCCGTCATAGAAGAAGAGGGCGATGGTCCGACCCGACGGCAACCGGAGCCTGTAGGGCATCGACGGGTCGATCCGGCCGCCGCCCACGTCGTGCCAGGCGCGGCTGCCGATCTTGCGCACCCGTTGAGCCTGGTGGGGCGCAAGGATGGTGAAGCCGATGCCGAGCTCCGCCAGTATCTCGAGCGTCTCCACGTCCACCGCCGTCTCCGGGAGCCACATCCCCTCGGGCGCTCGCCCGAAACGCTCTTTGAAATCGCGCGCTCCCCAAAGGAGCTGCGTGTACTTGTCGCGGCGGTTTGCGAGCGGCAGGATCACGTGATTGTACGCCTGGGCGAGGGCGGAGCCGTGGCCCGAGAAGATCTTCTGGCTCGCGCGATCGGCGTCGAGGATGGCCCGGTAGGTGTCCGGCCCTCTGGTCTCCAGCCAGGCGAGCAGCGTTGGGCCGACGTTGAAGCTCATCCTGGCGTAGTTGTTGATGATCCTCGCGATCCGGCCGTCGCCGTCCAGGATGCGGGAGACCCCGTTAGGGGCGTAGCATTCGGCCGTGATCCGCTCGTTCCAGTCGTGATACGGATAGGCAGAGTCCTGGAGCTCGATCGCCTCGAGCCACGGGTTCTCGCGCGGCGGCTGGTAGAAGTGGCCGTGGATGCAGACGTAGCGCTCCGGATTGCTCATCCTCTCCTCTTCAGAAGCGGTGCGCTGACGAGCCGTTCAGGATTGTGAGCCGCCGGCTTCCGCCTGGAGCCGTTGACCCTCCTCGCGGGACAGCGTCGCCTGGCACTGGTCGCACAGATAGTGGGTAACCTTGTCCCGCTTGCCCATGTCCTCGGGCGAATCCCAGCGCGGCACCAGCGTCTCGTGCTTGCACACCCGAGTCTCGCCCTCCGGTTCTGACGGCTGGGCGTTGCCGTTTCGACGGGAGAAAATGCTGAAGATCCTCATGACTCTCTCCTTCTGGCCTCTGTTGCTGTGCGCAAGAGGCAAAATCCACCGATAGGGCGTGCGCGGGCAAAAGAATAGCCGGAGGCCATAGCCTCCGGCTGTCTTAGCACGCTATGCCTCTTTCAGGTGCCTACGAGGTTAGCTGACGGGTTCGGGCTGAAAGACATACCCTATCCTTTCAGGCACAGAGCCCGCAAAGGAATTCACCCCGACGAATGGGTCCCCCGTTTCCCCGATGGGAATTCGGCCGATTATGCGATTGAAGAGGGTGTCCCAGACAAGCTTGGGAAACCCCTCACTATCGGCAGTATACTACAGGCTGGCTTCGGAGTCAAGCGCCGTCTGCCCGGATGCCCGCTGCCGAGCCTCAAAGCGAGGCGGTGCTGTCAGGCGGAGCCGGGTCGAGGGGCAGCCGGACCGTGAAAGTCGAACCGACGCCCTCTTTGCTCGTCACCGCGATCGTTCCGCCGTGCTGCTCGACGATGGCGCGGGCCCCCCACAGCCCGATGCCGCTGCCGGCGACGCGTTCGGCAACGTTCTTCGCTCGATGGAACCGCGTGAAGATGTGCGGCAGATCGGCCTCCGGAACTCCGATCCCTTCATCTGTGACCCGGAGGACCGCTTCCGCGGCTTCACACGCGATCCGTACCGTCACCGTGTCGCCCGCTGGGCTGTATTTGATTGCGTTGGCAACCAGGTTCCCGATCACCCGTTCCAGTCGAGCTGTGTCCCAGGAGCCGACGATCTCGGGCGTCGCGGCCTCGACGAGAATCCGATGGCGGCGCGTGGTAACCTGGTGGTCGGCTGCAACTCCTCGGACCAGCGCCACCAGGTCGGTTGGACGGCGGACGAGCGCGGCCGGCTGGCCCATCTGGAGACTGGCCAGGTCCACAATGTCGCCGATCTGTGCCGCCATCTTCGACGCCGTAGCGTCGATGCTGGCAAGCCCGGCGCGAATCCGATCCATCGCCTCAGGTCCCGGCCCGGTTGTCTGTCGAATGAGGAGCTGGGCGCGACCTTTGATGGCGGCGAGCGGGTTCTGGAGGTCGTGCGAGACGGCTGCCAGGACGTCGTCGCGCAAGCTGATCGCGTCCTGCGCCGCGCGGTGGAGCTGCGCGTTGTCGATGGCGAGCGCGGCGCGCTGGGCAAGCGCCTCGGCCAGGGCGAGATCGGCGGCACCGAGCCGGCGGCCCGATTCCGCTGAGACAAAGGTCATGGCGCCGAGCGTTCGCCCGCGGGCGACCAGCGGCACGGTCATCGAGGATCTGGCGCCCAGCTCGCGGATGAGCTCGAGGTGTTCGGCGTCGCGGGCAGCCGTCACACGCCAGTCGTCGAGGATCTCGGGGTACAGCTCCGATCGCCCGGTCCGGAGGACCTTCACGAGCCCGTAGGGTCTCTCCAGATCGAGCCGATAGCGACGCCGAGCCTCATGCACCAGCGCGATCTTCGCCGGATTCACGTGAGCGACTGCGACCTGCCGGATCGACCCATTCTCGTCGACGAGGTCGACGACGCACCAGTCGGCGATCTGCGGCACGGCCAGGCGGGCAACGATCTCGGGCGTCGCCTCGTAGGTAAGCGTTTCGGCGAGCAGCCGGCTTGTCTCGGCGAGGAATGCCAGGCGCTTGTACGCCGCTTCCGCCTCGGCCCGGCTTTGCCGCTCGGCCACGCCCGCGAGCGCACCTTCGACGGCGCGCTTCATCGCCAGCGTCCAGCCCCAGACGCCGACGTCGGCATGTTCGCTCGGGACGGCGAGCTCCAGAGCGCCGGCAATCGCAGCGGCCGACTCGGCGATGGGAACACCGACGGAGATCCATCCATCGCCGAGAGCAGCGGTGCGTTCGGATCCGGTCAGAACGACCGGCCGACCGCTGGCGAGCGCCGTGCCGATGCCGTTGAGGCCCATCTCCTGCTCCCGCCAGGAGGCGCCCTCGAACAGGTTCATCGAGACGCCTCGCTCGGCCAGCGTGGGGTCGGCCAGCAACCGGATGACGACGCCGTCGGAATCGGCCAGCGCGAGCAGGTACGGGAGGCCAGACAGCGCCTCCCGCGCATCTTGCAGGAATGGATCGGCGGCCGCCAACAGCGACCGGCCGCGCTCCTGCGCCTGTTCCAGGCGCGTCGAGTCGACCGCCTGCACGCGTGGAGTGAGCAGGGCCAGCCCGGAGATCCGGCAACGCTGGCGAGCCTCGGCGACGATCGAGACCGCTGTAACCGCCCCGATGCGGCTGACATACCGATCCCAGGCGGCATGCAGGTCTTGCACAGCGTTCCTCTCGCCCGACACCATGCCACCGGCCTCCTACTTCGGTCCATCGTCCTCGGGCCCGTGCCCGGCCGAAGGGTGTTTCCGCAAAGACCGCCGACCCGCTCGAACAGGGACCACGCCCTCGGACACGGCCAGCCTGCGCTGCACTGCTTCAGTTGGCCCCGTCCGACTGAGGCTGGGGCTATTCTACCACGCGCGCCCCGTGAGCGCGCGGCGCAGTTGACCCCAGGTCCGGGCGCGACCCGATCTGCTGAAGGGTCGCAACATCCGACGATCGCTGACCTCTGGGAGTGAAGACAACGACTCTGGCCCTGTCGGGGGCCTCGACCACTGTTGACGGCGGCGGCAGTGGCGTGGTTGAATGCGGGGCGGTTATTCGAGACCCGGGACAGGCAACACAGTGATCCTACTGTACAACCCCCAGAGCTCGGCCGCGCGGAAGCCCGTGCTGCCGATGTCGCTGCTGGCCGTCGGCGCGCTGCTCGAGGGCCGGCACGACTATCGCATCGTGGATGGGAACCTGGAAGCCGATCCGCTCGATCGACTCGACGGCCTCATCCGGGAGACCCGCGCGACGGTCCTGGGCGTCACAGTCATGCCGGGGCCACAGCTCGCACAGGCGGTTCCTCTGACGAAAGCGCTGAAGGAGCGTCACCCGCACCTAACGGTCGTCTGGGGTGGCTACTTCCCGACGCAGCACGCCGAGGTCTGCCTGCGCTCCCCGTACGTCGACTACGCCGTCCGCGGCTATGGCGAGGTCGTTTTCGCCGGCCTCGTCGACGCGCTCGCCCGCGGTGAATCGCCCATGCACAACACCACCAGCGCGGAGCACGGGGGACGGGGCACGGAGCCGAGTCAATGCCTTGGCTCGTCCCCCGTGCATCATGCCTCGTGCTCTGTACCCCGTGCTCCCGCGGGAGAGAGCGCCGCCGGTCTCGCCTTTCGCAGCGCGGCCGGGACGATTGCGCAGCACCCATTGGCGCCGATCCCGCATCCCGAGCACCTGCCCGATCTCCCGTACCATCGGGTCGACGTCGACCGCTACGTCCGGCGCTCGTTCCTCGGCCGGCGCACCCTCCCGCACCATTCCAGCTACGGCTGCCCCTTCTCCTGCAACTTCTGCGGCGTCGTCACGATGGCCTCCGGCCGCTGGCTGGCGCAATCGGCCGAGCGGACCGCGGCTGCCGTCGCCGAGCTGCACCGGCGCTGGCGGATCGACGCCGTCGAGCTCTATGACAACAACTTCTTCGTCCACGAGGCTCGTGCGGTCGAGTTTGCCGAGCGGATCCGACCGCTGGGGCTCGGGTGGTGGGGCGAGGGGCGGATCGACACGCTGCTGAAGTACCACGACGCCACCTGGCGGGCCATGCGGGAGAGTGGGCTGAAGATGGTCTTCATGGGCGCCGAGTCCGGCTCCGACGAAACGCTCCAGCGGATGGACAAGGGTGGCACCATGGCGACGGCCAAGACGCTGGAGATCGTCGCCCTGATGCGCCGCTGGAGGATTGTGCCCGAGCTTTCGTTTGTCGTCGGCAATCCGCCGGATCCGGCGGCCGACATCGCGCGGACGATGGAGTTTGTCCGGCGCGTGAAGCAGGTGAACCCCGCCGCCGAGATCATCCTGTATCTCTACACGCCGGTCCCGCTTGGCGGAGACCTCTACGACACGGCCCGGGCAGCAGGCTTTCAGTTTCCGGAGACGCTGGAGGAATGGGTCAGCCCGGCCTGGCAGGAGTTCGCGCTCCGCCGCGGCCGGGCGATGCCCTGGTTGCGCGACCGACTGCGGCGGCAGCTTCACGACTTCGAGCGAGTCCTCAACGCCTACTACCCGACCACGACCGACGCCCGCCTGACCGGCCTGAGCCGAGCGCTGCTCCGCGCCGCCGGCTCCTGGCGCTACCGGACAGGGTTCTACAGCTTCCCGATCGAGCTACGACTTCTCCAGCGCCTTTTCGCCTACCAGCGGCCAGAAACCACCGGTTTCTAAGGGTCGGGGGATGGTGGCCGAGGGGCAGGACGCCTTCCGGCAGCAGTACGGCTTCGCCTCGGACGCCGTGCCGAGCCGCGGCTTCCTGACCTGGGCCGATCTGGAGTATCTGGCAGGGTCCTTCGGCCTCCACTGGCGCCACTACCGCCCGATCTACGGATTGCGATGGCAGCTCCGACCGATCGCCGCTCGCCTCCGCGGACGTCGAGAGCCGGCAACCTTTGCGGTCATCGTCGGGAGGCGTCCATGACGCAGTCCTGGCTGCGTCCGGTCTGGCGCCTCCTCCTGGCGTGGCGGTTCCGCCTCTTCGACCGGCACCGGCACCGCCGGTTCGCCGTCGAATGGATCGACGGCGTGCCGCTGGTCGTCCTGCCCGACGTCTTCAATCCGAAGCTCTTCCGCAGCGGTGAGCTGCTGGCCCGGTATCTGGCAGGCCCCGGCGCCGAGCCCGGCGCATCCGTGCTTGACCTGGGCACCGGCTCGGGGGTGATCGCCATCTTCGCCGGCCGGTGGGCGCGGCGCGTCGTGGCCGTGGACCTGAACCCGGCGGCGGTGCGCTGCGCTCGGGCGAACGTGCTCCTGGCCGGACTCGAATCGATCGTCGAGGTTCGCCACGGCGACCTCTTCGAGCCGGTCGCCGGCGAGCGGTTCGACCTCGTCGTCTTTAATCCGCCGTACTTCCGCGGCCGACCGCGCGACGACTGGGACCTGAGCTGGCGGAGCGACGACATCGCCGAACGGTTCGCCGCCGGCCTCGCCGGCGTGCTGACGTCCTCCGGCAGTGCCCTCGTCATCCTCTCGACCGACGCCGATCCGTCGATCCTCCCGACGATCGAGCGGCACGGTTTCCGGGCGGGCGTGGTCTGCCGGCATCGTTTCGTCAATGAAACGTTTACGATCCACCGTCTGTTTGGACAGATGCCCCTGATACGACAGGAGTAGGGGCGTACACGCAGGCCATCGCGGCTCGGATAGTCCGC
>JACQGW010000165.1 GCA_016199325.1 Chloroflexota bacterium
ACGCCAAGACGCCAAGACCGCCAAGGGGACGCCAAGAATGCTGGTTGTTCGCTTGGTCGATCCCTGCACAAGCTGTGCTAGCGCGGTCGAACGGTTCACGTTTGGACGGTTGCTTTTGTTCGCGGGATCCGGAATGACAGCAAAGGCGAAGAAAGCCCAGCCCGTTCCGCGCAGGCATGTGCCGCAACGAACGTGCGTGGCCTGCCGGCAGGTCCGGGCGAAACGGGACCTGGTCCGCATCGTGCGCGCGGCCGACGGCGCGGTGCGCGTCGACCCGACGGGCAAGCTGGCCGGGCGAGGCGCCTACATCTGTCGGGCGCGGCCGTGCTGGGAACAGGGCCTGCGGGCACACGCGCTGGAACACGCGCTGAAGACCAGCCTGTCGGCCGAGGATCGCGCCGGGCTCGTCGCCTTTGCGCAGACGCTGCCGGCGACGCTGGGGGTCGGGGGGCCAGGGGATGGGGGCCAGGGGCCAGGAGCCGGCTAGGAGCGGCGCTTCGCCTCTCCCTGACCCGTGGCCCCCGATTCCCGACCCCTACGAAGGAGGAGCACTATGGCACTACGAACATCTGGTCCGCCGAGAGGCCGCGGCGCGCGGCGAGGGGGGAGCCGCGGGCGCGGTTCGGCACGCCCTTCGATGATCGGCCGGCCACGCTTCGGACCCCCGGTGGCAGTGGTCGAGCGCCCGCGCACGATTGAGCTGCCCCCGAGCATCTCCGTGAAAGAGATGGCCGACCTCATGAGCGTGAATCCCGTCGAGGTGCTCAAGCACCTCATCAAGGGCGGGATCATGGCGAACATCAACCAGGTCATCGACTACGAGGTCGCCACCCAGATCGCCACCGAAATGGGCTTCGAGGTCACGCAGGCGCCGCGGCCCGAGGTTGAAGAGACGGGCGCGCCGCGTGACCTCGGCCAACTGCGAAAGTACGTCGAGGCGGAGCGCGAGGGACTCGAGAGCCGGCCGCCGATCGTCACGATCATGGGCCACGTCGATCATGGCAAGACGAGCCTCCTGGACGCCATCCGGCATACGAACGTGACCGAGCGAGAGGCTGGCGGCATCACTCAGCACATCGGCGCCTATCAGGCCGAGCTGCACAACCAGAAGATCACCTTCCTCGACACGCCCGGCCACGAGGCCTTTACGGCCATGCGCGCCCGCGGTGCCCAGGTCACCGACGTCGCCGTCCTCGTCGTCGCGGCGGACGACGGCGTCATGCCCCAGACCGTCGAGGCCATCGACCACGCCCGCGCGGCCGGCGTGCCGATCGTCGTGGCGATCAACAAGATCGACAAGCCGAACGCCAACGTGGACCGGGTCAAGAACGAGCTGGCCGAGCTCGGGCTGGTCCCGGAGGAGTGGGGCGGCGAGACCGTGATGGTGCCGGTTTCGGCAAAGCGCCGGGAGGGCATCGACGCCCTGCTGGAGATGATCCTGCTCGTCGCCGAGATCCAGGAGCTGCGGGCAAACCCCAACCGGCCGGCCGTCGGCGCCGTCGTCGAAGCCAAGCTCGACAAGAACCGGGGGCCGGTCGCGACGCTGCTCGTGCGAACGGGCACCCTGCGGCCGAGCGACTTCGTCGTGGTCGGCGAGACCTACGGCCGGATCAAGGCGATGCTGAACGAGCACGGCAAGCGGCTGAAGAAGGCCGACCCGGCCGCGCCGGTCGAGGTGCTCGGGTTGAACGCCGTGCCGCAGGCCGGCGATACGTTCGAGGTCGTCCCCGACGAGAAGGCGGCCCGGGCGAAGACGGAGGAGCGCCTCCGGCTGCGCGAGGCCGAGGCGGCCGGCGCCCACCGGGGGCCCCGACTGGAGGAGCTGTTCGGCGAGGTCCAGGCCGGCAAGATCAAGGACCTCAACATCATCCTGAAGACCGACGTCCAGGGCTCCATCGAGCCCATCCGCAACTCGCTCACCCAGCTCTCGGCCGAGAACGTGAAGGTGCGGGTCCTCCATACCGGCGCCGGCAGCATCACGGAATCGGACGTCATGCTGGCAGTGGCCTCCAAGGCCATCATCATCGGCTTCACCACCCGGGTCGAGCACGGGGCGCGGCGCATGGCCGACCAGGAAGGCGTCGACATCCGGATGTACCAGGTCATCTACGAGCTGGTGGACGACGTCAAGAAGGCGCTGACGGGCCTCCTCGAGCCCAAGTTCGTCGACGTCGTCGAGGGCCACGCCGAGGTCCGGCAGGTCTTCAAGATCGCCCGTCGTGACGCGATCGCCGGGTCGTACGTCACGGACGGCAAGATCACCCGAAGCGGCCAGGTCCGAGTGCTGCGCGGCGGCCAGAAGCTGTGGGAGGGCCGCGTCGCCAGCCTGAAGCGGTTCAAGGACGACGTGCGCGAGGTCGCCGCCGGCTACGAGTGCGGCATTGCCATCGAGGGGTTCAGCGACTTCGAGCCGGGCGACGTCCTCGAATTCTACAGGAAGGAACGAGCGACCTAGCCATGGCACGCCGCCATGAACGAGTCGGCGAGCTCCTCCGCGCCGAGCTCGCCGACCTCCTGCGCAAGGAGATCCGGGACCCTCGCCTTCAGCGGCTGGTCTCGGTCACCGGCGTGGACGTGACGCCCGATCTGAAGCTCGCTCGCGTCTACGTCAGCGTGCTGGGGGACGAAGCGGACAAGCGCGAGGCGCTGCGGGGACTCGCCCGTGCTGCGGGCTACTTGCGAACGGAGCTCGCCCAGCGCGTGGACCTGCGACGCACGCCCGAGCTCCAGTTCAAGCTGGACGAATCGATCGAGCGAGGGATGCGGATCCTCGAGCTCCTGAAAGAGGTGGCGCCCTCGCCCAGCCCGCCGCCGAGCGACCATGACCGGTCTGATTGATCTGCTCCGCCGGGCCCGCAGCGTCATGATCGTGACGCATCAGGGCCCCGACGCCGATGGGTTTGGCGCCTGCCTTGCCCTCGGCGCCGCGCTCGGCCAGATGAACGTGCCCGCGACGGTCGTCCTGACCGACCCGGCGCCGGCGGAGTTCAACGCGACGGCGACCGGCGTCGCCATCGCCGCCCGGCCACCCGACCCGCCGCCGGACGTCGTCGTCGTCTTCGACACCGGCGACCTCGGACGCCTCGGCGGCACCTACGACGCCGCTCTCTTCGCCCGCGCCACCGTGGTAAACGTCGACCACCACCTGAGCAACACGCTCTTCGGCGCCGTCAACGTCGTCGATCCCGCCGCCGCCGCCGCCTGTGAGATCCTCTACGACCTGCTGATCGCGCTCGACGTGGCGATCGACACCCGAATGGCAGAATGGCTGCTCATGGGGCTGGTCTACGATACCCAGGGCTTCCGGACCCCGAGCACCACCGCCCGGACGCTGCGGGTCGCCGCCGACCTCGTCGAACGCGGGGCGTCCATCGCCGACGTCGCCGACGCCGTGTTCCACCACCGGCCGCTCGCCTGGCTCAAGGTCGTCGGGCTGCTCGCCGCCCATGCCCAACTGACGGGCACCGTCCTCTGGGCCGAGGTGACCCCGGACCTGCTGGCGCTGGCCGGTGCCGAGTCCGACGATCTCAACGGCGTGATCAATCAGCTCTTCGCCGTCAAGGGGCCGAGCGCCGTCGTTCTCTTCCGGCCGAGCGAGACCGGCGACCACCGGGTCAGCGCCCGCTGTCGCGATCCTATCAACGTGGCGGGCGTCTGCGCAGCCTTCGGCGGCGGCGGCCACGCCCGCGCCGCCGGCTGCACGCTCTCGGGCCCCTGGCCTGAGCAGCGCGACGCGTTCCTGGCAGCGTTGAACGCGCACATCGAGGCGGCGACGGCGATCCCGGCCGGGTAGCGATCACTATGGACCCGAGCCGCACGTCGGGCATTTTGAACCTTGACAAGCCCAGGGGGTTGACGTCGTTCGACGTCGTCGGCCGGGTCCGGCGGATCGCCGGGCAGCGCCGGGTCGGCCACGCCGGCACGCTCGATCCGATGGCGACCGGCGTGCTGGTCGTCTGTCTGGGCCAGGCAACCAGGGTCGTCCCGTACCTGACGGACCAGCCCAAGGCGTACCAGGCCGACGTCACCTTTGGCGTCGAGACGGATACCTACGACGCCGAGGGGCAGGTCACCGGCCGCCACGACGCCGATAGTCTGACGGCCGATCGGGTGGAGCAGGCGCTGGCCGGCTTCCGGGGGGTCGTCGAGCAGGTCCCGCCGATGTACAGCGCCTTGAAGCGAGGGGGACAGCGGCTCTATGCACTGGCCCGGGCCGGCGTCGAGGTCGATCGGGCGCCGCGTCGGGTCGTGGTCCACGAGCTGCGGCTGGTCGAGTGGCATCCGCCCGTGGCGACGCTGGAGATCCGGTGCAGCAAGGGCACCTACGTCCGATCGCTCGCCCACGATCTGGGCGAACGGCTCGGCGTTGGCGCGATGCTCAGCCGGCTCGTCCGGACCGCCAGCGGACCGTTTCGCATCGCCGAGGCTCGAACGATGGAGGCAGTCGAGGCAGCCTACCGCCAGGGCTGGTGGCCGGAGGTGCTGGCAGCGCCGGACGAGGGCCTGCTCAGTTGGCCGGCGATGGTGGTGGGGAGCCACACCGAGCGCCGGCTCCGCACCGGCCAGCCGATCCGGGCGGCGAGCGCCGCCGCCGATCGTTGCCGGGTCTATTCGATAGGTGGTAAGCTGGTGGCGCTCCTGCGGGGTCAGGGGCCAACCTGGCGCCCAGAAACGGTCTTCGCGCCAGAAGAAGACGACGCAGCACTTTGACGAGTGATGGGTGATGGGTGATGAGTGAGCGGGAATCTACCACTCATCACCCATCACCCATCACCCATCACTCGTCATTCGAAGGATCATGGAGATCGTGCGTGAGCTGAGAAACCTGGAACCCGGCCCGGACGTGGCCCTGACCATCGGCAGCTTCGACGGGGTGCATCGGGCCCACCGCCGGCTGTTCGATCAGGTGGTGGCGCGCGCCCGATCGCTCGGCGGTCAGGCGGTGGCCATCACGTTCGACCCGCACCCGCGCGCCGTGTTGACGCCGAACAACCCGCCGTTTCTGCTGACGACCGTCGAGCAGCGGCTCCTGCTGATGGAGCAGGCCGGCCTGGACCTGGCCGTCGTGATGACTTTCGATCGCGCGCTGGCCTCACTCTCGGCCCGCGCCTTCATGGAGCTGCTGGGCAGCCATCTCCGGGTGCGCGAGCTCGTCGTCGGGCCGAACTTTGCGCTGGGACGCGGCCGCGAAGGGACGGTCGAGCGGCTCATCGACCTCGGCCACGACCTGGGCTACACGGTCACCGTGATCCCACCCGTCGAGATCGAGGGGATGCTGATCAGCAGCACGGCGACCCGCGAGGCGCTCGCCCGTGGCGACGTCGAGCTGGCGGCCCGCATGCTCGGCCGGCCGGCGACCGTCGAGGGCAAGGTGGTCGAGGGGTTCCGGCGCGGCCGGTCCATCGGCTTCCCGACCGCCAACATCGCCACCGATCCGAGCATGATCGTGCCGGCCAATGGCGTCTACGCCGTCCGGCTGACGCTGGACGATCACACCTACCCGGCCGTCGCCAACATCGGCGTGCGGCCGACGTTCGAGGGCTCCCAGCGCTCCGTCGAGGTCCACATCTTCGACTTCGACGCCGACATCTACGGCCGGCGAGTCGGCGTCGCCTTCATCCACCGGCTCCGCGACGAGCGCAAGTTCGCCGGCATCGCCGAGCTCGTCGCCCAGATCCGCCACGACGCCGAGCAGGCACGACAACTGCTCGGATAGAACCTTACTTTTCGCTAACATGGCAGACAGGCGGACTGTTTCGACGGCGTGATGGTCGCAGTCCTCGTGCTGTCTGCGTGGTGGTCTCGGTTCTTTTTGGCGCCAATCCAGGGACTTCTGCCGGCGCTCGCGTGATGGAATCCCCGCAACACGAGCGAGGCCGGTCGGAGCTGCTGCGGGCGGCGTGTTTCCGAGAACGCCGTGGTGCCGACGGCGTTCTCGGAAACACGCCACTGTCCATCCGCCGACGGCGGGGCAGTCCCAGATTGCCCGCCAATAAAGGCCAAACTCGCACTGGTGGCCGCTTTCGGCCCGGCCGCCTTGGACGGCAGCCTGCTATTTTAGCGAAAAGTAAGGTAGAACATCGGGCCGGTAATCGGCAAGCCAGGCTGCCGCCGTGAACGGCGGGCCAACTCCGAAGCCCAAGCCCGCCGTCACGAGCTTTCCAGATTGACCGGGTATGCCGGTCGCAGGGACGGCCCTGAGTGGTCACCTTTGGCAACGCCCATTCCGGGTTGTCTTCCGAAACTTCGTCGCGGCGATGCCGACGATAGTGGGTGTGGCCGATGCATACAGCCTATCTGCCCATGCGCTGGTCAGCGGAACGACTGTCCTCAGCGAGCAGTCCCGAGAACTCTCGCTTCATCTCGGTGACCTGATGTGTCAGACCAGCGCGCTCGGCCTCACGGACGACCTCCGTCGCGCGGCGTGAGGTATGCGCGGAGCCTGGTTCGATCTTGCTTCGCAGCCTTACCTCCGTCCGCTGCAGCAGGACGCGGTGAAGCGGTCCAAGACCATTGTGGACATCGGCCACCCTCTCCTGCCCGAGGCGCACCCAGTCCTCCGCGTCATGAAGACTCCTCCTCCCCCCGTGGTGGATTAGGCAATCTGCGAGCCGGTGATCAACGAGCGCCTCCATGACGCCCGTCGCAGTCCTCCTGGCGCGTTCGTGTACGCTGAGGGCACTAGCTACCGTCGGGTCCGGCAAACGGCGGAAGCTGCTGAGCTGATCGCCCAGGACATGCACTTCCCAGAATCCGAGACCTGATCGATACTCCCGCTTGAGATACTCCTCAGTCTTGAGGCTAACCTCGTAAGCCCGACGCGCCAGCCCGAGGTTGTTGAGCGCCACGGTCTCGGCCCGGTAGGCGTTGACGAGAAGCCACTGCTGTCGCCCCAGGAGCTTGCGCGGGTAGTCACCGCGAAGCAGCAACTCCTCCGCTTCACGGGCATGTGCCAGCGCGAGATCAGCCCGATTGAGCACGCATTCCGCATCGTGAGCGTACATGAGCACGCGAGCTCGAAACAGCCCTGCTGAGACAGGATCAGTTCTTTCCAGCAAGAATGCGGAGAAAGCAGCGAGCGCGCGATACCGCCACCGAGCCTCGGACGGATCGATTGCGAAGCTCGCCGAACGATGAACGTCCTCGATCAACTCCGCAGTAATCCCGGCGTCGCCCAACTGGGCCTGACCCACGTTGAAGTCGTCCCTCCGCCGACGCGCTGATCCGAGACCGACGTGTCGCAGAAGCTCAGCCTCGTGCGCTGACGTAGGACATATGAGCTGTGCAAGCGCCCGAGCCGACCGTTCCGAGGGCCACCGTGCCCATCCCTCGCCACAATCCGTGAGAACTGCGGATAACCATTCCGGTGACATCCCGATAGTACGCGCCGCCTGCCCCTTGGGAGCAGAAACGCCCTCCCGCGCGGCCCAATCGGACAGGTAACTGCTGATCAGATCTCTTGCGACGGCGCGGTGAAATGCCGGACCGAGGTCTAGCTCCAGCAGATCCACGCCGCTCCCAAACTCTCCCAAGAACTCAACTCCAGGAAGTGGCTTCTTAACAGACCGACAATATCGCGAGTATATCATACGCTGTGAGTCCTGCACGGGCAGGAGCCTGCTCAGTCCTTGACTGAGGAAGATCGTCAGCAAGGACAAGAGGACCAAGAAGGAGACGGTGACCTACGACATCACCGTGCTGCACGCGAACTGGTCGATGGGATCGAGGGTGTATGGCGTCTGGAAGCCGCCATGCGAGCCGGCCAACGTCCGGCTCACCGCGTTCAAGAACGTGGGCAACCTCTCCGGCTTGGCCTTCTACCAGAAGCGGGCATGAACGTCGGCCACTTTGGGCAATGTAGTGGCGACGTGAACCGGCGCCGAAGCCGCCTGGGGGCTGGCGCATACGAGGAAGCAGTCAGAAGTGGTCCCCGGCCGGACCTTCCCACTTCCGACCGGGGACCGGATGAGCAGGATGAGAGCAAGGAGGTAGACGACATGCAGACAGCTTTGCAGCAGCGTTTCAGCCGGCGAGTCCTCCTTCGAAGGGGGGTCCGGCTTGCAGGCGCTGTGGGCCTGGCGGCCCTCTTCGGAGGCATCCCAGAGTCGGTCGCCAGCGCAGCGCCGCCGGTGCCGCGTCCAGGACCAACGCCAAGGCCGCCGAAGTTCTACGTCGGCAAGCGACTCGGTGTCGCCCGGGATAACCGAGGGCTGCATCACTACGTGGAATTCGACGTTCCTCGGAGCGAATGCAACAGCGGCAAGTGGCGGGTGAGCGGTCCCCTGCGGGGCAAAGACGGAGACCGACCGTGGCCCTGCGAGCCCGATGGTGTCCACATCCGCGCTGGCTTCACGTGGCCGGACAACGACAAGCTCGAGATCTGGAGGCGCTTGCCCCCATCATGGTGGACGCTCCATCCAACCAGGTAGGGCGCCCATTGCCTGCGCCTGAAGGGCGTCAACAGCCTACAGGAAGTGAATAGACCTCGCTGCGCCGATTCCGGCTGAGTACTTCCAGTCTCGCCCTGGCCCGGGGGACGGCTCACGAGCCGCCCCCGAGAGAACGACGTTGTTCAATCGGATTCCAAGCAAGCGTTTGGAATGATCTCGTAGAGCGGCGCTGTCTCACGTCGGGTACAGCAGGGCGCGCTGCCGGATCGCCTGGAACTCCGCCAGGCCACCCTGCCAGGCATTCACCAGGTCGGCGATCGCGTCGCCGACCGCCAGGCGCGGCCGCAGCCAGGCGTTGCCGATCATCAGATCGAAGCCGTCCCGCCAGGCGAAGTGCTGGGGATAGAGCTTGCGAGCCGTCGCGATGAGATAGAGGCCGGTTTCGACCGGTCGGAACCGGTCGCGATCGATCACCTCCACGAAGACGCCGCCGCAGCGCTGGCCCGCATATTTCCGAGCGTCCGGCACAAAGCCCGTTGGCCGAAACACCACCCCAGGCAGGTCGAGCTCGGCAAGCGCCGCCGCCCAGCGCGCCCCGTCGATCCAGGGGGCGCCGACATTCTCGAACGGATGGGGCGTGCCCCGCCCCTCGGCAATGTTCGTCGCTTCGAGCAAGCCCGTCGCCGGGTAGAGGGTCACGGCGGCGAGGGTTGGGAGATTCGGCGAGGGGCGGACCCAGGGCAAGCCGGTCTGATCGAACCACCGGCCACGACGCCACCCCGCCGCCGGAACGACGGCGAGGTCGGCGCGGATGCCGAACGCGTCGTTGAACAGGCGAGCGAGCTCTCCCATCGTCAGGCCGTGGCGAAGGGCAATCGGGTAGAGGCCGACAAACGACTCCTGCCCGCGCTCGAGGACCGGCCCCTCCACCGCAACGCCGCCGATCGGATTCGGTCGGTCGAGGACGACGACGCGCTTGCCGTGGGCGGCCGCCGCCTGCATGACGTACGCCATGGTCGACGCGTAGGTGTAGAAGCGCGTACCGACGTCCTGAATGTCGAAGAGGAGGACATCCAGGTTCGCCAGCATTTTGGCCGTTGGCCGCCTGGTTTCGCCGTACAGGCTGAAGATCGGGACGCCGGTTCGCCGATCGGTCGTCGAGTCGATCAGCGCGCCGTCCTGGGCATCGCCACGAATCCCATGCTCTGGCCCGAAGAGCGCGATCAGTCGGAGCTCCGGCCGGCGATGGAGCGCGTCAATACTACTCTCGCCGCTCGCCGTGAGAGCGGTGTGATTGGTCACCAGGCCGATGCGCTTGCCCGCGACGAGGTCGAGCCGCTCGGCCAGGAGCACGTCAATCCCCGGGCGCATCTTCTTCGGGGTCGCCGGCAGCCCCGCTTCGGCGGTCGCCTGGCCGACAGTCGGCGTTGCCACCAGGGGCGCCCGAGTCGCCGGCGCGGCGGGGACAACCGGCGACATCGCGGCCGCCGTTGGTGGAGGGAGCGATCGAGCCGTTGGACCGGCGACCTCGCCCGATTTCCTATCAGTCGTCTCACCGCCGGCATCGGCGCTCGGCGCGCCGGTGGGCGTCGTGGCCCGCTGGACCGCTCCAGGGAGGCAGGCAGCCTGGCTGAGCGACACCCCGATCACAGCCAGCAGTGTCCGGCGGCTCCATCTCATCATCTTCCGGGCTATCCCCCCTCGTCGCGCCGTCGCTGACCCAGAGGATACCACCGATCAATGATTATGTCTACTGCGAACCTCACGCGGCGTACACGTTCCTCCAGCCATCCTCGGGCAGCGGGTAGGGGCTGGCGTCGGCACGGGTGACGGACTCCTCGACGATCTGCTGCACCTTCGCGTCGAGGAGGTCGAGCTCCTCCTCCGTCGCCAGTTGGCGGTCGAGGAGGGAGCGGCGGAAGCGGCGAACCGGGTCGGCGCTCTCCCAGCGGGCGCGGTCCTCGGCGGTGCGGTAGTGCCGGTCGTCGTCGCTCGACCCGTGGGCGTGGCGGCGGAAGCACTTCGCTTCGATGAGCGTCGGCCCCAGACCCTGCCGCGCTCGCTCGACGGCATCCCTGGCCGCCAGGTAGACGGCCACGACGTCGAGCCCGTCGACGGCGACGCCGGGGAAACCGCAGCCGGCGGCGCGGGCGGTCAGGTCGGGCACGGCGAACTGGCGCGACTGCGGGACCGAGATCGCCCAGCCGTTGTTCTCGCAGACGAAGACTACCGGCAGCCGGTGGATACCGGCGAAGTTCATCGCCTCATAGGTATCGCCCTGGCTCGAGGCGCCGTCGCCGAAGTAGACGAGCGCAACGGTATCCTCGCCGCGCAGCTTCGCAGCCAGCCCGATGCCGGCGGCGTGCAGGAGCTGGCTGGCGACGACGCTGGAGCCGGTGACGATCCGCAGGCGCCGGGAGCCGTAGTGGTTGATATGCTGCCGGCCGCCGCTGCTCGGGTCTGCCGCCTTCCCCAGGTGGTTGAGCGCGACCTCCTCGGCGGTCATGCCGACGGCCAGCGCCACCGCCATGTCGCGGTAGTAGGGGAGAACCCAGTCGACGCCGCGCCGAATGGCGAAGGCACTGCCCACCTGGACCGCCTCGTGGCCCTGGCAGGAGACGGCGAGGGCGATCTTGGATTGGCGGCTCCACGTCCACATCCGCTCGTCCAGGGCGCGCGCCAGCGCCATCGTCGCAAAGAGATCCCGGAGCAGCTCCGGCGGGAGATCCGGCCGTTTCGCCTGGTCACGCGCTCGGGCCGGAGCGGCTGACTTCTTGACACCCATTGGTCCTTCTCTGTCCCTTCTTACCAGTTCGGCTGCCAGTCGGGCATTCGGAGTCCCCACGGCTCGGCCTTCGAGCAAACTTCGTCGGCGAACGCCTGGCGGACCTCGCCGTTGTCGCGCCGCTTCAGCCCCAGCTTCCGGTAGAGCACGTTCTTCGCCGTGCCCGGCCGGCCAAAGATGTTCATGGTTCGGGGGAACCACCGGTCGAGCGCGGCCTGGGTCTCGGCCTTCGTCGTCGGGTCTTTCGCCAGGCGCTCGATCCAGAGGTCGCCGTGGCGAACGTGGACGAGCTCCTCGCGGAAGATCCGCTCGATCTCGCGCGCCCAGGGGCCGTAGCTGGAGTGGAGGACGTCTTCGAGCTGATGGCCGGCGCCGCGGTCCATGCAGAAGTTGAACATGACGAAGTCGGTCCAGCTCTCGATGGGGTAGTAGAAGATGTTCACCCGTTTGTCGGCCGCCCGCCGCTGGACGCCCAGGTCGGCGGTCGGGTCGGTGATCCGGTACTGAAAGTCGTGGCCGGCGACCCGGCTGTCGACGTCGACGCCGAGGTCTTCCAGCAGCCGGTAGATCGCCTTGGCGTGCCGCACCTCGTCCTTGACGATCGTGGCGGTGATCAGCTTCTCTTCGATACTGGGGGCCTTGCTGATCCAAGGGACGTAGCCGTAAGCGCCGGCAAGCTCGGAATCGGCCTGCATCGTCATCAGGTTGATCAGCGCCTCGCGATATTCGTCGGTCATCTCGTCGGGGGACTCGATCGTCTGGCCCGCGGCGATCTTCTCCATCAGGGCTCGCTCTTTGACGTCGGCGTCGAGCATGGTCGAACCTCCTCGTTCTCCCGTATTCAGACCCTCGGCTTACCTTCCGGTGAACGCAGCCGGGCGTTTCTCGATGAACGCTTGAACCCCCTCGCGGAAGTCCTCGGTCTGGCCGGCGACCTCCTGGAGATGGGCCTCATAGTCGAGCGCTTCATCAAGGTCCATGCCAAGAGATCGATTCATCGCCCGCTTCGTCATGCCCAGCGCCTTTGTCGGGCCGCGGGCGAGCCGCTCGGCCAGCTCCCGGGTGGCCGCCGCCAGCGCGTCGGGGGCAACAACCCGATTGACCAGCCCGAGCCGGTACGCCTCCTGCGCGTCGACCGGGTCGCCGGTGAACGCCATCTCCAGCGCCCGCCCGAGACCGATGAGGCGCGGGAGGAGGTAGCACGAGCCGGAGTCGGGGACGAGGCCGACGCGGGAGAAGACCTCGATGAAGCTCGCCCGTTCGGAGGCGATCCGCAGGTCGCAGGCCAGGGCGAGACTGCAACCGGCGCCGGCGGCGACGCCGTTGACCGAGGCGATGACCGGCTTCTCGATGGTGCGCAGACGGCGGATGATCGGGTTGTAGCCCTGGCGGAGGGTATCGCCGAGGCTCGTCCCGCTGCTGTTGGCCCGGTCACGGAGGTCCTGGCCCGAGCAGAAGGCCCGACCGGCGCCGGTGAGGACAAGGCAGCGGACAGCCGGATCGCGCTCGGCGGCCTTGAGCGCGTCCTGGAGCTCGGCCCGCATGGCATCGTTCATCGCATTGAGCACATCCACCCGGTTGAGGGTGATGGCGCCAACACCCGCGTTGACCTCGTACAGGATCGTTTCGTACATCCTCACTCTCCCGTGAACTGCGGCTTCCGCTTCTCGACGAAGGCGCGCATGCCCTCCTTCTGGTCGCTGGACGCAAAGAGCAGGTAGAAGGCATGGCGCTCGTAGGCGAGCCCCTCTTCGATGGTCAGGTCCTCCGCCCTCGTGATGGCATTCTTTGCCAGGCGGACGGCGAGCGGCGATTTCGAGGCGATCTCGGCGGCGAGCCGCTTCGCTTCCGCCAGATAGACCTCGACTGGGACGACGCGATTGACGAGGCACAGACGCTCGGCCTCCCGGGCGCCGATGGGCCGGCCCGTCAGGATCATCTCCATCGCCCGGTATTTCCCGACGGCGCGTGTCAGCCGCTGCGTGCCGCCGGCGCCGGGGATGATGCCGAGGTTGATCTCCGGCTGGCCGAACTGGGCCGTCTCGGACGCGACGATCATGTCGCACGCCATCGCCAGCTCCAGGCCGCCGCCGAGGACGAAGCCGCTGCACGCGGCGACGATCGGTTTCCCGATTCGGCGGATCTGGTCCCACTTTTCGAGCCGGTTTTCCTTCAGCAGGTGGACCGGCGTCGCCTCGGCGAGCCCCCGGATGTCGGCTCCGGCCGCAAAGGCCCGCTCGTTGCCGGTCAAGACGAGACAGCGAACGCTCTCGTCGCGGTCGAGCGCTTCCAGGGCGTCGACCAGCTCGGCCATCAAGGCGTCGTTCAGGGCATTCAGCACCTTGGGGCGGTTGAGTGTGATTGTTGCGACGGGGCCGTCCCGTTCGACGAGGATATTCTCGTAACCCATCCGATCTCCTTACCCGACGAGTTTGGCGCCACAGACGCCGCAGAAGGCGTGGCGTGCGGGCACATCCGTTGCGCCACAATTCGGACACGTTCGTTCAGCGCCGGTGTCGGCCATCGCCTGGCGGAGGCCGATGTAGTCCACGGGCCGCCTCTCGGCGAAGGCTCGGAGGCCCTCGCGGGTCTCGGCCGAGCCGGCGTGGAGCGTCAGCCAATCGCGGGCGTGGCCGATGGTGAGGCTCCAGGAGAGGTCGCGCCAGAAGTTGAGCTGCTGCTTGGTGTAGCGCAGGATCTCCGGCAGCCGGTTCACGAGCTTCCCGGCCATCGTATCGACGGCGGCGTCGAGATCGGCGGCCGGGACGACCTGGTTGACGAGGCCCCATTCGAGCGCCCGGGCGGCCGGGATCTCCTCGCAGAGCATCAGGATCTCGCGGGCCCGGCGGTCGCCGACGAGGATCGGCAGCCACTGCGTCGCGCCGCCGGCCGGCACGCTGCCGCGCATCGGACCGACCTGGCGGATGATGACGTGGTCGGCGGCGATCGCCAGGTCGCACGCCATGTTGAGCTCGTTGCCGCCGCCCACAACCATGCCGTTCAGTCGGGCGATCGCCGGCTTGCCGATGTTCCGCAGGCGGTCATGCGCGTCGATGAAGGCGCCCATCCACTTCCAGTAGTCCTGCGGCCGATCGAGGAAGCAGCGCTCCTGCTCCTTGACGTCGGCGCCGGTGCAGAAGGCGCGGTCGCCCGCACCGGTCAGGACGAGGACGGCGACGTGATCGTCCCACGAGGCATCCTCGAAGGCGGCGGCAAGCTCGCGCAGGGTCTGGAAATCGAGCGCGTTGAGGACTTCGGGCCGGTTGATGGTGACGGTGGCCCGCCACTCGCGCTTGTCGTAACGGATCTTCTCGAAGGGAAACGCCGCAGCATCGCGGGCGAACGGGTATTGCTCCATTGGATCACCCTCTTTTCAGCGTACCACCTGCCCGCTGGAAAGTCAAAGCAAGCGGGCGAACGTCTGGCGCCGGCGAAGCCCGGCAGAGTATAATTGCGCGCAAGCACCGGCGTATCGTCTATCTCTCTTTCGCAGTCGAGCCACCCCGGCTCCAGAGTTGGTCCAAGCGCAGAAGGGCGGATCGTGGCAAGCAGCGAAGTCAGCGAGTCAGTCGAAGAGTATCTCGAAACGCTCCACTACATGGAGCTCGAGGGCAAGCCGGTCATCGGCGCTCGCGTCGCCGAGTGGCGTGGGGTCAAGCCGCCCTCGGTCGTCGCGATGGTCCGGAAGCTCTCGGAGGCCGGCCTCGTCACGATGAACGAGCGGAAAGAGATCGTGCTGACCGGACGCGGCCAGGAGATGGCGCGGACCATCGTTCGGCGCCACCGGCTGGTCGAGCGGCTGCTCACCGACGTCCTGGGCCTCGACTGGTCGACCGCGCACGAGGAGGCCTGCCGGATCGAGCACGCCATCTCGGCCGAGGTCGAGCAGAAGCTGGAGGTGCTCCTCGGCCACCCGACGCACTGCCCCCACGGCAATCCCATCCCGGGCACGGCGGGCATCACCGCGCCGGACGCCATTCTGCTGGAGAACGTCAAGCCGGGCGACACGATGGTGGTCGAGCGGATCTCGGAGCGGGCCGAATCGGATGCCCGGCTGCTCGAGTTCTACCAGCGGACGGGGCTGGTGCCGGGGACGGAGATCGTCGTCCTCGACGTAGCCACCTACGCCGGCACGCTGACGCTCCTGGTCAAGGGGATCGAGGTCTCGGTGGGCATCCCCGCCGCCGACAAGATCTGGGTCCGCCCCCTCTCCTAGCCGGCGCCGGACGATCTCGTCACGCATCATGGCGATGTGGGCAGCCGGCCCGCCAAAGCTGATACAGCCGAGCTTCAGGAACAGAGTGGCCACTTCGCCGAGCCGCGAGATTTGATGCTGCCTCTGGGCACAGAAGGGCATAGGGGAAGGGCGATGAAAACCAGAAGGGTCGGCGTCCCCGGGGAACTCCTCGATCTGCTCAAGGGGTCGCGTCTCGGCAGGAAATCGGCGACCGACCAGGTGAGGACTGCCCTCGCCATCCACCTTTTCTTGGAAGGCGTCATCTCGATTGGTAAGGCGGCAGAGCTGTCCGGCGAGCCGAGGGTAGAGCTCGAATGGCAACTGGTCGAGATGGGTGTGCCGACCGTCCGCTACGACCTGGCCGACTACGAGCAAGATCTGCAGGGGCTGACGGAGGCTGAGCGACGACGGCAGGCTCGATGCGACACTGCTCGTTGTTGACTCCAATCGGCTGTCTGCCTATGATCGCAGGCAAGAGAACTGGCGCGCAACACTCCTCCGCCGTCAGTCGAACGAGGAGCTCAGGTGACGGGAAGCAAGCACATACCGTTCCCGGCGCCGGACACCCTGGTCGCGATCGTGACGAATACTCGGGACTTCGCCATCGCCCAGCGGGAACACTGGTATCGTATCCCGTGCCGAACTGCGCCAGAAGCACTCGGGACGGCTCGATGGCTAGCCTTCTATCACACCGCTGCATTTGGCGACGCGAAGTGGGCAGTCCACTTTGTCGCGCCCATCGAGCACGTCGACCGGGTTCAGCGCCGACAGTTGCTCCCTGACGAGTCGGAGCACCCACGAGCCTCTGACTGGTACTTTCGGATCCGGACCGGCGAGTTGGAGCGGCTCACGCGTTCGGTCCCCAGCGCGCGTCGGCGCCGCATCGTGTTCATCCCGACGACGCTGGCCAAGTTGCAGACGGCCCTTGAGATCAACGATCTCTACCACGAAAGTCCGCTCGAAGATTACCTCTGGAACGCATTTCGCCACGCCAGGATCGCGGCGGAGCGGCAGTTCTACGTGAGTGAGCAGAAAACCAGCTACTGTCTGGACTTCGCGGTTTTCTGCGCGCGAGGCGGCGTGGATGTCGAGTGCGACGGGGACACGTGGCACCTTCGTCTGGAGGCAGTTGTCGAGGACAACGCCCGCAACAACCTCCTCACTCGCCTCGGTTGGTCCGTCCTGCGATTCAGCAGTCGCGAGCTGGCCGAGCCCAGCGTTCCTTCGGCGATCGATCTGGTACGGGATACGGCGGAGCGACTGGGTGGGATTGAGCTGCCCAGCCTGGCGAATCGGCGATTCGGCCGTGGTGGGGTCGTGGTCGAACAGTTGCGGCTGTGGTAGCCCCGGGTCTGCGGCGTGGAAAACGACAACCGCAGGACGGGCACGCCCGAGGTCGGCCCGCTCAACGCCGCGCTCCGCGCCACAAAGCCCCATGACAACGCGCACGCGGCGACGCGGAGGCCGCAGCGCGCGAACTCTCCGAGCCGCGAACGTGAGTGAGCCGCTCCCCGGCGCGCTGGAGTGGACCGCACGCGCGGAAACCGGCTCACTCACGTTCGCGGCTCGGTTGGGCGCCCCCCGCCGGAGTCACTCGCCGGCCAGCATGGTAGAGGCCCTGACGCCTGGGAGCGCACTTGCGAGTGCGCACTACGAGCCTGCGGAACGAGAGGACGCCCTACCGCAGCGCCGGCGCGCCCAGGCCGACCAGGTGGCGCGGCCAATCCTCTTTGTCGTCCATGAGCGATTCGATCCGCCGGATGCGCTCGTGAAAGTACCGGATGGCATCGTCGGGGAGCGGCACTTCCGGCCCCTTGTAGTCGGCCACGAGCTGCTTCCACACCGCGGTCGCCCGCTGAGCCGCGCTCGTGGCCCCCTTCTTCGCCCACTCCGCGTAGATCTGCCGGTCCATCAGCCGCGGCTCGAAGTACGCCCGCTTGAACGTGTTGAACGTGTGCTCGTGGGTCAGGAACATCCCCTGCGGCCCGACATCCTTGATGACGTCGACCGCGATCTCCTCCCGGGTGATCGGCGGCCCCTCGACGATCCGCCTGCACATCCCGATGGCATCCTGGTCCAGGACCAGCAGCTCGTAGGAGACGGCCAGCATCGACTCGATGACGCCGGCGGTGTGCGTCAGCAGGTTGATCCCCGTCAGGACGGAGATGAGCATGGTCAGCATGTGCTCGAAGCCGGCCTGGACGTCGGGGATCTTCCCCTCCGAAAACGCGCCGCCCCCACGGGAGGGGATGCCGTACCGCCTGGCGAGCTGGGCGCACGAAACGGTCGAGAGCGCGCCCTCTGGGCTGCCGTAGGCCGGCATGCCGACCTTCATGTCCGAGAGGGTCGAGACGTTGCCGTAGCCGACGGGCTGGCCCGGCCGGACGGCCTGGACGAGGACGAGCCCGGCCAGGAACTCGGTGTTCTGGACGGTGATCATCCCGCCAAGGGTCATCGGCGCGCTCAGGCCACCCATGACGGCCGGCGAGATGATACTCGGCTGGCCGAGCCTGGCGCTGTTGATCAGGGACATCGACATCCGGTCGTCGTACAGCAGGGGGCTCACCGAGTTCGTAATGGCCGCGGCGACGGGCTTGGCGATGGGGTCCCAGTCGGAGCCGTAGATCGCCGCGATCGCCTCCCGGTAGTCGGCGATGGGGTCCCGGCCGACGTCGCTCGCCTGCGGCGCATGGCTTGGGAGCGCGCCCACCTTGTCGGTGTACAGCCCTCTGACCAGCGGGCCGACGTACACCCGCAGCGGGGCCGGCACGTCGTTCATGCCGCCGATGCCGGCGCCGAGGGTCTCGGTGAGCATGTGGCCGAGCTTGGCCAGCTCGATGGAGTCTCCGAGGAGTCCGCGCCGCCGGCCGCGCTCCAGGTCGTGGGTGAAGACGCCGCCGCCCGGCGAGATGGTGATGTAGTCGCCGCCGACGATCCGGTTGTACTTCGGATTCGGCGCGTGGATCGTGAAGGAGGGCGGGCACTGGGCGATGGATTTCTCGACCAGCGCGCGGTCGAAGTAGACCCGCTCCTCGTCCCGGTCGACCTTCGTGCCGGGCGTCGCTTCGAGGATGTCCAGCGCCTCCTCGCAGCGGAAGGCGAAGCCGACGTCTTCGAGGATCTCGAGGGATGCCTGGTGAACCTGCTCGATCTCGTCCGGTGTGAAGAGGTCCAGCTTGGGATGGCGGTTGACGATCATGCTGCGCTCCTTTGGCTCAGTCGCATCTCTTCTGCCACAGCTCTGCTGCGTTTATGCCTTCCAGCATGTCCGATAGTCTGACACAAGACGGGCGCGCGTGCAAGCCAGACGGTTGCCCCGCGCGGTAGTTGTTGTGGCATAGCGACAGCCCCCCGGTAGTCCATGGCATGGTTATGGTCGCCTGGCCCGAGTGGATGCCACCGGGATGTCACTACCCGCTCGTCGGCCGCGGCCGGCCGTAACCGGCGGGCCTTGCGCGACCGGGCTTGGAAGAAGGTGGGGTTTTAGGCATGTTTCAAATTCGGCAGGAAATCGGTTGACACTCTGGAGGGCCGCCCCGACTGCTGGCAAGGCGGGGAAATAACGAGGCGCTGCAAAGTGTCAAGCGGTTTCTGAAACATGCCAGGGCTTTCTCATGTAATCAGCCGGGGAGTGTTGGGGC
>JACQGW010000167.1 GCA_016199325.1 Chloroflexota bacterium
GGATCCTACAGTCTGCGTTCGAGCCATCGACGTCAGCGCCTTTCAAGTCCCTTTCAGCGGATACCGGGGGCCGCCGAGCCCGTCATGCTGAGCCGCAGCGAAGCATCTCCCCGGCCTGAACCGACACCGTCGCGGAGATGCTTCGCTGCGGCTCAGCATGACGGGCGGGGAGGCCGCCGATCCGCCGTGACACGCTGCGGCTCAGCATGACGGGCGGGAGGGCCGCCGATCCGCCGTGACACGCTGCGGCTCAGCATGACGGGCGGGGAGGCCGCCGATCCGCCATGACTCCCCGCGGCTCGGCATCACGGACGAAGGGACCACGATCTACCCTGGCCTCGCCGATGCGCCGCACGCGGAGAGTCATAGGTAATTGTAGCACAAGACCGTGGCGAACACCGGTCAAGAAGGCGTCAGTCGGCGCGGTAAGTATTCAGCCGTCAGCTTCCGGCGATGTTCCCGGTTTCGGCCCCCGAGTCGTCGCTCTGCTGACCGCTCGCCTGGCACGGCGTCGCGTTGACACGCCAGCGAAGGTGCTGGTACACTGGCGCCAACCGGCTGTCTGGAGCAAGCATGGCCGACCCGCTGAGCCGGGCCAGGCGTGGCGAGAGCGGGCTGCTCGTCGTCGACGTCCAGGAACGGCTCTACCCGCATATCCACCAGCGTGAGGCGCTGCTCGACCGGGTGACTCGGCTGGTCGAGGCCTGCCGACTCCTCGGCGTGCCGGTCGCCCTCACCGAGCAGTACCGCCGCGGGCTCGGGTCAACGATCCCCGAGTTGGGCACGACGATCATCCCGTACCCCGTCTTCGAGAAGGTGACCTTCAGCGCCTTCGGCTCCGACGAGCTCGTCACCTGGCTGGAGGAGACACGGTTGCGAACGCTCCTGCTCTGCGGCATCGAGGCGCACATCTGCGTGCAACAGACGGTCCTCGACGCGCTGGCGCGCGGTCTGAACGTCCAGGTCGCCGCGGATTGCGTCGGCGCTCGCCGGGAGCTGGATTGCCGCCTGGCGCTGGAGCGCATGCGCCAGGCGGGCGCCGTCATCACCACCTGGGAGGCCATCGTCTACGAGCTCCTCGGCCAGGCCGCGACCGACGAGTTTCGCAGCGTCCTCCCGCTGCTCAAGCGGTAGCCGACGGTGAGCTGGCAGTCGTATCACACCGTCTGGGCTGTCCTCATCTTCACGTGGGTATCTTCCTACCTGGCGCGGATCGCCCTCTCGCCGGCGCTCGGCCCCATCCAGGAGGAGTTCGGCCTCTCCCACGCCGAGGCGGGCGCGCTCTTCAGCGTCTACTTCTACACCTATACCTCGATGCAGATCCCGGCCGGCATTCTCGGCGATCGACTCGGGCGCAAGGCGCTGCTCATGGGCGGCGCCGCCATCTGGGGCGGCGCGGCGTTCCTGACCGCGTTCGCCGGGAGCATCGGCGCCATCGTCGGCGCTCGACTCCTGACGGGGCTGGGCGGAGGAGTGCTCTTCAGCAACGACCGGGCCGTCATCACCACGGTCACCCCTCGGGAGAAGCTCGCCCGAGGGCTGGGCATCTCGTTCGCCGGGCCAGGGCTGGGCCTCGGCCTCGGGATTTTCCTGGGCGGCCTGATCGCCGAGGCGTGGGGCTGGCGGGCGGTTTTCCTGGCCTTTGCTCTGCCGGCGATTCTCGCCGCAGGGCTCATCCGGCGCTTCGTGCCCGAGCCTCCCCGCACGCCCGCCGCCGCCCGGCCACCGCTTCGCCTGGCCTTCACCGGCCGTGACCTCTGGTTCTCCTACCTTGCCGGGTTCACGTCGATCTACTGCCTGTGGGTACTGGGGTCGTGGACGCCGATCGTCCTGCGGGAGGCCGGAGTCGGCAGTCTGGCCGCTTCGGCGGCGCTCTCCTCGGTCGTCGGCTTCGTCCAGATACCCAGCATGATTGCCGCCGGCCTCCTGACCGATCGTCTGGCCGCAGCCGGCTACGGGCGCAAGGGGGTGATGGCCGGGGCGCTCGTGCTGGCCGGGATCAGCATGGCGCTGGTCGGCGGCGCCGTCGGCGGCGGGGCGCCCCTGCCGGTGATCATCGCCTTCATCCTGCTGGCGACCTTCTTCTACGGGGGCACGCAGACGCCGATGTTCGCGCTCTGGGCGGTGCTGGCGCCGGCCGGCCTTCTCGGGCTGACGTTCGGCGCCGGCAACAGCATCTGCTTCCTTGGCTCCCTGGTCGCACCGCCGCTCACCGGCTGGCTGCGGGATACCACCGGCTCCTTTGCCGCCGGCTTCTACGTCAGCGGCGCCCTCCTGGTCCTCGGCGGCGTCCTCGCCATGGCCGTCCGCCCCGCCTTCCGGCTGGGCAACGAGCACTCCGTCCAGCCGGCCTACCGACTCGGGCTCGTAGGAACTCGTAGGAGCTCGTAGGGGATCGGGGAGGCCGCGCCCTCACCCCCGGCCCCTCTCCCGCGCGGCGGGCGAGGGGAGACGTTTGGATCACGAAGGGGCACGAAACGACGCGAAAGCCGCGAAAGGGGGAACGAGCGGCCGGTCGATGGCAGCCGCCGGTTCGTGCCTTTTCGCGCTGTTTCGTGGCTTTCGCAACCCAGACGGGCCCTCACCCCCGGCCCCTCTCCCGCCGCGCGGGAGAGGGGCGCGAGCGAAGCGAGCGGGGTGAGGGCGCCCTTTCTCCGTGGCCCCGGTGTTGCAGGGGACGATCTGATCTGTCTTCTGGGAAGGAGGTCACGAACGTGCCTCTTGCGCAGTACCTGGCGGACTTGCGGCCGGGCTGGTTTGCTCGTGCCACCATCTCGGGTCTCGTCGCATCCCTGGCGATGCTTGCCACGTTTCTCATCGCGTACGGCCTGGCCACAGCCCTGGCCGGGATCGAGCTGACCAGCAGGCGGGGCGCTACCGAGCTGCGGCAGTGGCTCTCCGGGCTGACACACAACCCGCTCATCGACTTTGCGCAGTCCTGGGTGTACCTCACCCTCATGATCTTCTTCGTCGGCGGCATCCTCTGGGCGGTGTTGTACGCCGCGGTCTTCGAGCCGCGTCTGAGCGGACCTGCCTGGCTGCGAGGGCTGATCTACTCCCTGGTTCCAGGCGTCCTCTCGCTCGTCATCTTCCTGCCCATCGTCGGCGGCGGGTTCTTCGGCATGCACCTGGGCGCCGGGCCGCTGCCGATCGTCGGCAGCCTGGTGATCCACACCGTCTACGGCGTGGTCCTGGGGGTCGTCTACGGTCCACTCGGCGATCTCGTCTACGAAGATCGCGCGTTCGTTCCGGCGACGGGTGAGGATGCGGCAGCCAACCTCGGCGCCGAGCACATGGCGATGATCGGCATGCTGGTCGGCGTCGCGGTGGGGCTCATCGTCGGGGTTGCCGCCGAGTGGGCGCTCCAGGTTCAAGGCGGTGTACCGCTGGGCCTGCCGGTAGGCGCGCTGACCAGCATGCTCGTCCTCGTGGGCGCAGCCTTTGGCGGCGTGCTCGGCTCGCTCCTGGGATTGCCGACGACTTCCTAGACCGGGGGACAGGGGGCAGGGGCCAGGGGTCGGAACCGGAGGCCAGGCCGAGCCAGGTCTCCTGCCTTCGATCCCGGTCCAATGATCTTGCTCACCGCTCTAGCGGTGAGATAATAGGCCAGACACACGACGGCAATCACTTGTGGCGCAGAACGCAGCGAGGGTCCCAGTCCCAATCCGTTCAATCCGATCCCAAAATCCGTTGACAGCAATCCGTTCCTACGTCGCAGCATTCACTTGCGTCGCAGATCAGAGCGACGCCCCTGTCCCAATCCGTTCAATCCGATCCCGAAATCCGTTGACAGCAATCCGTTCCTCCCGCGATTGACCTTGAAGTGAGGCCACCATGCCGGCAGTTGTGACCGAATCCACCGTCGAAGACGCGACCCTCACCTGGTTCGCTGAGCTGGGCTACGGCGTTCGCCACGGCCCCGACCTCGCACCGGGTGGCGCTGACGCCGAGCGGGCCGGCTACGGCGATGTCGTCCTCGTCGGGCGGCTGCGCTCGGCCATCGCACGCATCAACCCACAGGTTCCTGGCGAGGCAGTCGAAGAGATCATCCGTACGGCCCTGGCCGCCGACACGCAGAGCCTCTTTCACAACAACCACCGCTTCCACCGGTTGCTGGTCGACGGCGCGCCGGTCGAGTATCGGGCGGACGATGGCCGGATCGTCCACGACGTCGCCTGGCTGATCGACTTCGACCATCCTGAGAAGAACGATTGGCTGGTCGCCAATCAGTTCACCGTCGTCGAAGAGAGGCGCAGTCGCCGGGCCGACGTCGTCGCCTTCGTCAACGGGCTGCCTCTTGGCTTGATCGAGCTGAAAAATCCCCTCGACGAGCACGCCACGAGCCGCGGCGCCTTCAACCAGCTTCAGACGTACAAGCGGGACATTCCAGCTCTTTTCACCTGCAACGAGGTTCTGGTCGTGTCGGATGGGATCGAGGCACGGGCCGGGACGGTGACCGCCGATTGGGAGCGATTCATGCCGTGGCGGACCATCGATAGCGGCGAGGTGTACGGACCGGCGGAGCATCGCGCGGGGCGAACCACGACGCAGGCGGCGCAAGAGCGGGCGCCGCGGACGCCGAGCGAGCGGGCGACACCTACGTCGGAGCACCAGGCAGACCAGACGGGGGCCAGCGGGCTGACGATGTCGCCGCTGGAAGTGCTGATTCGGGGGATCTTCGAGAAGCGGCGGTTGCTCGATCTGGTCCAGAGTTTCGTCGTCTTCGAGGTAGACGGCACGACGATTGCCAAGAAGGTGGCAGCCTACCACCAGTTCCACGCCGTCAACAAGGCCGTCGATTGTACTGTCCGGGCCGCGACGCCAGAGGGCGACCGGCGCGCCGGCGTCGTCTGGCACACGCAGGGGAGCGGCAAGAGCCTTTCGATGGCCTTTTATGCGGGGAAGATCATCCGCCATCCGGCGATGGCCAACCCGACGCTCGTCGTGCTGACGGACCGGAATGACCTGGACGATCAACTGTTCAACACCTTCGCCGCTTGCCACGAGCTGCTGCGCCAGGCGCCGGTCCAGGCCGGGAGCCGCGACGAGCTGCGGGAACTGCTGAAGGTTGCCTCCGGCGGCGTCATCTTCACGACGATCCAGAAGTTCATGCCGGCCGGCAAAGGGGAGCGCTACCCGCAGATCTCCGATCGGCGGAACGTCGTCGTCATCGCCGACGAAGCGCACCGCAGCCAGTACGACTTCATCGACGGCTTCGCCCGCCATCTGCGCGACGCGCTGCCGAACGCGACGTTCATCGGCTTCACCGGCACGCCGATCGAGCAGAGCGACCGGAGCACGCCGGCCGTCTTTGGCAACTACATCGACGTCTACGACATTCAGCGAGCCATCGAAGACGGCGCAACCGTCCGCATCTACTACCAAGGGCGGCTGGCCAGGCTGGAGCTCAAGGAGGAAGAACGCCCGCGGATCGACCCCGACTTCGAGGAGGTGACCGAGGGCGAGGAGACGTCCGCCAGGGAGAAGCTGAAGAGCAAGTGGGCGCGGCTCGAGGCAATGGTCGGGACCGAGAAGCGAATCGCCCTTATCGCGAAGGATATCGTCGAGCACTTCGAGCGGCGCCAGGAGGCGATCGACGGCAAGGCGATGGTCGTCTGCATGAGCCGCCGGATCTGCGTCGACCTGTACGACGCCATCGTGAAATTGCGCCGCGCCTGGCACCATCCTGACGACGAGCAGGGGGCGATCAAGGTCGTCATGACCGGCTCGGCGGCCGACCTGGAGTCATGGCAGCCACATATTCGGAGTCGGGCGCGGCTACGGGCGATCGCCAGGCGGTTCACGGACCCGGCGGATCCGCTGAAGTTGGTGATGGTCCGGGACATGTGGCTGACCGGCTTCGATGCGCCGTGCCTCCATACGATGTACGTCGACAAACCGATGCAGGGCCACGGTTTGATGCAGGCCATCGCCCGCGTCAACCGCGTCTTTCGCGACAAGCCCGGCGGACTCGTCGTCGACTACCTCGGCATGGCCGATCAACTCCGGAAGGCGCTCGCGGCGTACAGCCAGCGCGATCGTGAGCACGCCGGGATTCCTCAGGAGCAGGCCGTCGCTGTCCTGCACGAGAAGTATGAGGTCGTCGCGGCGATGTTCCACGGTTTCGACTATTCGCCGTTCCTGCACGGGACGCCCGCCGAGCGGCTGGCGATCATCAACCCCGGCGCCGAGCACGTTCTCCAGCAACCGGAAGGCAAGTCTCGCTTCCTGCCGGCCGTCGGCCAGCTCTCCCAGGCGTTTGCCCTGGCGGTGCCGCACGAGCACGCGCTCGCCCTCCAGGAGGAGATTGCCTTCTTCCAGGCCGTCCGCAGTTGTCTGGTGAAGCACACCGTCGCCGAAGGCGAACGATCGCAGACGGAGGTCGAGACGGCGATCAGGCAGATCGTCTCCCGCGCCGTCGCGACCGACAAGGTGATCGATATCTTTGCGGCTGCGGGGATGGAAAGCCCGGACATATCGATTCTCTCGGACGAGTTTCTCCAGCAGATCCACGCCCTGCCCCAGAAGAACCTGGCGCTGGAAGCCTTGCGAAAACTCCTGAACGACGAGCTGAAGCTGCGCCGGAAGCGGAATCTCGTCCAGGCCCGATCGTTCTCGGAGATGCTGGAGCAGACGATTCGACGGTACCAGAACCGCTCGGTCGAAGCTGCCCAGGTGATCGCGGAACTGATCGAGCTGGCGAAAGCGATGCGTGCCGCCCACTCGCGCGGCGATGCGCTGGGACTGACTGAAGAGGAGCTCGCCTTCTACGATGCACTGGAGGTCAACGACAGCGCCGTCAAGGTCCTGGGCGATGAGACGCTCCGGACGATCGCTCGTGCGCTCGTCGAGACGATCCGCAGCAACGTTTCGATCGACTGGACGGTACGGGAGAGCATCCGCGCCAAGCTCCGCCTTGCGGTCAAGCGTGTGCTCAGGAAGTACAAGTACCCGCCCGATAAGCAGGAGAAGGCGACGCTCACGGTCCTCGAGCAGGCCGAGCTCTTCGCAGGGGATTGGGCGGCGTAATACCTGCTACACGAGCGCAATCACCTCGATCTCGACCAGGGCGTTCCTGGGCAGGCGGGAGACCTCGACGGTGGAGCGGGCCGGCGGATTGGCCGGGAAGTAGCGGCTGTAGACGGCGTTCATCGCCGCGAAGTCGTCCATGCTCTGCAGAAAGACGGTCGTCTTGACGGCCCGGTCCATCGTCGCGCCGGCCCGGGCCAGGATGGCTTTCAGGTTCTCCATCACCCGCTCGGTCTGCTCGGTGATGCCGCCGGATACCAGGTCCTGGGTTGCCGGGTCGAGCGCGATCTGGCCGGCGGTGAACACGAAGCCGTTGCCGGCGATCCCCTGTGAGTACGGGCCGATGGCGGCCGGTGCTTGCTTCGTCGCAATAACGGTGCGCTCCATCGTGTGGTTCTCCTCCCTCTGTCATCCTTGGTCGAGTCAGCGGTCGGCAGTCAGCAGTCGGTTTGCAGCGACTTGACCGCTGACGGCTGATAGCTAACGGCTGGCGGCTGGCCGCTCACCCGGTCGATTGTACCACGGAGGGCGCATTTTGACACGGCGAATGCGCTGAAGTAGAATCTGGGGGTCCGTCGGCACCGCCTGATGAACTTTGACGAATTGATCCGGTGGACGCCGGGGAAGCACACTGAAGTGCGCACCACGAACCAGCGCCGTCGTTCGTAGTGCGCACTTCAGTGCGCTTCCCCGGTGGTGCAAGGAATACCTGGCTTAATAGTCAATCTCCATGAGGCGGATAGCCGGCGGCTTTTCCGTGTGTGGACGTCTCGTTCGACAAGAGGACAGATACATGACGACCAGTCCGGAGACTCAACGTATTCCACTGCCGGTCGCGGCAGCCGACGATACCTGGTGGGCGCAGAACATCCCCTGCCAGATCGGCTGCCCCGCCAACACCGACATCCCCGGCTACATCGACCTCGTCGCCAAGGGACGCTACGACGACGCCTACGAGCTCAACCGGCGGGACAACGTCTTCCCCGGCCTGCTCGGCCGGGTCTGCGCGGCTCCCTGCGAGCCCGTCTGCCGGCGCGCGAAGATCGACAACCCGATTGCCATCCGCTGGATCAAGCGGGCGGCAGCCGACTTCCGGTCGAACAGGATGCTGCCGAAACGGCCGCCGATCACCCGCAAGCAGCGGGTCGCCGTTGTCGGCGCCGGGCCCACCGGCCTGGCAGCCGCCCGGGACCTGCGTGAGCTTGGCTATCGGGTCGTCGTCTTCGATAAGTACTCCGTTCCCGGCGGCATGTTCACCGGCGCCATCGTGCCCTGGCGACTCCCGCGGGAGATCTGCAGGGCGGAGATCGACGACTACTTCGAGGCGCTCGGCGTCGAGATCCGGCTGAACACGCACATCGGCAAGGACATCCCGCTCGCCGACCTGCTCGGCGAGCACGATGCCGTCTACCTGGCCGCCGGCACCCAGGACCCCCAGCGGATCAACATCCCCGGCGAGACCCTGCGGGGCGTCGTGCCCGGCCTGCCGTACGTCGAAAAGGCCATCTTCGAGCAGACCGAAGCCGAGGTGATGACCGGCAAGCGGGTGGCCGTCATCGGCGGCGGCTTTACGGCGATGGACTGCGCCCGGTCGGCCTATCGGCTGGGCGCCAAGAAGGTCTGGGTCCTCTACCGGCGCTCCCGCATGGAGATCCTCGTCGACGACTACGAGCGGGAGACGACCGAGAGCGAAGCGGTCGACTTCCAATACATGGTAGCGCCGGTCAGGGTCGTCTCGAACGACGGCGTCCGCGCCAGCGGCGTCGAGCTGATTCGGACCCGGCTCGGCGAGCCCGACGAGCGGGGCCGGCGCCGGCCGGTGCCCATCGAAGGCTCGAACTTCGTCCTCGAATGCGACACCGTCATCGCCGCCACCGGCCAGAATCCGGACTACTCCTGGATCCCGCCGGAGCTGGGTGCTGAGGTTCGGAACGGCCGCCTGGTCGTCGACCCGAAGACCTGGATGACGAAGGCCCCCGGCCTCTTCGCCGGCGGCGACTTCGTGGCCGGCGCCCGCAACCTGATCTCCTGCATCGCCGACGGCCACAAGGCGGCCCAGTCGATGCACCAGTACCTCTCCGGCGAGGAGCTGAAGCGGCGTAAGCCCGAGCTGACGGTGATTCCGGCGAACACGATGGCCGCCGGCATGAACTTCAACTACCACCGGGTCGATCAGTTCGATACGTTCGACCGCCAGCACATGGTCGAGCGGCCGATGGCCCAGCGCTGGGCGATGGATCGGGAGGTCGAGCTGGGCTACACGGAGCAGATCGCGCACACCGAGGCGACGCGCTGCCTCCAGTGCGACCTGAACATCGCCATCGACGGCACTCGCTGTATCCTCTGCGGCGGCTGCGTCGACGTCTGCCCGCAGGGCGTCATCAAGATGGTCCACCCGGCCGAAGTCGCCGTCGTGAACAGCCCGGGGCTGGAGCAGGTGCTTCGAGAGGAGTACGACGAGCGCAAGGACGCCGTCATGGCCATCGACGAGGAGCGCTGCATTCGCTGCGCCGAGTGCATCATCCGCTGCCCCACGCAGTGCATCAGCTTCATCCACTTCGAGCCCTACGCCGTCCAGTCGCCCAGCCGCTGGTAGGCGGCGTCGGGGGAGTTTCTGGTTTGTGGTTTGTGGTTTCTCGTCTCTGGTTCCGAGGGAGGGACCACGAACCAGAAACCACAAACCCCGTTGGTTGCTTATGGTGTCCGGTCCCGCCCCCGCAACCAGAAACCACAAACCACAAACCACAAACCATTTCTCCTCACGCTCAAGAACCGCGCGATCTCGGCCATGACCGATATGGCGATCACGGCTCCCAGCAGCGTCAGCGCATCGGCGGGCTGGAGGGATTGGAGCTTGAAGATCGTCTGAAGCGGCGGGACAAAGAGGACCGCCGCCAGGATCGCCAGGGTTCCGCCGACGATGGGCAGCAGCCAGCGGTTGGCGCCGAGATCCGACCAGAACGGGCGGTCCGGCGCGCGCTCGACCAGGACGAGCAGGGTTTGCCCCAGAATGAGCGCCGCGAGCGCCAGGGCGCGCGCCCGGCCGAGCGGGACGCCGCCGGCCAGCGCGCCCAGGTAGAGGACAATCGTCACGGCGGAGATCGCCAGCCCTGCGGTGAGCGTCCGAAAGACGGCCTGCCGGTCGATCAACGGGGCCCGGCGGGGGCGGGGCGGCTGTCGCATGAGGTCGGGCGCCGGTGGCTCGGAGACGAAGACCAGCGAGACAGTGGGATGGAGCAACAGCTCCAACAGCACCAGGTGGACCGGCAGGAGGAGGAGCGGCGCCCGGAGGAGCGGGATCAGGAAGGCGGCGAGGACGATCGGCAGGTGGAAGCCGATCAGGTAGGCGAAGGCGCGCTGGAGGTTCTGGAAGATCCGGCGGCCCTCACGCACCGCCGCGACGATCGTCGCGAAGTTGTCGTCGAGCAGCACCATCGTCGCCGCTTCACGGGCGACGGCTGTGCCGCGCCGCCCCATCGCCACGCCGATGTCCGCCGCGCGCAGCGCCGGGGCGTCGTTGATGCCGTCACCGGTCATCGCGACCACGTCGCCATTCGCCTGGAGCGCCCGGACGATCCGGAACTTGTCGGCCGGCAGGATGCGGGCGAAGATCGCCGCCCTGCGGACGAGCCGGCCGAGCTCCTGCGGGTCGGCGCGCTCCAGCGTTTCGCCGTGGACGATGGCGGCGTCGTCGTGGTGAAGGCCGGCGGCCTCGGCAATGGCGTGGGCCGTCAGCGGGTGGTCTCCGGTGAGCATGATGATCCGGATGCCGGCCTGCTGGCATTCGGCGACGGCCGCCGGCACTTCGGGCCGGATCCGGTCGGCAAAGCCGAGGAGTCCGACGGCGCGCAGGCCGGCCAGGTCCTTCTGCCGATCGCCGGTCGGGCGGTCCAGGTCTCCCACGGCAACGGCGAGCACCCGCATCGCCTGGCCGGCCAGGCGGGCGTTGGCGGCAAGCAATCGCTCCCGTTCGTCCTGCGTCGGGATGGCGTGGTGCAGGATACCCTCCAGCGCCCCCTTGGCGTAGAGCCGTAGCCGGCCATTCGGCTCCCGCCAGACGTGGGCCATCAGCTTCTCGCCGGGATCGAAGCCGTACTCGTGGACGAGGGAACGTTGCCGGCGGAGGGCCGCGACGTCCAGACCGACCGCGGCGCCCCGCACGATCGCCGTTTCCAAGGGATCGAAGGGTTCGGGCTCGGACGCCAGGACGGCCGCGCCCAGGAGCAACTCGCCGGCCCGTCCGGCCGCCGGCGCCGCAGAGACGTGGCCGCCGACGGCCACGGCGCCGAGGTCGAGCCGGCCGAGCGTGAGCGTCCCGGTCTTGTCGGTGCAGATGACGCTCGTCCCGCCGAGGACCTCGACGCCGGCCAGACGGCGAATGAGCGCGTTGCGCTGGGCCAGCCGCCAGACGCCGAGCGAGAGGTAGAGCGCAAAGACGATGGGGAACTCCTCCGGGATCGTCGCAATCGCCAGGCTGATGCCCGCCAGAACGGCGTCTGCCCAATCGCTCCCCTGGAGCCGCTGGACGGCGATGACGACGAGCCAGACGCCCGCGGCGACGACGCCAAGCCGCTTGACGAGCCGGCCAATCGCCGCCTCCAAGGGCGTTGGCCGATCGCCCAGCGCGACCAGGCTGCCGATCCGCCCGTACTCGGTGCGCGGTCCGGTGGCGGTGACGATCATCCGCCCCCGCCCGGCCAGCACGGTTGTCGCCATGGCAACGCGATGCTCCCGGGCCGCCGCACTCGTCCCACCGGTCGCGCCGGTCGCCCCCCCGGCCACTGTCTCAGACGCCCGACGGTCCTGCTGAGCCACTCGATTGTCATGCTGAGCCGCCTGACTGTCACGCTGAGCCGCCCCTCCCCCGTCATGCCGAGTCGCCCCTCCCCCGTCATGCTGAGCCGCAGCGAAGCATCCCCCCGGCTCGCCGGCCAGCTCCGCGAGCACCGCCAGGGGCGCGACCGTCTTGTCGACCGGCTGCGATTCGCCGGTCAGGGCCGACTCGTCGACCTGGAGGTCGGCCGCGGCGATCAGGACGCCGTCGGCCGGAACGACATCGCCCTCCTGGATCGCCACGAGGTCGCCGGGCACCAGGTCGGCGCTCGGCATCTCGCGCAGGCGGCCGTCTCGGACCACCTTTGCCCGGGGCACCGTCAGCTCCCGAAGCCGGGCCAGCGTGCGCTCGGCCCGCATCTCCAGCGCGAGGTCCATCGCGACGATCGGGACGACGGCGGCGACCAGGATAGTGCCGTCGACGGCCTCGCCGAGCGCGAGGTAGATCAAGCCGGCGGCGAAAAGGAGCAGCACCATCGGATCGGTCAGGGCGTGGAGCAGCGGACCCAGCCGGGCGATCTGGCGCTGGGGAACCGGCTGGTTCGGGCCGAAGCGGGCGAGACGGGCAGCCGCCTCAGCCGCCGTCAACCCCTCGGGCTCGACGATCGGTTCAGTCTGCATCGATCCCAGTATATCGCTTCCACGTTGCGGCACGGCTATTGGATGGTGATCGATGGGAGAACCGCATCAAGTTCCGTACCTTCGGCATGACAGCATCCGGCCCGGAATGGTACAGTGCAGGCAGCAGGCCGGTGGCCTGGCACACAGAACAGACGGAGGAACAGTTGGCACGGCAGATCGAGATACGGTTTGAAAAGGGCGGCCGGTTCGTCGCGACGCTGTACGACGAGCTGGCGCCGCAGACGTGCAGCGCCATCTGGGCGGCGCTGCCCATCGAAGGGCCGGTCCGGCGCGGGGCGTTCTCGGGGATGGTCATGTTCTGCTGGACCGACGTGAAGGTCGAAGGCCCGGAAAACCCGAAGTGCTACGGGCTCTTCCCTGGCGACCTCGGCTACTACGTGAACGTCCACAAGCTGCCGATCAAGAACCAGATCAACTTCATCTTCGGGCCGGCCGTCATTCGAGACATCGGCGGCGAAAGCCTGGTGAATCACTTCGGCCGGATCACGGAAGGCAGCCTGGAGGAGCTGGCGCGGATCGGCGAGCGGATCTGGGAGTACGGCCGGGAACAGGTGACGATCAGCCGGCTCTAAGGAAGCAGGTGCTCGATGTCGGCCACGATCTGCGCCGGCGTCATGCCGTACGGGAAGATCAGGCGGAGGCGGCTCTGGGCGTCGACCAGGAAGACGATGGCGGTGTGATTGGTCGAGGAATCGTTTTCGCTCGCTGCTCCCGCCCGCGACTGCGCAACAGCCCCGAAGGCGGCGCGCGCCCGCTCCAGCTCCACCGGTGAGCCGGTCAGCGCGACGATGGCCGGGTCAAATCCGGCTACGTAGCTTGCCAGGCGCTGGGGAGTATCACGCGCCGGGTCGACGGTGATGAAGTACGCGTCGACCTTGCCGGCGCGCTCGCCGAGCTGCCGGCGAACATGGGCGACCTGGGCAAGGGTCATCGGGCAGATGTCTGGGCAGGAAGTGTAGCCGAAGAAGAAGAGCGACACCCGCCCGCGGGTGTCCGACGTGGCGAATCGCTTGCCGTCGACGCGCTGGAGCGTGAACGCCGGCAGGTCATACGGCGGCTCGAGCACGCCCCCGTTGAACGCCACCGGGCCGGCGAAAGGGTTCGGCAAGCGGACTCCGCACCCCAGCGTAGCCGCCAGGCCGAGTGCCAGAAGGGCAAGCAGACAGGCCCTCACCCGGCTCGCTACGCTCGCCTTCCCTCTCCCGCTCGGCGGGAGAGGGACCGAGGAAGAGGGTGCCCTCCCCGTCCCCCCTCGCCCGCCGAGCGGGAGAGGGACCGAGGAAGAGGGTGCCCTCCCCGTCCCCCCTCGCCCGCCGAGCGGGAGAGGGACCGAGGAAGAGGGTGCCCTCCCCGTCCC
>JACQGW010000172.1 GCA_016199325.1 Chloroflexota bacterium
ATTCCGGCGTGAAGCCGTAGGCTTCCACCGCATGTTGCAGGGCGATCATCTCCTCCCGAAGGTCGCGGGCCACCAGCACCCGGTCCCGCTCCCTCGGGTCGCCGTAGCCCCCGCCCCCCGGCGTGATGAGCGACACGGCCTCGCCCGTCCGCAGCCGGGTGGCCTCGCGCGGTGGCCCCTTGCTCGGATCCCGATGCACGATCCTCCGGAGGGATGCGCCCTCTTTCCCGCCAAACAGGCCCCACGGCGCCGTCGTGACCCGCGTCCCGCTGGCCCCGAAGATCGCCTCCCCTTCCACGACGCGAATCTGGCGGTGGATGCCCATGCCCCCCCGCCAGCGGCCCGGGCCGCCCGAATCGTTCACCAGCTCGTACCGGTCCACCACCAGCGGATACTCGCTCTCCAGGCACTCTACCGGCAGGTTGGACGTGTTGGTGATATGCACCTGAACCCCCTCCATGCCGTCCTTGGTCGCTCGCGCCCCGAAGCCGCCGCCCTGGGTCTCCAGGTACACATAGAAGCTCTCCGTCCGCGGATCGACCCCGGAGAAGTTCATGCCGGCGTTGGTGCCGTTGCAGGCGGCGATGATCCGGTCGGGCACGGCCGGCGCCAGTGCCCCGTGAACCAGGTCCACCACCCGCTGGCACGTCTGCGTCCGCCCCCCCACGGCCGCCGGCGGGTCGCAGTTCAGGATGCTCCCCTTCGGCGCAGACACCGTGATGGCCCGGTACAGCCCCGCATTCGGTAGGATCGTCGGGTCCACCACCGTCTTCACCGCGTAGTACACCGTCGCCAGCAGCGCCGTCCACACCATGTTGAGCCCCCCCCGCACCTGGGGCGGCCCGTCGAAGGCGAGGTGCATCCGGTCGCCCTCCACCGTGATCTCGACGGTGAGCCGAAGCTCCTCCGGCAGGTAGTCGGCGTCGAAGACGTCGGCGAACCGGTAGACGCCGTCGGGTATCTGGACGATCCCGGCGCGCGTCTGGCGCTCGGCGTAGTTCAGGAGCTCGTCGCCCGCCGAAAGCACCGTCTCCCGCCCGTACTTGTCGCACAGGCTCTGGAACCGCACGACCCCCACGCGGTTGGCCGCGTACTGGGCCCGCAGGTCGGCCAGCCGCTCCTTCGGCACCTGGCAGTTCAGCAGGATCAGCTCGAGGACGTCCTCCTGCACCCGGTCCTCGTTGTACAGCTTGACGACGGGGATCCGCAGCCCCTCCTGGTAGATGTGGGCCTGGCCCCGGTCCACGAAGTCGGCGTGGTGGGCCAAATTGGCGGCGTAGGCGACGATCTCGTCCTCGTAGAAGATGGGGGAGGCGAGGACGATGTCCGGCAGGTGGGTGCCGCCCCCGCTGTAGGCGTCGTTCCCGATGAACACGTCCCCCGGCCGGATCTGGGAGGGCTTGTAGCGGCGAGTGATCTCCTCGACAATGCCGAGCAGGGAGCCGAGGTGGATGGGGATGTGCTCGGCCTGGGCCAGCGTCTGGCCGCGGGCGTCGAAGAGGGCGGTGGAGCAATCCCGGCGCTCCTTGATGTTCGTGGAATAGGAGGCGCGGATGAGCGCCATGCCCATCTCCTCGACGATGGAGGAGAGGGCGTTGCCGATGACCTCCACGGTGATGGGGTCCACGGTTCGGGTCTGCGTGATCATCTGTCTCCTCAAGTGAGCCGCCGCGACGGACGGCCCTGATTGGAGCGCCTGAGGATACGAACCGCAGAGGCGCGGAGGACGCAGAGACGGCGCAAAGACGAAACGAACGGCGGTTCCATTTCTCTCCGTTCTCCTCTGCGTTCTCTGCGCCTCTGCGGTTTCGATACCCGCTCTACACCCGCGCGAGGGCGGCGGGGCTGAGCGCCCGGTCGAGCTTCGCCCAGGGGATCATGGCGTCGATCCAGCTCTGCACCCGGTCGAGCGTCACGAGGAGGTCCGCGGTGATAGAGAGGTACTCCTCGGTCGTCGCCGGCCCGCCCGACGTGAAGTAGCCCGCGCTATCGGCAAGGAGGGCGCAGGTGTCCGGCATCTCCCAGTGCGCCAGCCGCCGCCGGGTCCGATCCAGGAGCGCGCCGGTCATCCGATTGAGATCGGCCAGCGCCACGTCTCCCCGGCCGGCGACCTCGCGGCAGGTCTGGAGGTTCTCCCCCGCCCAGAAGAGGTCGAAGTTGGCGTAGAACACCGGCGGCATGTTCCCCATGGGCGGCTTCGTGACCGTCCGCAGCAGTTGGACGTCGGCCGGTTCCTGGCTCCAGACGGCCTCCAGGAAGCTCCGGACCCGGGGTGTTAGCGGCGTCTCCACGGCCGGCGGCAGGAAGGGCGCCTGCCCCTCTTCGTACCCTTCAAGGAAGACGCTGGCCGGCAGGCTGCCCTTGTCCATAACCTCCTGGGCCGCCCGGCGCATCGCCTCCTTGCCCTCCACCAGCAGGGCGAGCACGCCTCCCGGCTTGCCGAAGGGAGTGACGTGTCCGTAGAAGATGGTGAGCGTTTGCTTGCCGGGGTAGTAGCCGACGTCCCCCTCGACGTTCCCGTCCAGGCGAATGCGGTTCTCCGCCTCCGCCCAGAAGGGCAGCATCACGGCCAGCTCTTCGCCGCCGAACTTGGCGTGCGAGGCAAAGCCCTTGACAGGCAGCGCCCGGCGAAAGGCGGCGCTGAGCCGGGGCGCGTCGTCGTCCATCAGCTCACAGACGCATTCCTCGGAGCCGATCCGGACGTGAAACCTGGTTCCCACAGTGGTGTACCTCCTTAGCCCTTGATTAGCTTCGGGTCCAGCGCATCGCGGAGCCCGTCGCCCAGCAGATTGAACGCCAGGACGAGCGTCGCTACCGCGATCGATGGCCCGACGACCAGGAACGGCGCCATTTCCATATAGTCCCGTGCGGACGCGATCATGGTCCCCCAGCTCGGCGTCGGCGGCACCGCGCCCAGGCCGAGGAAGGACAGCCCAGCCTCCAGCAGGATCATGAACCCGAAGTTCAGCGTGATCTGGATGAGGATCAGCGCGAAGATGTTGGGCAGGATGTCCATCCGCATGATGTAGAGGTGGCCGCCGCCGATCGCGCGCGTCGCCTCGACGTAGGCGTTCTGCTTCACCGACTGCACGCTGCCGTAGACGACGCGGGCGAAGCGGGGAACGTAGAGAAAGCCGATCACGAGCACCACGTTCTCGAGGCCGTGCCCGGCAAAGCCCACGACGGCGATGGCCAGCAGGATCGGCGGGAAACAGAGGATGACGTCCATCGTCCGCATGATGGCCCAATCGACCCGGCCCCCGATGTACCCCGCCAGCATGCCGAGGGCGACCCCGCCGATCGCCGAGAGGATGACGCCGATGGATCCCACGAAGAGCGACACGCGCGCGCCCCAGAAGAGACGGCTCAGCACGTCGCGCCCGAACTCGTCGGTGCCCATCGGGTGGGCGAGGGTCGGCGGCTTCAGCCGGACCGGCGGGTCCATCAGGATCGGGTCGTAGGGCGAAATGAGGGGTGCCAGGATCGCCACGAGCGCCGCCAGCAGAATGACCGCTCCGCTCACCTGGACCCGGTGGGTCGCCAGCGCCCGCCCCAGCAAGGTCGCCATCATGCCGCGGGCGCGCCCGCGGCGGCGGGCCCAGGCCGCGCTTTCGAGCGCTGCAGCCGCGTCGGCGCTCTCCGCTGGTTCGATCAATCGCTCACGGGCCACACTATCCATAGCGAATCCTCGGGTCAAGATAGGAGTTGACCACGTCGACGGCCAGGTTGATCAGGACGAACGCGCCCGAGATGAGCAGGACCACCCCCTGCACCAGGGGCGCGTCGCGCTGGTAGATCCCCCGGAGGAGCAAACTGCTCAGGCCGGGCCAGTTGAAGATGAACTCGATAATCACCGTGCCACCCAGCAGCGAGCCGGCCTGCACGCCGATGACGCTTACCACCGGGATGAGCGCGTTCTTCAGCGCGTGCCGGTACTGCACGATGGCCTCGGCCAGCCCCTTGGCCCGTGCCGTCCGGATGTAGTCCTCGCCCAGGACCTCCAGCATGCTCGACCGGGTCATGCGCATCACAACCCCGGCCATGCTCAGTCCAAGCGCCAGGCTGGGCATGATCAGCAGCTTCAGGTGGAACCCGGGGTCCTGATCGAACGAAATGAACCCCGAGATGGGGAGTACGCGCAGGTAGAGGCCGAAGACGAGGATCATCAGCGTGCCCACGACGAAGCCCGGCATCGAAAGGCCGATCAGCGCAAAGAAGGAAACCAGCGCGTCGGCCACTCGACCGCGGCGCACGGCCGCGAAGATGCCGGTCGGAATCCCGACGCTCACCGACACCAGCAGCGCGCACACCATCAGCTCGACCGTTCGTGGGAGCTGGAAGATCAGATCGGTCATCACCGAGTTGCCGCTGATGAGCGACTTCCCCAGATCGCCACGCATGACGCGGGAGAGCCAGTCCAGATACTGGACGTAGAGCGGCCGGTCTAACCCCAGCTTGGTGCGGATGGCGGCGATCTGCTCCGGCGATGCCTGATCCCCGCCGATGATGGCCGCCACATCGCCGGGGATCAGGTAGATGACCATGAACACCAGCGAGGCCACGCCGAACATCAGCAGGATCGTCGCCAGCAACCGGCGGATAATATAGCCGGACATCGCTACCCTCTCCCTGTCCCGTCGCCGACCTCGATGACGATGTTCCGATAGGCGTCGACGTATGCCCGCTGCCCGGGGAACACGACGGACGTGGCGTCCAGTTGCTCGACTACCGCCGGGCCCTCGATGACGTTCCCGGCCCGCAGCGGCTCACGCTGGTACACCGGACAGTCGACGAAATCCCTGGCCTCCTCGAAGTAGACCCGGCGCCTGCCGGCGATGGCGTGCCGGCTGTCGGTCCCATCCCCGGGGTAGCTGGTCAGCGTCGCCTTTGGCACGCGGCCCAGCGCCTCCAGCCGGAACGTCACCAGTTGCGTCGGCTCGCCCTCGGCAAAGTACCCGTAGTTCTGCTTGTGGGCCTGATGGAACGCCTCGACCAGCCCGGCCATGTCCTCCGGCGCCAGCGTTCCCCCGCGCACCGGAACCGTCAGCTCGTAGTTCTGGCCGCGATAGCGCATGTCGACCGATCGGCGGTAGATCCGGTCCGGCTCCGCCACCTGCTCGTGGTCGAGCCACTCGGCCGCCCGCGCCTCCAGGTCCCGGAAGATGCCGTTCACCTCCTCGGCCGTCCGGTCCTCGACGGCCATGATGCGCGTCAGCGTGTAGTCGGACCGGATGTCTGTGACTAACAGGCCCAGCGCGCACAGGATGCCGGGCACTTCCGGAACGAGCACCCGCGGGATGCTCAGCTCCCGCGCCAACTGCACCGCGTGGAGCGGGCCCGCCCCGCCAAACGCCAGCAGCGCGAAGTCCCGAGGGTCGTAGCCCTTCCGCACCGAGATCACCCGGATGGCCCGAGCCATGTTCGCCGTCACCACGGAGATGATCCCCTGCGCCACGTCCAGCGGTGTCATGCCCAGCCGCCGGGCCATCCGCTGGATGACGTCCGCCGACGCCCGAGCGTCGATCGGCATGCGACCGCCGAGCAGATACTCGGGGTTGAGCGTCTGGAGCACCACGTTGGCATCGGTGACCGTCGGCTCGTCGTTCCCCAGGCCGTAGCAGGCGGGACCGGGCACCGCGCCGGCGCTGCGGGGCCCCACTTTCATGTGCCCGCCGCTATCGATCCAGGCGATGCTGCCGCCCCCGGCCCCGACGGTGTTCACCTCGATCATCGGCACCCGGATCGGGTAGCCCTGGACCTCCATCTCCCCCGTCACCTTCTGGAGCCCGTTCTCCACCAGGCTGACGTCGGTGCTGGTGCCGCCCATGTCGAAGGTGATGACGTTGCCGAAGCCCGCCAGCGTGCCGACGTAGCTGCCGCCGACCACGCCCGCGCTGGGCCCGGACAGCACGGTGCGCACCGGGTTCTCGCGCGCCGTCTGCATGGAGATGATGCCGCCGTTGGACTGCGTGATGTAGGCGCCGACCGGCACGCCCAACTGCCCGAGCTGGACCTCCAGGTTATGGACGTACTTCGCCACGGCCGGCCCCAGGTAGGCGTTGATGACGACGGTCGAGAGCCGCTCGTACTCGCGGAACTCCGGCGAGACCTCATGGGAGGTGGAGACGTAGGCCTCCGGCATCTCCCGGCGCACGATCTCCTTCACCAGTTGCTCGTGGCCGGGGTTGAGATAGGAATACAGGAAACAGACCGCCACGGCCTTTGCACCCCTGTCCTTGAGGGCGCGCACCGCCCGCACGACATCTTCCGGGTCCAGTGGACGCTCGACCCGACCGTCGTAGCGAGCACGCTCGTCGACCTCCAGGCGCAGGTCGCGGGTGACCAGCGCCTCCGGCTTGTCCACCTGGAGATCGTAGAGGTCGGGGCGCCGCTGGCGCCCCAACTCCAACAGGTCCCGAAAGCCCCTGGTCGTGATGAGCCCGGTGCGAGCCCCGCCGTGTTGAATGAGGGTGTTGGTCGCGACGGTGGTGCCGTGGGCGAGATAGCTGACGTCGGCGGGCGCGTGCCCCTCCTGGCTCAGGATGTTGTCCACGCCCTTGAGGATGGCGCGGGAGGGGTCGTCGGGCGTCGACGAGACCTTGGTAACCCCGATCTTCCCGGACGCCTCCTCGAACAAGGCGACGTCCGTAAAGGTGCCGCCCGCGTCCACCCCGATTCTGACCTTCACCGTTGAGATACCTCCTTTGATGGAACACCACAATGGTCTTGACGGATAGCGTCGTCATACGTCATACGTCATGCGTCATGCGTCACTCGTCATGACCGGTGACGTGTAACGTATGACGCATGACGAGTGACACCTTGTCACTTGTTCAGCCAGACTTCGACCACTTTGTGCTGCGAGCGGTTGGCGCCCGGCATGTGGACGTAGTTCATGACCGAGGTCAGCGCGGCCTCCCCTTGCTCCCGCGTGTTCAACCAGGCAAGCGGGCTCAGGTCGAGCGCACGCTGCTCGAACTCGCGATAGACGTTCTTGCGCCCCTCGGCGTCGTAGGTGCTCCGGGCCTTGTCCAGCAGCTCGTCGATCTGCTTGTCGACAAACGCCATCTGGCGGGAGGTGTTGCCGGTCGAGTGGTAGAACCCGTCGAGGAACGCCGGGTCGCCGAGGTCGATCCCGCCGCCCTGGAGGTGGACCTCGAAGTCGCCCTTCGTGTAGCGCGCCACGCTGGCCCCCCACTCGATCAGGTCCAGGGTCATGTCGATGCCGATCTTCCGCAAGCTCGCCTGCACGACCTCCGCGGTGTTCTTGTGCATGCCGTAGGTGGAGGTCGAGAGCATGGTGGTCTTGAAGCCGTTGGGGAAGCCGGCTTCGGCCAGGAGCTGCTTCGCCTTGTCGACGTTCGTCAGGTAGCCGCTCTGCCGGTCGGCCGAGTAGCTGAGCATCCACGGGGGCGTCGGGAGCCCGCCCAGCAGCCGCCCGCGGCTGAAGAAGACCGTGTCCAGAACGGCCTGCCGGTCGATGCCCAGGCTAATGGCCTGCCGCACCTTCTGGTTGTCCAGCGGCGGCCGGTCCATCCGGAACTCGACCCACATCATGCCGCCGTCCTTGTCGGAGTACAGCGCCAGGCTCTTGTCGTTGCTGATGGCGGCCATGTCCTTCCAGGGGACGTAGTCGATCATGTCGACGGCGCCGGTCCGCAGCGCCGACGTTCGAGCCGTGTCGTCAGGATATGGCGTGAAGGTGATCCCGTCCAGGTAAACCCGGTCGGGCACATAGTACTGCTCGTTCCGGGTCAGCTTGATGGAGACGCCCTGCTGGCGCTCGACCAGCTTGAACGGGCCGGTGCCGATGACCTGGGTCTTCAGGTCGGCGCCCTTGTCGATCAACGCCTTCTGGGCGATGATCACCGAGGGCGACATCAGCGCGTTCAAGAACGAGGCATCCGGTCCGGACAGGCTGACCTTCACGGTCAGCGGGTCCGTCGCCTCCACCGTCTTGATCGCCCGCAGAGGCGTCCTGGCCCCGGCACCGGTCTTGGGGTCCAGAATGCGCTCCAGGGTCGCCTTCACGTCGCCCGAGGTGAAATCGGTGCCGTCGTGCCACTTGACGTTCTTCCGCAGGTGGAAGATGTACGTCTTGTCGTCCGGCCGCTCCCAGGACTCTGCCAGGTCGGGCACGAGCTCCAGCTTCAGGCCCGGCCGGATGAGCAGGCCATAGATGGTCCCCTTGACCAGGTCCGCTGCGTACCCGCTGCTGACATGGGGGTCCAGGTGGGGCGGGTCGGTCGAGAGCCCGTATCGGAGGATGCCGCCCTTCTTCGGCGTGGGCGCAGCCGGTGCCGGCGTATCTGCCGGCTTCGCCGCAGGCGCGGCGCTCGTGGCCGCCGGCGCCTGCGCTGCTGGCGCTGCCGTCCCGGCGGCCGGCGACGGTGCGGGCGCGCCGGCGCAGGCGGCAAACAGCGATGCCGTGCTCCCGGCGGCGGCCGAGATCAGGAGCGCCCGCACGAGCGTGCGGCGACTCATGCGCGGTCCCGTTCGCAGACGATCCTTCTCCATTCCCTCACCCATTCTTTCTGCAGTCCCTTCCACAGTCCTTTCTCCTCCTTGGCGTATGTGCGTATGTGGCATCATCAGATCGGGCAAGACACCACGGGGCTGGCGCGGAGCCAGAGCGCCACGGCGGCCCACGGCCCAGTGCAGAAGGCGCGGAGGACCAGAGATCGCCGACCGCTCGCCGAGGCACTTGCAGACCCACTATCCTGCTCACTTTCCCCGCTTCGTGCGCTGCGCGGCTCACAAACCCGACGAAACGCCAGGAACAACCCACCGGTGAAGGGGTGTCAGGAGCGTGCTCCTGGCACCCCTCTGATTACGTCCAGTAGACCGAGACAGGACCCTTAACGATGGCCGTAGAGGTAACGGCGGAACCCATCGAGGTGCAATCAATCGTAGGCATCGTGGCGATGGCTGAGACACGGCGAGCTATCCCGGGTCGGTCCAGCCGGTCACCACGTTCCGTGGACCAGGGGAGGAGGGCTGCACTCGCCATTCTGGGAACCCCTTCCCGCACGCCACCACCATGCGCGCGGACGGCAGTACAGGCAAAGATACTACAGCCTCGTCCCCGGCCTGTCAAACGCCCGACCCGGTTCAACGGATCCAGGGACCGGACTGAGTGACCTGAAGCCCTCGCCCACAGACCACAAACCATAAACCCGTTCTCTACGTCCACCTGGGCTCGCGCCAGAGGTACAGCTCCTGGCCCACTCCCCTGGCCTTCGCCTGCTGGTAGACGGCGTGCGCCGCGACGACGTCCTCCACCGGGAGACCTCGCGGCTTCAGCACGATGCGCTCGCGCGCGTGGCGCCGTGGCGGCTGCTTCCCGTTGATGATCTCGCCCAGCTCGGCCACCGCCTCCCGTTTGAGGACGCCCCGGCTGGTCAGGTCGGCGAGGGAGCCGGCGGAGTGCTGGTGGCCCGTATCCAGTTGATCGCGCGTATCGAGCACGACCCGGTCGGCGTGCACGAACACCTCCGGCTTCGCATCCAGATTGGAGACGAGGGAGAAGAAGCTCCCCTCGGCGAGCCAATCCGCCTCCACGTACGGCTGTGCCGCCCTCGGCCCAGCCGTGGCAGCGACCACGACGTCCGATCCTTCTACCGCTTCGCGGGCACTTGCGACCGCCCGAACCGGCAGGCCGACCTGCCCGGCCATCTCGATCGCCCAGGCTACCGCCTTCTCCGCTGTGGGGCCGTAGATCTTCACCTCCCTGATCCGGGGCAGGACCTCCTTCAGCGCCATGAGCTGCGTCCGATTCTGAACGCCGGGCCCGAGCAGACCGACGACCTCCGAGTCCGGCCTGGCGAGGTATTTCGCCCCCACGCCGGTAACCGCGCCCGTCCGCATGGCGCTCACGATGGTCCCATCCATGATGGCAATCGGGAATCCAGTCGTGGCGTCGCTCAGAATGATGACGGCTGCGGCGCGAGGCATCTTCCGGGCGGTCGGGTTCGCCGGGTTGCTCGGGATCCACTTCACGCCCGTCACATCCACGTCGCCCCCCACCCAGGCCGGATGGATGAGCACGCGCCGCCCCTCGACGCCGCCGGCCCAGGTGATCATCGGCGACCCCGGCTCGATGTAGTCACCTTTATCCCGGAGCGAGAGCCCCTTCTCCACCGCCGCCAGGACTGTGGCCATGTCCAGCCCCCCGGCAGCAGCGACGTCCTCCTGGCTCAGATAGAGAAACTTCACACTGCGGTCCATTGACCTACGACCTCCCTCTCTGCGTCCTTTGCGCCTCTGCGGTTCGTATCGTTCTCCAGGATGCCAGTTGTCACGATTCAGACGTGAAGCCGTAGCCTTCCACCGCCTGTTGCAGGGAGATCTTCTCCTCCCGAAGGTCCCGGGCGACCAGCTCCCGGTCCCGCTCCCGCGGGTCGCCATAGCCCCCGCCCCCAGGCGTGATGAGCGATACCGCCTCGCCCGTCCGCAGCCGGGTGGCCTCCCGCGGCGGCCCCTTGCTCGGGTCCCGGTGGACGATCACCCGCATCGACGCGCCCTCCTTCCCGCCGAACAGGCCCCACGGCGCCGTCGTCACCCGCGTCCCGCCGCCCCAGAAGATCGCCTCCCCTTCCACCACGCGAATCTGGCGGTGGATGCCCATACCGCCCCGCCAGCGGCCAGGCCCCCCCGAGTCGTTCACCAGCTCATACTGGTCGACCGCCAGCGGATACTCGCTCTCCAGGCACTCCACCGGCAGGTTGGACGTGTTGGTGATGTGGACCTGCACCCCCTCCATGCCGTCCTTGGTCGCCCGCGCCCCGAAGCCCCCACCCTGCGTCTCCAGGTAAACGTAGAAACTCTCCGTCCGCGGATCGACCCCCGAGAAGCTCATCCCGGCGTTGGTGCCGTTGCAGGCGGCAATGATCCGGTCGGGCACGGCCGGCGCCAGTGCCCCGTGAACCAGATCCACCACCCGCTGGCACGTCTGCGTCCGCCCCCCCACGGCCGCCGGCGGGTCGCAGTTCAGGATGCTCCCCTTCGGCGCAGACACCGTGATGGCCCGGTACAGCCCCGCATTCGG
>JACQGW010000173.1 GCA_016199325.1 Chloroflexota bacterium
CTCTCCGGCGGCCAGCAGCAGCGGGTCGCCATCGCCCGCGCGCTCGCGGCCGAGCCCCGGCTGATCATCCTGGACGAGCCGACGGCTTCGCTGGACGTCTCGGTGCAGGCGCAGATCGTCCAACTGCTCGCCGACCTCCAGCAGCGGCTGGGCATCGCCTACCTGCTCATCTCGCACGACCTGCCGCTGGTCAGCCTCCTGGCCCGCCGGGTCGCCGTCATGTACCTGGGCCAGATCGTCGAGATCGGCCCCGTCGAAACGATCTTCCAGCGCCCCGCCCACCCGTATACGCGCGCCCTGCTCAGCGCGACGCCGCGGGACACGCCGGACCAGGTGAAGCGGCGCATCATCCTGCGCGGCGAGATCCCGTCGCCGATCGATCCGCCGGCCACCTGCCGCCTCTACCCGCGCTGTCCCTACGCCCAACCCGATTGCCTCCGCCGGCCGACGACGCTCGACCCCGTTGCGCCCGGCCACGCCGTCCGCTGCCTCCGCTTCCTGGAGGAGCACCGCAGCGGCGCCTGGGAGCCGGTCGAGCGAGCGCGCGTGACCGAGTAAGAGCACGTGTTGGAACCGCAGAGGCGCAGAGGGCGCAGAGGAAAACGCAGAGTAACCGTCAGATAGCTCTGCGTTCTCCGCGAATCCTCTGCGTCTCTGCGGTGAGATCTCGCGTGAATACCGATGGATCGGTGACACAGAATGGAGACTGCCATGGAGCAACGGATTCTGGACCTGGCCCACAAGGCGAGCGCCCGGGCGGCGCTGGACCGGCGGGACTTCCATCAGTACCCCGAGCTGGCCTACACCGAGCTTCGCACGGCGAGCCTCATCGCCCGGCGGCTGGCCGACCTGGGCTGGGCCGTTCAGGCGGGCCGGCCGGTGATGGCGGCCGAGAGCCGCTACGGTATGCCGCCGGCCGGCGTGCTCGCGGGCCACTATGAGCGGGCGATCGCCGAGGGCGCCGACCCCGAGTTCCTCGAGCAGGTCAAAGACGGCTTCCCGGCGGTTGTCGGCAGCCTGAGCGGCGGCCGGCCCGGCCCGACTGTGGCGATCCGGGTGGACATCGACGCGCTGCCCATCGAGGAGTCGGCCGAAACGTCGCACTTTCCGGCCAGGGCCGGCTTTGCCAGCCGCCATCCCGGCGTCATGCACGCCTGTGGCCACGACGCCAACGCGGCGATCGGTCTGGCGCTGGCCGACGTCTTCCTGGCGGTGCGGGACGAGATCGCCGGCACCATCAAGCTGATCTTTCAGCCGGGTGAGGAGGGCGGCCGGGGGGCCATCCCGATGCTGAAGGCCGGCGTTGTCGAGGGTGTCGACTTCTTCATCGGCCTGCACCTGGGCATGCGGGCGCCGTCCGGCACCATCTACCCGACGGTGACGGGATTCCTGGCCAGCACGAAGCTGGACGTCGTCTTCAAGGGCAGCCCGGCGCACGCCGCCGCGGACCCGGAGCTCGGCCGGAATGCCCTGGTGGGCGCCGCCCAGGCCGTGCTGGGGCTCTACGCCATCTCCCGCCACAGCGGCGGGATGTCGCGCATCAACGTCGGCGTCCTTCAGGCCGGCACCAGCCGGAACATCATCCCGGATCACGCCCGGATGCTGATCGAGACCCGCGGCGAGACCGCCGAGATCGACGCCTACGTCCAGAAACGCGCGCGGGCGGTCATCGAGGGCGCGGCCCTCGCTCACGACCTGGAGGTGGAGATCACCCCGGCCGGCAGCACGTCGACGTCACGCAGCGACCCGGCGCTGGCGCGTGTCGTCGCCGAGGCGGCCCGGGCGGTGCCCGGCGTCACGCCGGTCGAGGAGCCGCTGCTGGTGAGCGGCAGCGAGGACGCGACGTTCCTGATGCGCCGGGTCCAGGAGCAGGGCGGCCAGGCGGTCTACATCGGCATCGGCTCGGACATGCCGACCGGCCACCATACGCACACCTTCGACATCCAGGAGAAGGACCTGTTCGGCGGCATCGCCACGGTGGCTCTGGCCGCCGTACGATTGGGGCACGATCCAGACATACGATGAAGATTACCGACGTCGTCGCCTACTCCGTCAAGCTCCCGCAGGGCTACTTGTTTACGCAGCCGCGCACGGGTGTGAGCGACTACTTCCTCCGGCCCGGCTTCGATACCGTCTACTCGTTGAGGAACGAGGGGCTGCTTGTGCGGATCGAGACCGACGCCGGGCTCATTGGCTGGGGGGAATGTCTGGCGCCGGTTGTGCCCGAGGCTGTCGCCACCGTCGTCGTGCAACTGCTCCGGCCGATTGTCCTCGGCGCCGCCATCGGCAACTTTCTCATCATGGAGTATCAGAGCAAGCTGCTCGAATCGATCAACGCGTCGCTGGCGACGCCCATCGCCGTCGAGGCGAGCCACATCGCCGTCCCGAACGGCCCGGGACTGGGCGTCACGCTGAACGAAGCCGCCCTGGCACCGTACTGGACTGTCCATGCGTCGTGAAAACCCGCACGCGGAGACGCGGAGGCCGCGGAACGCGCACTATCCGAGCCGCGACCGTGAGGGAGCGTTCCCCGGCGCGCGCAGTCGACTCGATACACCAGGCAGGAAGCTGCCGACCGCCAACTGCCGACTGCTGGCTGCCTTACGGTCGCGGCTCGGTTCGGTGACTCCCCGCCGGAGTTGCTCGCCGGCCAGCGTGGTCGAGACCCTGACTCCCGGGAGCGCACTAGCGAGTGCGCACGACGGACCTGCGCAGCGCCTCCGTAGCCTCCGCGCCCTCTCCTGTCCCCCCTTCCCTCGCAGGGAAGGGGGGACAGGGGGTTAGATCCGTTCTACGCGCCGGCCGGTGCCGGGACCACGCCGAGTTGTTGCAACATGCCGAGGTGATCATAATTGGCCCAGTGTTCCACCAGCTTACCGCCGGCCGCGCGGCCGATGTGGATCTCCGTCCACGTCGCCTGCTTGCCTGTTGGCGGAATGCCCATGAACTCACCCTGCTGGGTACCGCGTGCCGTCAGGCGGAACACCACTTGGTCCCCTTCGGCGATCACATCGTCAATGGTGTAGTGGAAGTCGGGAAAGGCGCTGCGGACGATGGTGACGAACTGCTTCAAGCCCTCCAGGCCAGCCGGCAATCCAGGCGGGAGCGGAACATGCTCGACGTAATCGGCCGCGAATATCTCGTCGGCGATGGCGAGGTTCCCCTTGTTGAATACTTCCTCTGGGATGCGGCGAAGAATGGCCTTGTTCTGTTCTACCGACACGTTGTGCGCTCCTTGAACGTCGACTCCTTCGGCAAAGCCGCTCACCCTACTATGCTCCAGCCCGATGCCAACTCACAAGATCACCTCTTGCTCATTCACTGCCCACTTGTTGGTCACTTTGCTGCCTCGACGACATCGGAGGGACCAGGGACCACGGACCAGAAACCCGAACGATGAGGACACCGATGCCAGAACAGTTTCGCGGCGTCTTTGCCATTCCGCCAACGCCGTTCACCGACGACGGCGCCGTCGACGTCGTCTCCCTCCGGCGGGTCGTTGACTTCTGTGTTGCCGGCGGCGCCCACGGGATCGTCGCACCGGTCAACGCGTCGGAGGCGCCCTTCCTGACCGATGAAGAACGGCGACTCGTCGTCGAGGTCGTCGTCGAGCAAACCGGCGGACGCCTGCCGGTCGTCGCCGGCGTCTCGGGAGCCAGCACGCGAGCGGCCGTCGAGTACGCTCGGCATGCGGCGGCGGCCGGCTCTGACGCGCTGATCGCGATGCCTCCCTACGTGCGCCATCCCGGCGCCGACGAGATCGTCGAGTTCTACCGCGCGCTCGCCGGGGCCACCCGACTCCCGGTGTTCATCCAGAACTACGTCGCCCCGATCGGCACGCCGATGCCGGCGGCGCTCGTCGCCCGGCTCCTCCGGGAGATCGAAGGCGTCGACTATCTCAAAGAAGAGACGGCGGTGGCGCCTCAGGTGATGACGCAGGTGCGGACGCTCGCCGGCGACGCGCTCAAAGGCGTCATGGGCGGGATGGCGGGTCGATACCTCCTGGAGGAGTACGGGCGCGGCGCCTGCGGCACGATGCCGGCGTGCGAGGTCGTCGACGCGCACGTCGCCGTCTGGAACGCGCTGGAGGCCGGCGACGAGGCGCTGGCCCGGCAGCGGTTCCAGATGCTGCTGCCGCTGCTGAACTACGAGGCGATGTACAGCTTCGTCGTCTACAAGGAGGTGCTGCGGCGGCGCGGCATCATCGCCTCCGGCCACGTCCGGGCGCCGGGCTCGCCCTCGCTCGACGAGCACAGCCACCGCGAGCTCGACGCCATCCTCAACGACCTGGAGCCGCTGACGGGGTTTGGGGGTTCAAGGTTCAAGGTTCGTGGTTCAGAGTAGTGCCCGTCTCAACCAGAGACCACAAACCACAAACCAGAAACCGTCGTGATTCCTACCGCCGGCGCCGTGCCGGCCAGTCGTCCCAGGGGCGGGGGTCGGTATCGATCGGGCGGCCGCGCCAGTACGGGCGACCCGGCGGCCGGCTGGCGCCGATCAGGCCGAGGAGATAGGCGATGAAGAAGAGCGCGCCGAGGGCCAGCCGGAGGTAAAGTTGGAGCGGTCCGAACCAGGAGCCGAAAGCCCAGACCACGAGGGCAAAGGCGTAGGTCAGCAACATGAGCTGGCCCGGAGGCGGCAGCCAGCGGACCTGGTTCAACCGAACCCGCAGGAAGTTGCGCCAGAGTCGGACCTGGCGACCGAATTGCCGCCGGCGTGGCTCTTCCGGCAAGAAGTCGTCCATCCGGCGGAGAACTTCTCGGATCTCCTCTTCGTACCGTCGGCCCATCGACAACCCCCGACTGGCGAAGCATCCCACGCACTGGAGCGGTTCCGACAGACAACGAACCGCCAAGACGCCAAGATCGCCAAGAAAGAAGACGCCAAGAGCGTCGGTTGGTCGTTTGGCCAATCCCTGCGCAGACCGCTCTAGAACCGACGACCCGGAATCGTCACGTCAATTGTACCGCTCATTGGCTGCCAGGGCAAGCGCCCGAGCGTCATGAGATGTGCTTCAAGGAGTGGAGTAATGAGGTGTACTGGGAAGCCGTATCCGACAGCATTCCGGGCAAGCGGGCCATCGAAGGTCCAGAGCGCCGCGCCAAGCCGTCGGGCCAGAGCAAGATAGGCGGCATCGTAGGCGCTCTGCCGGCCCAGCCGAAGCGCAATGGTGACGACCTGGTCTCCATCCGCCTGCAGAGGGTGGTACGTGATCGGGAGGGCAACTACCGTCTGCCAGGCTTCCGCGATCCGCTCTACCGGGAACGCCCCGGCCGCGACGAGCCGGGTCAATCCACTCGCGACCTCGTACAGGAGCAGCGTTGGGGCATGCATCTCCTGACCGGTCTCAATCCATCCACGGATCAGCGCCTGAGCCGCCGGTTTCCGCGGATCGCCGCTCGCCAGCACGACAAGGACGTTTGCGTCGACGACAACAGGCACGAGGGCAGGGGCCGTTGCTGAAGCTCTTCACGGCTCTCTCTGGCAATCCCGACGGCATCGACAGGGAGCAGGTCTGCGGTCAGCTCAGCCAGACGGCTCAGCGCCTGCAAGCCGGCCCGACGTTTCTGCGCCGCGATGGACTCGCCGCCGTTGAGGCCGGCTCGCACGTAGACCCGCACCAGGGTCGCCAGGGCGATCCCCAGTCGCTTCGCTTCAGTCTCCAGGCGAGCGTAGCCTGCTGGATCCAAGCGCAAGGTAATTGCTTTCGTCACATGCATGGGTAGAGTATAGCGTGCTGAGATGCTCAAAGCATCTCTTGGCGCCATTCATTGCTTTCTATGATGCGGATGAGCGTGTTACCTGTTCGGTTGCTCGCAGGTCTTCTGGGCGGTCTTGCCGCAGCTCTGGCCCAAGGCGCCGTCCAGCGGTGGCGAACCAGCATCGTCGACGGCGTGCTGGCAGGGCTGGCCGGCGTGCTCTTCGCGCTCGGCCGGGCGGGGCGAGCGTGCTGGGAAGCCTGCCTCGCCGGAGGATGCTGTGGACCCGCCCGCGCCGGCCGAGACCGGTTCGACCGGTTCACCGAGCAGGCACGGCGGGTCCTGGCGCTGACGCAGGAGGAAGCCCAGCGGTTCAATCACCACTACAGAGGAGGGACTCAACCATGGCAAAGACGTACCGGCTGACGCTCGTTCGACGGATCGTGAACTGGATCGTGGGGCTGCTGCTCCAGATTGGCCTGGCGCCGAAGGGCACCTACCTCCTCACCGTCAGGGGCCGCACCAGCGGCCGGTTGCACTCGACGCCGGTGACGCTGATCGAGCAGGACGGAGGGCGCTGGCTCGTGGCGCCCTACGGTGCGGTCGCCTGGGTCTGGAACGCCCGGGCGGCCGGGCGGGTGACGCTGACCCGTGGCGGTCGGTCGGAGACGGTGGCCATCGCCGAGCTGGGACCGGTCGAGAGCGCGCCTATCCTGAAGGAATACGTGGCCCGGATCCCGATCGTCCGACCCTACTTCGACGCGACGCCGGAATCGCCCCTCGATACGTTCGTGGCCGAGGCGGGTCGCCACCCAGTTTTTCGGATCCTGGGCACGGCCAATCGGTAGAGCGGTTCCGACAGACAACGAACCGCCAAGACGCCAAGATCGCCAAGAGGGATAGCGAGAAAGACGCCAAGAATGGCGGTTGGTCGTTCGGTCAATCCCTGTGCAAACCGCTCTAGAACGGGTACGGCGGCTGCGCCTATCTGGCTGGCAACACGGTCAGGGTGGACGTCCAGAGGAGTGGGAGTGTATGCGGAGGCGTGGAGGCTACGGAGGTGGGGCGCGCAGGTTCGTAGTGCGCACTCGCAAGTGCGCTCCCGGGCGTCCGGGTCTCGACCACGCCGGCCGGCGAACGACTCCGACTCCGGCGGGGGCTCAACGAACCGAGCGGCGACCGTGAGGCGGTCGGCAGTCGGCGGTCAGTAGTCGGCAGCGGCAGCGTGCGGACCCACCGCGCCGCGACCGTGAGGGAGCCGTTCCCCGGCGTGCGGTCGACTCTCGCA
>JACQGW010000174.1 GCA_016199325.1 Chloroflexota bacterium
ACCGCCGCCAACTCATCGGGGTTGCCTTGTCTCACCCCCGGGGGTTGGTCTTGCCCCCCTCAACCGCTGCGCAAGCCCGGGGTACGGCCATTTCGCTATGGCTTGGCTGGTTGGCTGGGTGATGATGAGTTGAGAGGTGGAACGGCATCCGTTGACAGCAATCCGTTCCTGCCGTATGCTGCTCCAAAGCCTGCCGGGCCATAGGTCCACCGGCCATTCCGCCAACCCGATGAACGTGGAGGAGCACGCCGATGCAGGACTACCGTGCCTATAGCTTCTGGCTGGAAACGGCCGCCGACGACCTGACCCCCCGCCCGCCGCTCGACGGCTTGGTCGACGTCGACGTGGCGATCCTGGGCGCCGGCTACTCGGGACTGTGGACCGCCTACTACCTGCTGCGGCGGACGCCGACACTCAAGGTGGCCGTCGTCGAGCGAGAGATCGCCGGCTTCGGCGCATCGGGGCGAAATGGCGGCTGGTGCTCGTCGGGCTTCCCCATCGCTCCCGCCGAGCTGGAGGAACGGTTCGGTCGGGAGGCTGCGCGCGCCGTCCTCCTGACGCTCTACGATGCCGTCGACGAGGTGGGGCGCGTCGCCGCCGAGGAGGGCATCGACGCTCAGTACGTGAAGGCCGGGGCGCTGCGCATCGCCCGGGGCCCGCACCAGATGCCCGCGCTTCACAGCGCCTACGCCACGTACGAGCGGCTCGGACTGGCCGAACACTACCGACTGCTCGACGCGGCGCAGACCGCCGAGCGCATCCGGGTCAGTCGGACGTTGGGGGCGCTCTCCGTCGCCGACTGTGCGGTGGTCCACCCCGGCCGGTTGGTCCGGGGGCTGGCCCGGGCCGTCGAGCGGCGGGGTGGCACCATCTACGAGCAAACGACCGTCACCGATTTCACCCCGGGCCCTGCACCCGTTCTCCAGACCGACCGCGGACGGCTGCGCGCCAGGACGGTGGTGCTGGCCGGAGAAGCCTACCTCACTCGGCTGCCGGCGCTCCGCCGCCAGCTCGTCCCGCTGTACTCGCTCATCGCGCTCACCGAGCCGCTCTCCGATGCCCAATGGGCCGCCATCGGCTGGCAGGGGCGGGAGTGCGTCTCCTCGACTCGATACACGGTCAACTACCTCTCCCGCACCGCCGACGGCCGGATTCTGTTCGGGAGCCGCGGCGCGCCGTACCACTTCGGGTCGCACATCGCCGACGCCTACGACCGCCACAAGCCGACGTTCCTCATGATCCAGAATCAGCTCAGGGAGTGGTTCCCGTCGCTGGAGGGGATCGCCTTCACCCACCACTGGGGCGGGCCGGTCGGCATGCCGCGCGACTGGTTCCCCACCATTGCGTACGATCCGGCGACCGGCATCGCCACGGCCCGCGGCTATACCGGCCAGGGGGTCGCCACGAGCAATCTGGCCGGTCGCGTGCTGGCGGACCTCGTCGCCGGCGTCGACTCGCCGGCGACGAGACTGCCCATCGTCGGGCGCCGATCCCCGAACTGGGAGCCCGAGCCGCTACGCTGGCTCGCGATCCGCTACATCCAGTGGTCCTATCTGCGCATCGACGCCCACGCCGAACGCACCGGGCAGCCGCCTACAGGCAGAACGCTGGCCGAACGACTGAGCCGGCATTAGAGCACCCAACAAAACCGCAGAGGCGCAGAGAACGCAGAGAAGATCGCAAAGAAACGGGCGCCGTTGTTCGTCTGTTCTTTGCCCCGTCTCTGCGTCCTCTGCGCCTCTGCGGTTTTGTTGGGTGTCCTGGCGATCTTGGCGTCTTGGCGGTTCGTCCTCTCTCGGCACCGCTCTAGCGAGCGCCGACAGCCGCCCCCAGGCCAACCAGGTGCCGCGGCCAGTCCTCGCGCTCGTCCATCTGCGCCTCGGTCCGCTGGATCCACTCCTGGTAGAGCTTGACGACCTCCGGCGACGCCGGCACCTCCGGCCCCCGGTAGGACGCCAGGATCCGCTTCCACTCCTCGGTGGCCCGGTCGGCCGCGCTCTTGGATCCGCGCTTCACCCACTCAGCGTAGACCTGGCGGTCCATCAGGCGTGGCTGGAAGTAGGCGCTCTTGAAGTGCTTGTAGGTGTGCTCCGTCGTCAGGAACATCCCCTGCGGCCCTACCTCGTGGATGACGTCCACCGCCAGCTCCTCGTCGGTGATCGCCGGCGGCTGGACCAGCCGCTTGATCATGCCGATGAGGTCCTGGTCGAGCACGAGCAGCTCATAGGAGCTGCACAGCATCGACTCGACGACGCCGGCGCCTTCCGACAGCGAGCTGACGCCGGAGAGGACGGCGACGAGGGCCGTGAAGGCGTGCTCGAAGCCCGCCTGGGCGTCCGGAATCTTCGATTCGGACATGCTCCCGCAACCGGCCGATGGGACCCGGTAGCGGCGGGCGAGCATCGCGACCAGGTTGGTCGAGAGCGCCATCTCAGGGCCGCCGTAGGCCGGCATGCCGACCTTCATGTCCGCGAGCGTCGAGAAGTTGCCGTAGATGACGGGCACGCCGGGCCGGACGGCCTGGACCAGAACCATGCCGGCCAGGAACTCGGCGTTGTGGACGGCCATCATCCCGGCGAAGGTCATCGGGGAGGTCAGGCCGCCCATGATGGCTGAGGCGACGGAACAGGGCTGGCCGCACTTGGCGGTATCGATGAGCGACATCGCCATCCGGTCGTCCACCATCAGCGGGCTCAGGGGGTTGGCGCCGCCTCGCGCCACCGGCTTTGCCACGTAGTCCCAGTCCGAGCCGAACATGGCGGCGACCGCCTCTTTGAACTCGGCCACGGGGTTCCGGTCGAGCTCCCCGGCCTGGGGCCCCAGACGGGGGAACGCGCTCACCTTGTCGCTGTGCATGGCGGTGACCAGCGCACTCACGTACATCCGCAAGGGCACCGGCACGTCCTCCGCCGTCACCATGCTGGTGCCGGCGGCGTCCATCTCCGGCAGTTGGTGGACGATCTTGATCAGCTCGATCACGTCGCTGAGTCTGCCGAGCCGCCGGCCGCGCTCCAGGTCGTGCGTGAATGCGGGCGCGCCGACCGGCCCGACGTAGACGGCATCGGTGCCGTAGGTCCGATAGTACTTCGGGTTTGGCGTGTGGATAGTGAACGTCGGCGGGCACTGGGCCAGCGACCGCTCGACGAGCGTGCGGTCGATCCAGACCCGCTCCAGGTCGCGGTCCACCTTCGTGCCGGGCGTCGCTTCAAGGATGTCGAGGGCCTCCTCACAGCGAAAGACGAAGCCCGTCTCTTCGAGAACCCGGAGGCTCGCCTCGTGAACCTTCTCGACGTCCTCCTGCGTGAAGAGCTCGAGCCTGGGTTGGCGGTTGATGAACATGTGTTCCTCCCTCATTCGGGGTTTCTGTTCCGTGGTCTGTGGTCCGTGGTCCGCGGTCTGTGGTCCGTGGTCCGTGATCCCTGGTCTGTGGTCCGTGGTTCTCCCTTCCTGGCTTGGTGGTGCATCATCCCGGGTTCCAGGTTCGCATTCGGTGCACCATCCATACCCCGAAACCGTGAACTACGGACCACGGACCACGGACCACTAAGAAACTATCTCAAATCGCTCAGAAATGGCTCTCAGCGCCGCTGAGGACGTTCTGGTGCATTAAGAGATAGTTTCTAAATGGTGCATCCGGCAAGTCCATTGGCGCTTTGCTGGCCTGTCCTCCGTCATGCTGAGCCGCAGCGAAGCATCTCCCGGACGCTCCTGGTCCAGGCCGGGGAGATGC
>JACQGW010000169.1 GCA_016199325.1 Chloroflexota bacterium
ACCCCCGACCCCCGACCCCCATCACTGAATCACCATGGTCGCCGCCGCCTGCAAGGCGAACGGCCCCCCGCCCCACAACACCGAGATGATCGGCGTGACGGCCTGGAAATTGTACGTCACGGATACCTGAATCGGGTTGCCGGGCGACGTGCCGTTGGGCGTCACGACGACGACGTCTCCGCCCGACAGGCTGAGGGTGCTCGCCTCGGTCAGCACCCGGTACTGAATGCCGGTCAGGTCACTGGGCGAAAAGATGGCGTAGCCGGCGCCGACCCGTGCCGCGTTCGTGATGGCGATCTGGTAATAGAAGATACGGCCGAGGTCGAGCGCCCCGGCCAGCATCAGCAAGAGCACAGGAGCCACCAGCGCGAGCTCGACCAGCGCCTGCCCACGTCCGCCTGCGATTCGCATCAGTCGCCCCCGGCAATCGCTACGCATCTCCGCTGCTACTCGATTATAGGTGCCCGTTCGGCTCCTGGCAAACCTCCGGTCGCTTGAAGTAAGCGTTCAGCGGTCAGCCCCCAGCCGCGCCACGACTCGACAGGGACGCCACCAGCAACAGCGCCGAAAGCCAACCGCTGACGGCTGAAAGCTGACTGCTGTCTTGGCCCGGAACGCCCAGACAATCCGGCAGGAGTACTGCTGCCTGCCGCCGTGAACGGCGGGCCTCTGACCAGGAAACAAGGCATGCCGTCATGAAAGTTCACAAATTGATCCGGTACAACCCAGACCGAGGAGCCGGGCGCTCAAGCGCCAACTACGAGCCGGGAGAGCGCGCTGGTTCGTAGTTGGCGCTTGAGCGCCCGGACCCCGGTCTACCAGAGTATCGCGACAAGCTTCACCATCACGCCCGCACGGTTGGTTAGGCCGTCTACCAGATCATTCTGGAAACCTTCATCACGGCGGTAGCACCGCACGGCGGTAGCACCGCCGGTCCATTTAGCGCGTCAGCTTGACGACCTTGGCGCCATAGCCTTCGATTCCGTAGCCCAGATAGCTCCCGCTCTTCACGGCGGTCACGAACTGCCCCGCCGCCGAATTGGCCGCGACGTCGTCCAGATAGATCTTGAACACGGCGAACCCCTTAACCACGACGCGCCCCGGGCTCCCGTCAACGTACTGCTGGAAGATCGGCGTGACGACCTGTGCGTACGTGCCATCCGCATCGGTCAGCGGATGGTTGGTGATGTACGTACGCAGGGCGTTGGCGGCGTTCTGGCCCATCGAGCCCTCGAGGATGGTGACCTTGTCGCCGACCCAGAGGGTGTTCGGATAGCCGTAGGCGATGTACCAGTCGTACGTCTGATCGGGCGCGGTGGGGTAGGCGACGTTGCTGGAGTCGAGCCGGTCGTTGTAGTCGAGAACGCCCTTGAAGTTGGCCGGCATGCCGGCGCAGCCATTCCGGTACTGCGGCCCCCACAGCTCGTAGCTCCCGCCCAACTGCCAGTCGGCTTCGCAGACGGCAAACGAGAGCGCGCCGTCCTGGCCCGACGGTATCCCGGCCTTGGCGATGGCCCGCGCGGTCAGGCCGATGGTGCTCGTGAAGCTGAGGCCGGCCAGGAGGCTGGGCACCGAGTGCCGCACTGTGATGCTGATCCCGACGCTGGTGGTTGCCGTGACCACCTGGTCGGTGGCGTTGACGTACTGGACGGCAATGTTGTCGTTGACGCCGTTCCCCGGGTCGGCGTCGGTATCCGGCAGACCGTTGTACTGCGCGTAGATGACCGCCTGTGCGAGCGCGTTCGCGGGTTGGTTCAGACCAACCTCCCGGGCGGCGGCGATAGCCGCGGCGTCGGCGGCATTCTGCAGGCGCCGCATCGCGACGTACGTGTAGCCGACGTCCAGCGCCATCGCCAGGACCCCCAGCAGCGCGGCCACCGCCAGGACGAAGAACACGAAGATCTGGCCGGCCTGACCACCCGAGAAGACGAACCGCCAAGACGCCAAGGGATGCCAAGACGTTGGGATCCCTCGGGTCTTGATCGACCCTTGAGGCGGTGTATCGGACAGGTCCGCTGGAGATGGGCTGGCCTCCCGCCTGTCATGCTGAGCCGCAGCGAGGTCGATTGGCGAACGGCCGGCCCACCCATCGTCATGCTGAGCCGTAGCGAAGCATCTCCCTGACGCTGCCCATTCAAGCCGGGGAGATGCTTCGCTGCGGCTCAGCATGACGGGCGGGGAGTCGCCATCGTCGGCGCGCTGGCCGCGGCTCCACACGACCGAGGGGGAGTCGCCATCGTCGGCGCGCCTGCGGCGGCTCCGCATGGCCGATGGGGAGCCGTCGGGAGCGGCGTTGCCGCCTCCGCAGGCAGGACTCCCATTGTCTGGAGAGGTGTTCATGGATACCGCTCTGGCCCCCGGCGCCGGGATGCGGCTCCAACGCCGGGCGTTTTCCAGGCTCCGCGTCTTCTCGATCATGCCGATCACATCGATCATAGGTGCTCGGTCGGTGGCGCGCAATCCCCCGGTTGGACGACCGGACAGTCATTTTGGGCTAGCCTGTCCAGTCCCTTGACAGGATGGCCGACCGGGACTACCGTTGTGACAGGGGGACCGGCGAACGGTCAGCACGGCGGAGGACGACGTGGCCCGAATAGTAGCAGTGCTCGCCGCGATCGTGGCCGCGTCGATCTGGCTCGCGCCCTTAGCCACCGCAGCCGACCCTGAGGGCACTCCGCGGACAATCCACGCAGGGGCGCTCGACGAGGTCGTCCTTGCCAGGCTCGACCCGCTGGCGCTGAAGACGGCGAACGAACAGGGCTGGGTCGACGTGATCGTCCGAAGCCAGGGCGAGGGCTTGCTGGACAGGCTCGGGCAGATCGAGGGCGTCCAGGAAAGACGCCGAGCCGTCGTCGTCGCCCTCCAGGCGAATGCTGCTGTCCGCCAGCGCAGCCTCCTCCAGGCACTGGCCGCCGGGCAGACCGCCGGCCGGGTGCGGGCGCTTCGGCCGTTCTGGATCTTCAACGGCGTCGCCGCGACGGTCGACCGCCAGACCTTGCTGGCGATCGCCGCCCGCCCCGACGTTGCCGCCGTTCGGTTCGACCGCGTCCATCAGCTCCGCCGACCCGTCACAGCCGAGGCGCCGGCCGTCCAGATCGAATGGCAGGTCGAGCGCGTGCGGGCGGACCAGGTCTGGTCCGGCCTGGCCATCGACGGCCGGGGCGTCGTCGTCGGGATCGTCGACACCGGCGTCGACTGGCAGCATCCGGCGCTCCGGCTCCAGTATCGCGGCTACCGCGGCAGAGAGCCCGCGCAGCACCTCGGCAACTGGACGTCGACGACCGGTGAGCCGATCGTCTATCCGTACGACGGCTTCGGCCACGGCACCGCCGTGGCCGGGCTGATCCTCGGCTTCGACGGCACCCGGCATACGGGCGTGGCGCCGGGCAGCCAGTGGATCGCGGCCAAGGCGTTCAACAGCGTGGGAACGGCCAGGGATAGCTGGATCCACGCCGCCCTGGAGTGGATGCTGGCGCCAAGCGGCGACCCATCGCTGGCGCCGGACGTCGTCAACAACTCCTGGAGCGCCGACACCGGGTTGACCCCCGAATTCCGAGAGGACGTGCGGTCGCTCCTGGCAGCGGGCATCCTCCCGATCTTCGCGGCCGGCAACAACGGCCCGGAAGCCGGCAGCGTCGCCGCGCCGGCCAGCTATCCAGAATCGTTCGGCGTTGGCGCCGTCGACCGTGCCGACCGCATCGCCAACTTCAGCGCGCGCGGCCCGTCCCCGTTCGGGGTCACCAAGCCGGACGCCGTCGCGCCGGGGGTCGACGTCGGCACGACGGCCGCCGGCGGGAGCTTCCAATTGACCAGGGGAACGTCGGCGGCAGCGCCCATCGCCGCCGGCATCGCCGCTCTGGTCATGCAGGCGCGGCCGTCGATCACCCCGACCGAGATGGCGCGCGTCCTGACCTCGACCGCGATCGTGCTCGGCTCAGCACCGCCGGACAACACCGCTGGCTGGGGCCGGCTCGACGCCTTCGCCGCCGTCGCTGCCGTCTCCAATGCCGGGCGTGTTGTCGGGTCCGTCGCCGACAGTACGGGTGCGCCGATCCCCGGGGCGGTCGTCGAGGCCTCCGGCGAAAGCAGCGGGGCTCGCCTGGCAAGCAGAACCGACGCCAACGGCCGGTATGGCCTGGCCCTGGCGCCGGACATCTGGCAGATCAGCGCCGGCGCCTTCGGCTATTTCGATTCGCCCCTGGCGCGGGCGGCGATTCGCGCCGGCGAGACCGTGAGCCAGACGTTCCAGCTCGTCGCCAGGCCCACCGGCGCCGTCGTCGGGCGCGTCGTCGACCGGTGGACCGGCGTGCCGGTGACCGCGACCATCGCCATCTCCGGACAGGCCGTCGAGACGAGGGCGGACGCCACCGGCCGTTACCGCCTGACGGTGCCCACCGGCAGCCATACCCTGGTCGTCGCGGCATCCGGCTACCGGCGGGCGCGCCAGACCGTCGCCGCCGTCGCCGGGGGATCGACCTTCGCCGACTTCGACCTGACGCCAGCGCCGAGGATCTTGCTGGTCGACGGCGGTGTCTGGTACGACGACTCCAGCGCCGGCAGATTCGGCGCCGCGCTGGATGCGCTGGACTATCTCTTCGTCACCCACCCCATCACGTCGCTCGCGAGACCGCTGGCCGCGGCGGATCTGGCCGGTTTCGACCTGGTGATCTGGTCGTCGCCGCTCGACTCGCCGGGACTCAGCAAGAGCCACCGGGCGCTCATCGAGTACCTGGAGGCCGGCGGCAAAGTGCTGCTCTCGGGGCAGAACGTCGCCTACTGGGATGACGGGCCGGGCCTGGCGACGCTGAGCGGGTATCTCCGCCGCTTTGCCCACACCAGGTTCGCCGACGAGCTGAACGACGCGGTCGCCGTCCAGGGGCAGCCCATCGAGATATTTCAGGGGGTGACGCTCACGCTGAACACCGCCGATTCGGCGACAAATCAGAACATGCCGGACGTCCTGGCGCCGCTCGACGATCTCGGCCTGAGCGTCTTCAGCTACGATCGGGGGGCCATCGCGGCGACGCGGTCGGCCTCGTGTCTGCCTTCCAGTGTGATCCTGCTCGGGTTCGGACTGGAAGGCAGCGGCCCGACGGCGAGCCGCCAGACGGTCCTGGCGCGCGCCGTCGAATGGCTGAGCGGCCCGGCGACCGCCGAGTTCCAGGCCGCGCTGCTGCCCCGGTTCCAGGTGGCGGCGCCGGGGAGCAGCCTCGACCATCCGTTCACCGTGCGCAATACCGGCCGCCTGCCCCAGGTTTTCGAGATCGGCCTGACCGGCGGCGCGTGGCCAAAGACGCTGCTGGACGCGGCGCGCCGCCCCCTGCCGGCCACCGTCACGCTCGCCCCGTGTGAGCTGTTGAATGCAAGCGTCGTCGTCACGGCGCCCCTCGAGGCGCAGCGCGCCACCGTGGACACCAGCCTGATCACCGTCACCGCCCTCGGCGCCGCCCCCGTGCAACGGACGTTGCCGTTGACGGTCGTCACCCCGGCGCCCGTCCTGCTGGTCGACCACGACTTCGCTTTTCCCACCGAGTCGGCCTACACGACGACGCTGTCCCGGTTGAACGTCCCGTTCGACCGGTGGGATACGACCACACTGGGCAGTCCGCCGGTCCAGACGCTCCGGCAGTACCGGGACGTCATCTGGTTCTCCGGGTACGATTGGCACGAACCGGTGAGCCCGGCCGACGAGCGGGCGCTGGCCGCCTACCTGGACGGCGGCGGGCGACTGCTGCTCTCGTCCCAGGACTACCTTGCGCCGCGCGGGCCGAGCCCGTTCGCCACAGGGTATCTGGGCGTCCTCACCTACACCATCGACGTGACCGCCGGCGTGGTCGCCGGTGTGGCCGGCAACCCGGTCGGGGACGGCGTGGACCGCTCGCGCCTGACGCTGCCGTTCTCTGATTGGAGCGACGCCGTCACGCCGACCGTCGGGGCGCAGGTTGCGTTCCGGGACCGCCTGGACCGGCCGGCGGGCATCGTCCGCGCCGACGCCGCCCGACAAGCGAAAACCGCTTTCCTGGCGTTTGCCCTGGAGGGCCTGCCGGACGCCGCCCGGGACCGGACGGTCCTGAACGCACTGCGCTGGTTCGACCCGCTGGCGGCCTCCAGCCTGGCCGTCCGTCCGGCCCGGGCCGAGCCCGGGGACGAGCTGGAGTACCACCTGACGCTGGCGGATCTGACCGGCGCCGAGCGGCAGCTCGACGTGGGCATCACGACGACCGGGGGCGCGACATTCCGGACCGAGGGGCTCGGCGACGGGCCGGCGCCGGACGGCAGAGGCGGACTGGCCTGGTCCGGCAGCCTGCCGGCAGGGGCGAAGCAGGTGCTGCGCTTTCGGGCACGGGTGAATCCGGCGGTTCGCGGCGCCGTGGTCGTCGAGGCGCAGCTCCGGACGAGCGGGCAGGATGAGCTCCGGCTCCAGGCGAGCGCGCTGGTCCCCTTCCGGGCGCACTTCCCGGCCGTCGCCCGCAACGGGCTACAGGGGGGAGCCCAGGGCTGGTAGTTGGTACAGATCGTGCTGGGCGGGGGACGAACGGTGGCGGGAGGCCGCGCCGCCCTGCGGCTCGACCGCATGCGTTACCCGTCATGCGTCATTACGTCACCGGCCATGACGAGTAACGCATGACGGGTGACGGGTAACGCATGAAACTTGCAGGCCCATGCACCAAGATTCGTGTGCCATGCCACTGGAGCGGGCTGCAGCAGGATTGAGCCAGCGACACAGCGCAGTTCTTCCTATCGGTTGGAAGCAAGAATGTGGTACACGGCTGGCTTGATGCCACTGAGGATTGAAAGAAACAGGACGTACGAAGGAGAGAGCACGATGGAAGAGCGCACCGGAGAGCAGCGAGTCCGAGCCGAGTCGGAGGCGATGGGCCAGGCCGCATCGCCGTCGGTCTGGATCAGCCACACCGTCGAGCAGGGCGCGGAGACCTTTCGGCGCACGATCGACCAGCAGCGGCAGGCCGCCGCGCGGGACCTCGAGCTGGCGGCCCGCCGGATCCGGGAGACCGCGGCGCGGCCGGGTGGGCTGTCTGAGCAGTACGGCGAGCAGGTCGCCCGGCGGCTGGAGGCCGGCGCCGAGTACCTGCGCGAAACCGAGCTGCCGGAGATGGCGGAGGGCATGCGCCAGACCGTTCGGCGCTACCCGTGGCAAAGCCTCGGCGCCGCCGCCCTGGTGGGATTCTTGCTCGCTCGGATGTTCCGGCGCTAGTCCGGCAGACCGGCTGCTTTCCGGAGCTCAGCCAATTCTAGTTCGGTCAGCGGGCGGAGACGACCGGGCGGCAGCCGGCCAAGCCGAATCGGGCCGATCCGTAGTCGGATCAGGCGAGCCACCGGATGGCCGATTGCCTCCAGCATGCGGCGGATCTGGCGCTTGCGCCCTTCGTGAATGACGATGCGGAGCCAGGTCGTGCCCGGCTCGGGCAGGCCGAGGTGGGCGGGCGGCGCCGCGACGCCGACCCGGGCTGGAGCCGTCGGCCGGCCGTCGATGGCGACGCCCTGCCGGAGGCGTTGCAGATCGGCCGGGGCCGGCACATCGGCGACCTGGACGGCGTACTCCTTGTCGAGCGCGTAGCGGGGATGGGTCAGGTGGAGCGCCAGGTCGCCGTCATTCGTGAGGAGCAGCAAGCCTTCCGTGTCGCGGTCCAGCCGGCCAACCGGGTAGAACCGCTCGCCGCCAAGGTCCGGCCGCTCGCGCCGGAAGACGTCGAGCACCGTTGGCCGGCCCTGCGGATCGGACACGGTCGTGACGACGCCCGGCGGCTTGTGGAGCGCAAAGGTCGGCAGCCGGCTAGTTGCGGCGACCAGCCGGCCGTCGACGGCAATGGCATCTACCGCAGGGTCGACCATCGTTCCCATCTCGCGGACGACGCGGCCGTTGACTGTGACTCGTCCCTGGCGGATCAGCTCCTCGCTCGCCCGGCGTGAGGCGACGCCGGCACGGGCGAGCACTTTCTGGAGACGTTCCATAGCTCCGCGCTACCTGGCGAGCCGCGCTGGCTGGTCGCCAGTCTTCATCTGGCCCGATTTCGGTCGTGGCTCAAGCATACCACAGTGACATGAGCGGGGCCTGAAGCCCAAAGGTGCACTGAGAGACAGCGAACCGCCAAGACGCCAAGATCGCCAGGGCGAATGGTTTGCTGGCTTCGGGCCTGTGTTCTTGGCCATCGCAGGGATAGTCACGAACCGGCGCACAAACCACAAACTGGAGACCGAGAGCCGGAAAGCTCCATTTGGCGTCCCTGGCGTCTTGGCGGTTCGACACCTCCGCAAGCCGCTGCGGTGGCAGCGCGGCACGGCTCTTGCCCGATTTGCCGGATTCGGGTTTCTGACAGGCGGTCCGGCCGGCGCGGATGCCGAGCGCTGCTCAGAGCGATCGGTCTTCGGGTTGCCGGAGCGGCCCCAGATGCCATCCTGGACGTTCTGGAACATTCTGGTAAGGAAGGAGACAGAGCTCACCATGACATCTTTGCCACGTACCGTGTACGGAGCGTTTCCTGATCGCACGCTCGCCGAGCGGGCGCTCGACGACTTCCGGTCCCACAACTTCCGCCGCGAGGACATCAGTTTCGTTACGGGCGCCCGGGAAGAGGATCTGCGCGAGGTTCGCGGGCTCGATACCCGCGCCGAGGAGGGAACCGGCTACGGCATCGCCGCCGGCGGTGCCCTGGGCGCCGTCCTCGGCTGGCTCGCCGGCGTCGGACTCGGCACGATTGCCATTCCGGGGCTGGGCGGGCTTCTCGTCGCCGGGCCACTGTTGACGGCGCTCAGCGGCCTGGCCCTCGGGAGCGCGGCCGGCGGGATCGTCGGCGCCCTCGTCGGTATAGGCATGCCGGAGGACGAGGCGCTGGCCGCCGAGCGCTACCTGCGTGACGGCCGACCGGTCGTCATCGTGCGGGCCGGCGACCGGGCCGACGAGGCGGTCAGTATCCTGGCCGCCCACGGCGCGCTGAACGTCCCCCCGCCCCCGGCAGGCTACCGCGCCCCTGCCGAGCAGCCGCGGCCGTAGGAGTCGGGGGCCAGGGGTCGGGGGGACCGGCCCTCACCCCCGGCCCCTCTCCCGCCGGGCGGGAGAGGGGGGACGTTTGGACCGCGACTGGGCGCGAAACGACATGAAGGCCGTGAAAGGGAGAGGGTGTGGTCGGTCGATGGCTATCCCCCGGTTCGTGCCTTTTCGCGCCGTTTCGCGGCTTTCGCGATCCAGACGGCCCCTCGCCTGCCGGGCGGGAGAGGGGAGGATGGGAACCGACATTCCTCACCCCCGAGCCCTGGTCCCCGACCCCTGACCCCTGACCCCCGACCCCTACTGGTAGATGATCACGTTGGGCGACGGGTCCAGGCTGAGCGCCTCGGCCGGGGTCATGAGGCCGGTGTCCTGATCGAGGAAGAGCTTGATGCCGGCGTACTCGACCAGCTCGTCGCGGACGTACCACTCGTAGTGCCGCGTCTTGATGCCCTGACCGCCGAAGCCGTCCATGTCGGTGACAAAGTCGACGCGTGCGCTGTCGCGGATCGCGCCCTTGTCGGTGATCATGCTGGCTGCGAATTGGTGGACGATCAGGATCTTGTTCGGCAGCCCGTTCGATTCGGCGATCTCGGTCAGGAAGTCGATGGCGTAGTTGATCTCGTCTGCGGTCATGTGGCCGAGCTGTACGCCGGGCTCTTGATCGCCCCACATGTTGAACTCGGGGTCGAGCGCCAGATGCACGGAGGAGCGGCTGAGCAGATCTCGCCAGGGCTCGAGCTCGGCCTCGACGGTGCTCCGGCCAGGCTGGACGTCGATGATCAGCAGCATGCCGTTGGCCTCGGCGAGCCGGGCGTACTCCTCGACGTCCTCGAGTGACGTTCGCGCCCGGTACAGCCCGTCGGCGCCGGGGCTCGCCTGCGCCACCGTGACGATGAAGTGGATGGCCGGAATCACCGGCCTGCTCCCGGCGGCCTCGTACTGCGCCGCCCGACTCTTGAGCGTCGCGACGAGATCCTCCGGCGTGAGCTGGCCGAGGATGCCCATGAGCCCTGTAGACGGGTGGCCATAATAGGTCACGATCCGGTAGTCGGCCAGCAGCGAGTTTGCGCTCGCGGCCCGCGCGGTCTGCCGGGGTGCGCTGCTGTCGGAAGCCGTTGCCGTGGCGGCACCAGGGATGACCAGACGCTGGCCGACCAGGATCAGGTCGGCGTCGGTCAGGCCGTTCGCAGCAGCGATCTGAGCCGTCGATACCTGAAACCGGTTGGCGATGCGCCAGAGCGAGTCGCCGGGCTGGACGACGTAGGTCGCCTCGTCGGCGGCGACGGGCGAGAGGGCGCTCAAGGCGAGCGCGACGGGCAATGCACCCCGGGTGACGAAAACGGCAAGTCGCCTGAACAGAGGTCGCATTGGAACACCTTCCAGGTGAACATTCGGCAGTCGGCCGTTTCGCAGGAACCATGCCGTGTTGTATACTAGGCAGGCCGGGCGGCGGTGCAGGGTCGGAGCCACGACGCCCGGGTGAGCCGGTCGGGGAGGATCTGTGATTACACGCCGCACGTTTCTGAACCATGCCATCAAGACGGTCATCCTGCTCCCGATGGGGCTTCAGGGGATTGCTGCCTGCACAGCCGGGGGACCGCAGCCTCCTACCGCACCACCGTCGGCACAGCCCCCGGCGGCATCGGCCCAGCCGGCGTCGGCCCCGGTGGTCGCGCCGACCGCGACGAGCGCGCCGGTTGTGCTTCAGCCGACGCGACCGGCTGCGCCTACCCCAAACTCCCCGGCGGCGCCCCAGCCGACCGCTGGGAGCTCTCAGCCCATCGCTCCGACGGCTTCGCCTGTTGTCGCAGCCTCGCCGGCCCCCGAGGCTGCTCGGGCGACCCCGACGGCGACGGCCATTCCCTACGATGCCAAACGCATCAAGGATGTGCTGGGCAAGGGACAGACCTCGTACGCGGGCTCGATTCCGGAGCGCGCCCACAACGTCGAGCTGGCGACGAACCGGTTGAAGGGCAAGCTCGTGGCGCCGGGCGCCCTGTTCTCTTTCAACGGTATGCTGGGCCCGACGACGCTGGACGCCGGTTTCAAGATCGGATACGGCATCACGCTGAACGGCGATCGCCCCGAGACTGTCCCCTCCGTCGGCGGCGGAATCTGCCAGGTGGCGACGACGCTGTTCCACGCGGTCTACTGGGCCGGACTCACGCTCGTCGAGCACAACTATCACCTCTACTGGATCGATCGGTATGGCCAACCGCCCAGCGGCCGGGTCGGCCTCGACGCGACGGTCGACGATCCGTACGTCGACTTCAGGTTCCGCAACACGACGGGTGACTGGCTGCGGGTCGAATCGTGGATCGAGGGGAACAGCATCGGGTTCGGCGTCTACGGCGTCCAGACTGGCTGGGACGTGAAGGTGAGTGAGCCCGTCGTAAAGGACGTGGTCAAAACGGTCCAGGATCCCGTCCGCCAGGAGGACCCGACGATGCCGGCCGGGAAGGAGCTGTGGGTCGAGCACGCCGAGGACGGCTTCACCGTCTCGCTGCGCCGCCAGGTGTTCAAAGAGGGCAAGATCCTGGACGACTATCCGCTGACGCGCAAGTACCTCCCGTCACGAAACGTGCTCCTGGTCGGGACCAGAGGCGCCAGCCCCACCTCGACGGTCACCCCCGCGGTGCCGCCCACGCCCACCCCGGCGCCGACCGCTGCACCGGAAAACTACCGCCTGGGCGATGGCAAAGTGCGCGTGCCCTCACTGGTGGGCATGCCCGAGCGGCAGGCCAAGGCGCTGATCGAAGCCATCGGTCTGGCCAACGCCCACACGAACTTCCAGGGCAAAGAGCAGGTGCCGGAGGCGATTCTCAAGACTGTGCCCGTCGGGGCGGTCCTCAGCCAGAACCCCCAGCCCGGCCAGATCGTCTTCGAGCGGTCGATGGTCTACCTCGCCGTCCGCAAGGAGTGAACGGGTCGAGGTTTCTGGTTTCTGGTTTGGGGTTGCGCCGGTACTCCTCGAACCAGAAACCACAAACCGGAAACCCGTCCTGTCTGCGGTTTCGTCAGGCCCCGCTAGCGGGTTCCACCGTCCACCGCGGCGAGCTCGTCGCCCACCTGGGTGCCGGTCCGCTCGACGGTACCCGCCGGTAGCTCCAGCACGCTGTGAGCGCGGAAGACGATCCGGCTGAGCCGGTAAGGCGGCATCGCCCGGATGAGGTGAACGACTCGAAACTGCCGGTCGAGAAAAACGGCGTCGAAGCGAAACCGCATGAACGCGCTGTGGATCGAATTGCAGGGAACGATGAGTAGCCCCGCATCCTCCGGCAGCCCGGCCCGCCCCATCAGCCCGACGAAGCGGTCCAGGAACGACCGGGCGACGGCACAGTGCGCGGCAAGCACGGCGCCGCGGGTGCGGTTGGCGATAGCGATGGATCGCGATCCAGGGGGCAGTGGCTCCATATCATCAGTGTGACCCAGCTCCCTGGTCGTTGTCAAGAAAGCCGTCAGCGGTCAGCGGTCAGCTTCCGGCGAATTCGCTGCTGTCGGGCTTCCCGGATCGTTGCTCTGCTGACCGCCGACTGCTGACCGCCGACTGCTGACCGCTAACGTTGGGGCTACGTCGCTTGAAGGATGGTCGCCATCGCGGTACACTGCGGCCCGAGGGTGCCGCCGGTCGGCTGGGAACGACGGCGCGCCGATTGACGTAGGAGGAAGACATGTCAGACCGCAGCCCGGAGATCCTGATCGTCTACACCACGAAGCGAGGGCGCACCGGGGCCATGGTGGAACCGGTTCGGGCCGGCATCGAGGCCGAAGGCGTCGCGGTGACGGTTCGAACGGTCGAGGAGGTCACCTGGGACGAAATGAAGGCTGCCGGCGGGATCATCATCGGCAATCCCACTCGGTTCGGCGGCGTCGACTGGCAGCTCAAGCGCCTCTTCGACGAGGTCACCATCCAGGGCTATCCCGGGCCGCTGTTTGGGAAGGTCGGCGGCGTCTTTGGCGCCGGCACCCGCCCCGGCGGCGGTGCCGAGCTCGCCCTGATGAGCACGGTCCACGTCCTGCTGAACCACGGCATGATCATCCAGGGCAACCCCGGCGCCGGCCAGTACGGGCCCATCGCCCTGCGTGACTCGAACTGGGAAGAGGTCGAGGACCGCTGTCGCCGATGGGGGAAACTATGGGCCGGGCTCGTCCGGCGCCTGGCCGCGGCTGCCGTGCCCGTCTAGCGGCTTCCGTCCGTCGAGCAACGGCAGGACTTCGACCAGGCTCTCGATAATTGCGTGAGCGCAGGGAAAGTCCGCGGCGGTAAAGAGCTCCTGGCTCGGGACAGCATAGCACGTCATGTCGGCGGCGAGGGCTGCCGCGACGCCGGTCGGGCTGTCTTCCAGCACGAGGCACTCGACCGGCGAGACGTCCAGGGCGGTCGCCGCGGCCAGAAAGACGTCGGGCGCCGGTTTGCCGCGGGGAACCTCGTCCCCCGAACAGAGTACGCCAAAGAGCCGATCCCAGCCGCAGAGCGCCACCACCGTCTCGATGATCTCACGAGGAGAGCTGGACGCGATCGCCAGACGGTGCGAGGGCGCCACGGCCGCCACCAGATCGTGAGCGCCGGGACGGAGCGGGACCCCCTGGCGGTAGAGCTGCAACACGTCGGCGATGAGCTCGCCCGTCAGCGCGGCCGTGTCGCCGGTCAGGCGGTAGTGCTGCTGTATGGTGCGCATGGCATCCGCCGGGCGGCGCCCCATCATGCGCCGGAAGAGCTCCGGATCCCACGAGAGCCCCCGCCTGCGCAGCAGGGTCCGCTGCGCCTCCGCCCAGAGCGGCTCCGAGTCGACCAGGAGCCCGTCCATGTCGAAGATAATCGCCTTGAATCGCCGGTGCGCTTTGGTGGGCATGCGTGTTCCGTTTCCTGTTCATCGTCCCGGGCCCCGCCTTCGCCGTGTTCGAAGGCGCGAAGCCAGACGTCACCCGCCGTCATGCTGAGCCGCAGCGAAGCATCTCCGCGGGCCGAACGGGCGTCCTCCGCGGAGATGCTTCGCTGCGGCTCAGCATGACAGGCGAGAGCCCGCTACCCTCTCATCGCTGTGGGACGCGCCGGACACACAACCGGCAGCGGAAGAGACGGCCCGAGAGTCGTTCCCGCCGGAGTATACCGGGTGGGGGAAGGGGTAGGCAAACGACTGCGTGGTCCGCGTGCGCGAGGGCCAGAGGCACCCCGAAAAGCGCGCGGGGGGGCGTGGCATTGACAGCCCTCGCGATGTATAATTCCCCGGCAGAAAGAGCCTGAGGCGTGCGGCAAGTTCACGCGTCTTGCCTGGTTCCCGTCGGGCCCGACTGCTGGCGGCGTCACACAACTGTGAGCTCTCAGGAGCAGGAGGTGCCCTGTGCCGCGTATCTACTTCATCGACGTCACCAATCGTGATGGCGTCCAGACCGCTCGCATCGCGCTGTCGAAGCTTCAGAAGACGATGGTCAACGTCTACCTGGGCGAGCTTGGCATCCACCAGAGCGAATGTGGCTTCCCGTTCACGCGCCACGAGCAGCACTACATCACGGGCAACGTCGAGCTTCAGCAACTGGGTGCCATGGGGAGCCTCGTCTTGAGCGGGTGGTGCCGGGCGATCCCGAAGGACGTCCAGGCATCGCTCCCCACCGGCATTCGGGACTTCAACCTTTCGATCTCCACCTCCGACCAGATGATCGCCCACAAGTTCCGCGGGAAGCTCGACCGCCAGGCGATCATCCGCGAGATGGTCGAGGCCGTCCACACGGCGCGCGCGGCCGGCGCCCGGACCATCGGCGTCAACGCCGAGGATGCCTCGCGTACGGACATGGGCTACCTGATCGAGTTCGCGCAGGCGGGTCGGGAGGCCGGGGCAAACCGGATTCGGTATTGCGACACGCTGGGCACCGACAGCCCGATCAGCATCCATCGCCGCGTCAAGCAGTTGGGCGAGAGCGTCGGGCTTCCGGTGGAGCTGCACTGCCACAACGATCTCGGCATGGCGGTGGCGAACTCGGTAATGGGGGCGCAGGGAGCGATGGAGGCCGGCGTGGACGCGTGGATCAACGCGACGGTCAACGGGATCGGCGAGCGGGCCGGCAACGCCGACCTCCTGTCCTGCATCCTGGCCGTCAAGTACGCCGGCGACCTGCGCGACTACTGCGAGATCGCCGACAACCTCGATCTGACGGCGGCCTACCGGCTGGCGCAGTACACGAGCTACGCGCTCGGCATCCCGATCCCGATCAATCAGCCCGGCGTGGGCGCCAACGTCTTTGCACATGAGTCGGGCATCCACGCCGACGGTGTGCTGAAGGACCGCCACAACTACGAGCTGTTCGACTACGAGGTGCTCGGTCGAGGCGAGCCCCGCTGCGAGCCGACGGGGCGCGTCGTCACGACCGGCGAGTACGGCGGTGTTGCCGGAATGAAGCACGTGTACCAGGGGCTTGGCATCACCTTCCCGACGGACGCCGAGGCGCACCGCATCCTCGAGCTAGTCCAGTACGCCAACGCCCAGACACAACTGCCGCTGACCGACGGAGAGCTCCGCCTGATCGCCAACTACCCGGAGCAGGTCCGCAAGATTCTGACGGTCAACCCCTGAGAGTGAGGAGAGCATGCCCTACACCGTGACGCTGATCCCCGGCGACGGCATCGGACCGGAGATCACCGAAGCAACCAGGAGAGTGATTGAAGCGACCGGCGTGCCGATTGATTGGGACGTCCAGCAAGCCGGCGAGGCGGTGATGGCCGAGTTCGGCACCCCGCTGCCGGACCATGTTCTGGACTCGATCAGGCGCAATCGGGTCGCGCTGAAAGGCCCCATCACGACGCCGGTTGGGACCGGCTTCCGGAGCGTGAACGTCGCGCTGCGGCAGGCGCTGGATCTCTACGTCAACCTGCGGCCGGCGCGCTCGTTTGTCGGCGCTCCAAGCCGGTTCGAGTTCGTCGATCTGATCGTCGTTCGGGAGAACACGGAGGATCTCTACGCCGGCATCGAGTTCCAGGTCGGCACGCCGGAGATGGCGCAGATGCGGCACCTGGTCGCCGAGCTGAGCGGCAAGCGCATCCGTGAGGACGCCGCGCTCAGCCTGAAGCCGATCTCGGAGTTCGGCACGCGCCGGGTAGCCCAATTCGCCTTCGACTACGCCCGTCGGAACGGCCGCCGCAAGGTGACGATCGTCCACAAGGCGAACATCATGAAATACACCGACGGGCTGTTTCTGGACGTCGCCGGCCAGGTCGCTCGGGACTACCCCGACGTCGAGGCGAACAACGCCATCGTCGACAACATGAGCATGCAGCTCGTCCAGAAGCCGGAGCTGTACGACGTCCTGCTGTGCCCGAACCTGTACGGGGACATCCTCTCGGACCTGGCCGCCGGTCTGGTCGGCGGGCTCGGACTGGCGCCCGGCGCCAACATCGGCGAGCGTGGCGCCGTCTTCGAGCCGGTCCACGGCAGCGTCCCGAAATACGCCGGGCAGAATCGGGCCAACCCCATCGCGATGATGCTCTCCGGCGCGATGATGCTCCGCTATCTCGGCGAGCGCGAGGCCGGCGAGCGCCTGGAGGCGGCGATCGCCGACACCATCAGCGAAGGGACCTGTCTGACGGCGGACATGACCCGCCATCGGGGGCAGCCGGCGGCCGTCGGCACCAGCCAGGTCGCCGACTGCATCGCCGAGAAGCTGACGAAACGCTAGGGCGGTGCCGAGACACAACGAACCGCCAAGACGCCAAGCTCGCCAAGGAAGACGCCAAGAAGATCGGTTGGTCGTTTGGTCAATTCCTGTGCAAACCCTCTGAGCGGCAGCGTCAAGCGAACCTTCACGGAGGGAGAGAGCATGCGCAAGAAGATCACCGTTGTCGGCGCCGGGATGGTCGGCGGCACCACGGCGCAGCGCCTGGCCGAGCGGGGCTACGCCGACGTCGTCCTCGTCGACATCATCGAAGGGCTGCCCCAAGGCAAGGCGCTCGACATCCTCGAAGCCGGCCCCGTCGTGGGCTACGACTCGTTCCTCATCGGGACGAACGGGTACGAGGAGACCGTCGATTCCGACATCGTCGTCATCACCTCCGGGATCGCCCGCAAGCCGGGCATGAGCCGCGACGACCTCGTGCTGACGAACATGAACATCGTCCGCAGCGTCGTCGGCGAGATCGTCGCGCGCTCGACGGGCGCCATCCTCATCGTCGTCACCAACCCGCTGGACGCGATGGCGCAGCTCGCCTATCGGGTCAGCGATTTCCCGCGCCATCGGGTCATCGGCATGGCCGGCGCCCTCGACAGCGCCCGCTTTGCCACGTTCCTCGCCTTGGAGCTCGGCGTTTCGGTGGAGAACATCCAGGCGATGGTCCTGGGCGGGCACGGCGACGAGATGGTGCCGCTGCCGCGCTACACGACGGTTGCCGGCGTGCCGATCACCGACCTGCTGTCGCCCGAAGCGATCGACCGTTTGGTGGACCGCACCCGGAAGGGCGGCGCCGAGATCGTCCAGCTCCTCAAGAGCGGTAGCGCCTACTACGCGCCCTCGGCGGCCATCGTGGACATGGTCGACGCCATCGTCCTGGACAAGAAGAAGATCATCTCCAGCTCCGTCTTCCTCCAGGGCGAGTACGGCATCGACAACCTGTTCGTCGGCGTGCCGGTCAAGCTCGGCGCCCAGGGCGTCGAGGAGATCGTCGAGTTGCGGCTGCGAGAAGACGAGCGCGCCGCGCTGCACCGCTCGGCCGGCGCCGTGCGCGAGCTCATCAAGGTCATGAAGATCGAGTGATACGTCATGCGTCATGGCACTTGTCCCGTCATGCGTCATGCGTCATGCGTCATGCGTCATGCGTCATGTGTGATGAATGGTTGAAGGGACCAGATTCGGGGGCAACTGCCAGCGAGAAGCTCATGGCCGCCCCCGGACCGCTGCTCGCTCACTGATCACTCTGCACCCGTCACGCACGACCCATGACCGATGACGCATGACGTATCACTCGCAACGGAGGAGGCTACATGTATCGTGGGCGAGAGGGGATGTGGGCCTGGATTCTCCACCGGGTATCGGGCGTGGCGGTGCTGCTCTTCCTGGTGGTGCATGTTCTGGACACGGCCCTGGTTGGCTTCGGCCCGAAGGTCTACGACGACGTCATGCGCATCTACAAGCTGCCGCTGTTTCGCGTGGGCGAGGTGGCGCTGGCCGGCGCCGTGATCTACCATGCGCTCAACGGCGTGCGCGTCATGCTCGTCGACTTCTGGCCGGCGGGCGCGCTCTACCACCGGCAGATGTTCTACGCCGTCGTGGTGGCCTCGGCGGTGATCTTCCTGCCGGCGGCGTTTCTCATGCTGCAGCCGCTCTTTACGCCGACTGCGGTTGCAGCGCCCTGATGAGGAGGTAGACTCGTGGCAACGACGCGGAATCGACCGCAGGGTGGCTCCAATTTCGAGCTGTGGTCCTGGTACTACTTCCGTATCTCCGGCGTGCTCCTGCTCTTCTTCGCCCTCATTCACCTGTTCGTCATGCACATGGTGGACCGGGGCGTTGACCGGGTAGACTTCAACTTCGTCGCCGATCGCTGGGCGAACCCGATGTGGCGCATCTTCGACTTCTTGCTGCTGGCCCTGGCGCTGACGCACGGCATGAACGGCCTGCGCGTCATCGTCGACGACTACGTCCATCGGCGGGGCTGGCGGGTGTTCGCGCAGTCGACGCTCTTCGTCGTCAGCGTGCTGGTGCTCGTCGTCGGCTCGCTCGTCGTCTTCACATTCCAATCGCCAATCCCGACGCGATAGGCAGGGGGTTTCGATGGTTCACCGATTCGACGCCATCGTCGTCGGCGCCGGCGGCGCCGGCCTGATGGCCGCCCTCCAGCTCGCCGGCAAGGTCAACACGGCCGTTCTCAGCAAGCTCTACCCGAGCCGATCCCACACCGGCGCCGCCCAGGGTGGCATCGGGGCTGCACTCGGCAACCTGGAAGAGGACCACTGGGAATGGCACGCCTTCGACACCGTGAAAGGGAGCGACTACCTGGCCGACCAGGACGCCGTCGAAGTGATGTGCCGGGAGGCGGTCGAGGCCGTCTACGACCTCGAGCACGCCGGGCTGCCCTTCAGTCGAACGCCCGACGGGAAGATCGACCAGCGCCGGTTCGGCGGGCACACGCGCAACTTCGGCGAAGCGCCCGTCCGCCGGGCGTGCTTCGCCGCCGACCGCACCGGCCACATGATCCTCCAGACGCTCTACCAGCAGTGCATCAAGCACAACGTCAACTTCTTCAACGAGTTCCAGGTGCTCGACGTGTTGATCGAGGACGGCGAGTGCCGGGGCGTCGTCGCGCTGGAACAGAAGACGGGCGAGATCCACACCTTCCAGGCCAGGGCCGTCATCTTCGCCACCGGCGGGTACGGGCGAGCCTACAAGATCACCTCCAACGCCCTCTCGCTGACCGGCGACGGCCCGGCCGTGCTCTACCGGCGGGGCATCCCGATGGAAGACATGGAGTTCTACCAGTTCCACCCGACCGGCATCTACAAGATGGGGATTCTCCTGAGCGAAGCCGCCCGCGGCGAGGGCGGCATCATCCGGAACAACTCGGGCGAGCGGTTCATGGAGCGCTACGCGCCGAACCTCAAGGACCTGGCGCCGCGCGACATGGTCTCGCGGTGCATTCTGAGCGAGGTCCGAGCAGGGCGCGGGATCGGCGGCAAGGACTACGTCCACCTGGACCTGACCCACCTGGGCCAGCAGGTCATCGACGAGAAGCTGCCGGACATCACCGACTTCATCCGGACGTACATGGGGCTGGACCCCATCAAGGACCTGGTCCCGATCCAGCCGACGGCCCACTACGCCATGGGCGGCATCCCGACGGACGTGGACGGGCGGGTCATCGCCGACGAGCAGAGCACGCCGGTGCGCGGCCTCTACGCCGCCGGCGAATGCGCCTGCGTCTCCGTGCATGGCGGCAACCGCCTGGGCACGAACTCGCTGGTAGACATCGTCGTCTTCGGCCGGCGGGCCGGCCGCCACGCCCTGCGCTACCTGGCCGAGGCCGAGCTCGGCCCGCTCCCACGGGAGCCGGAGGCGCTGGCCCGCTCGCAGGTCGATCGGCTGCTCTCCGGCCGTGGCGACGAGACGCCGGCCGCGATCCGGAAGACGCTCCAGGACGAGATGATGGACAAGGCGTCGGTGGCGCGGACGGCGGACGGGCTGCAGTTCATGCTCAACAGCATCGGGGAGCTGAAGGACCGCTACACCCGGGTCCGCATCCAGGACCAGGGCCGGGTCCACAACACCGACCTGCAGGAGGCGCTGGAGCTCGGCTACCTCCTGGATCTCGCCGAGACGATCGTCGCCAGTGCGCTCGTCCGGACGGAGAGCCGCGGCGCGCACTACCGGGAGGACTTCCCGACGCGTGACGATGCGAACTGGCTGAAACACACGCTGGCCTATCGGACCGAAACGGGCGTCGAGTTCCGGTACAAGCCCGTCTCGATCACGCGCTGGCAGCCGATGGAGCGAAAATACTGATGCAGGTGCATTTTCGGATTCTCCGCTACAACGCCGAGCGCGACCGGCGCCCGTACTACCAGGAGTTCGACGTCGACCTCGAGCCGACGGACCGGGTGCTGGACGGCTTGAACGCCATCAAGTGGTATCAGGACGGCACGCTCACCTACCGCCGGTCGTGCGCCCACGGCGTCTGCGGCTCCGACGCCATGCGGATCAACGGCCAGAACCGGCTGGCCTGCAAGGTCCTCGTCCAGGACGTCGCGCCCAACGTGACCGTCGAGCCGCTCCTCGGCTACCCGGTCGAGAAGGACCTCGTCGTCGACATGGACCGGTTCTTCGCGCAGTATCGGCGGGTTCTCCCCTTCCTGATCAACGACGAGCCGGAGCCGGCAACCGAGCGCCTCCAGTCGCCGGAGGACCGGGCGCGGTTCGACGACACGACGAAGTGCATCCTGTGCGCGGCCTGCACGACGGCCTGTCCGCCGTTCTGGGCCAACGACAACTTCGTCGGACCGGCGGCGCTGGTGAATGCGCACCGGTTCATCTTCGACAGCCGGGATGAGGCCGGGGGTGACCGCCTGGCCATCCTGAACTCGCGGGAGGGCATCTGGCGCTGCCGGATCGTCTTCAACTGCACCGACGCCTGCCCGCGCAACATCAAGATCACCGACGCCATCGAGCAGATGAAGCGGGAGATTCTGTTCAGACGGGCGTAGGCCGGGGGGCAGGGGTCCGTGGTCCTGAGTCGTCCCTCGCCGGCTTGATCTTCGTCACACTACCGGTGCGCTGCGCAAGCGCCGGAAGCTGATCGCCGGCGGCTAGATGCTTTCTGAGCTTGACAGGTCGCGGTGTCCCTGGCTACAATCTCCGGCGGACAGTCCCAATTCCGACAACATCGCGTGTAGTGCAGGGGGCGACTCGTGCGTCGCCTCTCCTCGGAATCGGCCTGACGCCACAATCCGATTGCCGGCGCCGTCGTTCGGGAGCCGAAGGTGGGAATCGCTATGCTGGATGCCGATAGCACCGTCGTCGCGCTGCGGCGCAAGTTCGCCGGGAGCGGCCTCGACGGCGAGGCCCTGCGGACCCTGTACGGGCAGATGGTCCTTTCCCGGGCCGTCGAAGAGCGGCTCTGGCTGCTCAGCCGCCAGGGCAAGACCTACTTCGTCGTCACCCCGGCCGGCCACGAGGCGGCTCAGGTCGCCAGCATCGCCGCCATCCGCCCCGGCGTGGACACTGTCTACTCCTACTATCGCAGCCTGACTGCCGTTCTGGCGCTGGGCGTCAAGCCCGTCGACGTCTTCCTGCACGCCTTTGGTCGGGCGGCCGACCCGAACAGCGGCGGCCGGCAGATGCCGGGCCACTACAGCTCCTCGCGGCTCAAGCTGGTCGCCCGCGGCAGCGTCGTCGGCGTCCAGTTCCCCCAGGCTGCCGGCGCGGCGCTCGCCTCCAAGATCCGTGGCGACGGCGCGGTAGCGATCTGCTACTTCGGTGACGGCGCCACCAGCGAGGGAGACTTCCACGGCGGCCTGAACGTCGCCGCCGTCATGGACCTGCCGGTGGTCTTCTTCTGCGAGAACAACGGCTACGCCATCTCGATGCCGGTCCATCGCCAGATGAGGGTCGCCAGGGTTGCCGAGCGGGCGGCGGCCTACGGCATGCCGGGTATCACCGTCGACGGCTGCGACGTCGTCGCCGTCTATCAGGCGACACGCGACGCCGTCGAGCGGGCCCGACGCGGCGAGGGGCCAACGCTGATCGAGGCGCTCGTCGAGCGCCTTCGACCGCACAGCAGCGACGACGACGACCGCCGGTACCGGAGCTCAGAGGAGCTGGCGGCGATGCGCCGGCGCGATCCGATCACGCGTCTGGCCAAAGAGCTGACCGCCGCCGGTCTGCTGGACCTGGCCGCCGACGAGGTCATCCACGCCCGCGTCCAGGCCATCGTCGACGCAGCGACAGAGGAAGCCGAAGCGAGCCCGCTCCCGGACCCGGCAACGGCGACACGCCACATCTACGCGGACTGAGGGCGTTGTCGGAGGAGGCTGGTCGATGAACCGGCCGGAGCAAGCACAAGCGTGATGAGGGCCGGTGCTGGACCGGCCCTCGTTCAACAGGGGAGAGCGACAGAGACAGCCATCGTGGTGCGTCGTGAAGTCTTGCGGGTTGCCGGAAACCCGGCTAGCTGCTTGGGGAGTCCCGACCGGCCGGCTCGGCGATGCTGGCCGGCCGGTCGGTGTGCGGCTGGGCCGGCGTGCAGCAGCTACAACCGCAGGTACAATCGGCGGCCATCGCCTTCTGTTCCTCGGCCTTGCGCTCGACTGGTTCGGTGATCCTGACCATTGTGGTTCCCTCCTTTTCTTTCCGTGCTACTTCTTTCCATGCTACCGGCTGACTCTATCGCGCATCACAGAGGGCGGCGACATCGGCCCGCGCAGAAGGTGGGGCTCCTCACCCCGCACGGGCAGGCAGGCACAGTTCGCCAGGAACGCGGCGCACTCGCAAGCTGACTCGCCCTGGCTTTCGAGGGCCCGGCGGTAGTAGTCCTCAAGGGTCATCTTGAAGGCCGCTAGTTCAACGAGCTTCGCCTCGCACTCGTCGATTTTCTGGCCCAGCAGATCGGCCACCTGCCGGCGTAAGGGCCGGCACTCACCCTCAGCGGCCAGAGCGAGCAGGCTGCGAATCTCGTCGAGCGAGAGGCTGAGGAGCTTGGCGCGTCGGATAAACTGTAGCCGACGCCGATCCGCGTCGGTGTAGAGGCGATAACCACTTTCCGTGCGGCGGGGCACCCCGAGCAGGCCAAGCCGCTCGTAGTAACGGACCGTGTCGGGAGTCATCCCGACTGCGGACGCCAGCTCGCCGATTCGGAGCATTCTGTCCCTCTGCTTGCGTTCCATGCTCACCTTCCCATCTGCACTATACACCCTGGAGTCGACTCCAAAGTCAAGCGGGCGTCACCGGGCTGGCGTCACACTTGTGACGGGACCGCCGGCAAGACGCGAATACGACTACTGTAGCCTAACTTCGTACCGGTACAGCGCTACCCCGACGAACCGCTCGGACTCGGCCGGCCGGCCGTTCCCGTCGAGCCAGGCCCTAGCCAGAGCGTGCGCGTCGTAGGTCTCCTCCTCCGACAATATCACCCAGACCCGCTGCTCCCCGCCGAGCTCTGCCCTCAGCCGGGCCGCCACCTGCTCGGGTGGCAGTCCCCCGTTCGTGTAGGGCGCCTGTCGGACGGCCAGTGAGGCCCGATAGTAGTACGAGAAGGTGTGTTGTGCGTAGGGGATGACGAACACCACCGGCTCCCGACCGTCGGTCCGTTCCGCGAAGTATCTGGCGGCAGACCGGAAGTCCGCCTTGATGGTCGTGTGTGCCTGAGCCCAGATCGACGAGATGCTGCTGCCCAGGACGACGACGAGGCACAGCCCGAACACCGCCGCCGATCGCCGCCGAACGGCCGCCAGCCCACAGGCCAGGAGCAGATAGAAGGCCGGCGACGCAACGATCAGGTAGCGGTCGGCGAAGAGCGGCAGCCTGAGCGACAGCAGGTAGAACCCCAGGATCGGCGTGAACAGGTACATGGCGAGCACATAGACCGGATTCGCCGTCCCCGTCTCGCAATGCGATGCGTCCGGCAAGTCCGTTGCCGGACGGCTCGCTCCCCCGCTGTCATGCTGAGCCGCAGCAGGTGAGTGATGAGTGATGAGTGATGAGTGATGAGTGATGGGCGAGAATCGCAATGCGCGACGCGAGGCACGGCTTTTCGTTCTGCACTCTGCACTCTGCACTCATCATTGCTCCTTCAGGGCGTAGATTTCCGGCAGGTTGCGCCATGCGCCATTGACGTCCATCCCGAAGCCGAAAACGTAACGATTGGGCAGCCTGACGCCGATGAAATCCGCACGGATAGGCTTGGCGCGCCCAGTTTCCTTTTCCGCAAATACCGCGCTATAGAATGCTTGTGCGCCTGCAGCCACAATTTTTTCACGGATCGCCGCCAGTGTCTGTCCCTCATCAAGGATGTCATCGACGACCAACACCACCCGTCCCCGCACTTGCGTTCCTGGGCTGACCCGCCACGTAATCGCACCGCCACGAGTCGCGTCACCGTAGCGCGTGACATCCAGATAATCGAACTCGAGTGGAAACTTGAGTAGCGGCAACAGCTGTCCGGCGAATACGACGCTGCCCCGCATCACGCCCAATACCAGCGGATTGCTGTCACGCAACCTGTCGTACACTTCGCGGGCGATGCGCGCGACCGCATCGGACACGACAACGGCGGAACAGAGCTGTTCCGCCGTATCGAGTATCCGCCAGGCTTTTTCGAGCGGAATATTCACTCAATACGTGAAGGTCACAACGTTGTCGTCCATCGCCTGCTCGATCACATAGGCCCCGCCTACGGTTTCCTCAATCTCCGGGATCAGGTCATTACCCCATAGATCGAGCGTCGGCGTGCAGAC
>JACQGW010000177.1 GCA_016199325.1 Chloroflexota bacterium
ACCGCCGTTCCAAGCCCCAGAACGCTGTAATGGACAGCTCCCATCCAGCCGCCTGTGAGGACGAATCCGCGCGCCAGTAGCAATAGGACGGCGCCAACGAACAGATGGACGGCGATGGTGAGCGACCGATGGGGTGCAAACGTCGCCACGCTCGGCAGAGCGACGCCCGCGACCAGGAACACCGCTCCCCACCACGGAAGCTGCGGCCAGATGGCGGCGTAAATGGGCGAGCTGAACTGATGCGGCGCAATGAGCATCAGCGACCCGATCATGCCGCAGAACGTGCCCACCGCCCACTGAAGCGTCCCGACCCGGATGGCTCGCACAGGACCCCTCCGCGCCCGCCCCTGCCGTGCGCCGACTCCGACCCGCGCTCGGCCCACCGCTCCTGGCTCTGCCTGGCGCAGACCCGCCTATTGATTCCTGCGGAGCAACCCGCCGGAGCACGGCAACCGGTCCGCCGCCGGGACAGGAAACGAGCGCCGCAGCGTCAGGATGTCGGTGCAGAAACCACCAGTCCCATTATGCCGCGATCCGCGAAAAAGTAAACCCTGGACAGGAATATCGTAACAATTCCGTCATGCCATCCCTGCTGTTCGCCTACCGGTCGACCGGTGCGAACGTCTTGACGTAGTTCAGCACGTGCCAGCGGTCGGCATCGGTCAGCCGATCCTTGAACGCGGGCATCGCCGTGCCCGGCAAACCGCCCGTAATCCACCCGTAGAGCTCCCCATCGGCGTGCGTCCCCACGTGCTGGCTCAGGTCGGCCGGGCGCGGGCGCAGCGTCGCCGCCAGCGGCCCATCGCCCTGCCCACCGGGACCATGACAGGTCGCGCATTCCTGCTGGTAGAGCTGCCGCCCGCGGGCCAGCGACTCCTCCGTGGGCGGGTACGGGTTCACCAGATCCGCCGCGGCGGGGGACGACGGCGCCAGCAGCGCCCGGACCGAAAGGCCCGAGCCCAGCAGCGCCAACACACAGCCCACGGCGACGATGGCACGGCCACGGCTGCCCCTGGCTCTTCCCATCCGCAGCGTCCGCACCACCGCGGCAAGGCCCAGCGCCAGAGCGCCAACGCCAACCGCGAGTGGCGCCGCCACCAGCAGAGCCGAGTCGGCCGCAGCGCGACCCGAGTCGCCGGACCGACGCGAGCCGATCGGCAGCGCCAGCGTGGTCCGGACGTCGTCCTGTCCCGACCGGCGGACGAGCACTTCGACGCGCCAGGTCCCGCTCATCGAGGTGTAGAGGCCCTGGGCGAGATACCGGCCATCGCCCAGATCGCCGGCAACCGCCTCGGCCTCCCCCATCTCGTGCTCGACCATCGTGAAGATCAGCGCGACCTTCTGCGCTCCCGCCACCGGCCGGCCGGCGCCATCTCGGAGATACACGTCAAACGTATTGAACGCCGGCTGGCCGGGATTCACGGCCACGACGACGCGCAGATCGGCGGCCTGGCCGCGCAGGATGAGGCCGGGGCCGAAGGCGTCACGCGCCGGCGGCAAGCTCGTCAGCACCGCCGCGGCCGCCAGCACCGCCGTTGCCAGGAGCGCCTCAGCGCCAACGGTTCGGCGCAGGTGTCGCCGGAGCGGCTCCCCCGCCTCGCCCCGCCCCGATTCGCCGATCTTCCTCGTCTCCCGCCTGGTGGCAAGGAAGCTCACGCCCGCCAGGCCCAGCAGCGGAACGATCAGCGCCGTCTTCGCCAGCAGCGCCGTCCCGTACGGCGTATCGAGCAGGTTCGCCCAATCGCCAACCTCGGCCACCGCCCGGTAGATGCCGGAGAGGACCACCGTGGCGACGCCGGCCGTCGCCACCCGCGAGAACCGCGCGACCAGCCCCGGAACCGGATTGGCCCTCCCGAGTCTATCGGTGCTGGGCAGCGTCCAATGAACGGCCGATCCCCGCAGGGGCGCCGGCCCGGGGTCGCCCTCGTCTCCCTCCCGCGCCGCACCTGCCTGGCGCAGTACCACCAGGAGCGCGCCCAGCCCACCGATCCACAGACTTGCCGCCACCAGATGGAGCCAGTCGATCGCCACGGCCACCGGAGCGCTCGCCCCGGCGGCGGCGTGGCTGCCGAGGCTCACCGTCAGCAGCGCCAGGCTGCTGAGCACCAGCCCGCACCACCACCACCACCGGCCGTGTACCGGCCGGGCTCGCCTCATCCGAACCCACAGCAGCCGGACCAGCACACCGAGCAGCGCGAGCAAGAGCAGCCGGGCCCAGAAGATCAGGCCGTACCGCGTGCCGCCGAGCAGCGCCGCCAGCGGCGCGCCCAGCGCCGCGAGCGGATCGACGCCGGCGCTGGCCGCCGCCTGGAGCACCGCGCCAACCAGGCTGGCCGCCGACGCCAGGCCCGCGCCGCCGATCAGCAGCACGACCAGGCCGGACGGCAACGGCGGGATGGCAGCCTCTCCCGCCTCCGCTGGAGCTGCCAGGCGACCGGCCGGCGTTGCCCGCGGGCGCTTTGGCGCGGGCGTGCGCGGCTCGGCCATCGCCGGCAGGAGGACGAGCGGCACGAAGCCGAAGCCGCCGGCCAGGATCGCCATGCCGAGGTAGCCCAGCCAGCGCGCCGCGACAGCCGCCGGTGCCGGCCCTCCGGCACTCTCGGCGCCCGGTCCCCGGGCGCTGGGGCGCAGGCCGCCGGCCGGGACCTCGTCCCGGCCGACGGCGAAGGCGAAGGTGCCGGCGGTCACGTGGCCGTCGACGGCCGACAACGCCCGCCAGACCACGGTATAGACGCCGGGCGGCAGCGGCGGAAGCGGCGCCCGCACGGCACCGGCGTCGGCCGGATCGGCGCGGAGCGGTCCGACCAGCTCCAGCCGCCGGCCCTCCCGGTCGAGCAGATGCACCTCGCAGAACCGCAGCTCGACCGCCTCCGAAAACCACAGGCGCAGCTCGCCCGGCGCCGCGTCCAGCACCGCGTTGGCCTCCGGCTCCGACCGAACGAGGTTGGCGTGCGCCAGCGCCAGCCCGTGCCCCACGACCACCATTACCAGGCCGAGCACCAGACCGCGCAGCAGCGCCGGACCGCGGAACGGGTTTCTGGTTTCTGGTTTGGGGTTTCTGGTTTGGGGGCTCCGGTCTCTGGCTGAGGGGGCGCGCCGCCCCCACCAGAAACCAGAAACCAGAAACCACGAGGCCCGTCTCATCGGAGCGTCCCGAGCGCCCGGGATCGTCCGCCCACCAGGGCCAGCGCCCCGACGGCCAGGCCCGCGAGCCCGACGACGAGCCCGCCAATGGCCAGGAGGCGAGCCGTCGCAGCCTCCGCGCGCGCCGCGCTGACCTCCTCGGCGAGGGCCGACGCATCGGGGACGGCCTGCGGAAACTGGATCGTCTGGGTGGCCTTCACGTCGTCGAAGCGCCCCGGTCCGGACTCGAAGCGCTCGTCGATCGCGGTGCCCTCGATCTCCCCGGCGAAGATGAAGATGTAGGCCCCGGTCCTGGTCGGGAAGAAGTCGGCCACGTAGTAGCCCTTCTGTCCGAAGACGGCGCGGAGCGCGAACTCCCTCGGCTGGCCGCCGCCAAAGGCGATCCGGATCTTCAGCGTCTTCTCGACGCCCTCCACCGGGTCCTGCGTCCCCGCCCGAGAGATGCGGATGGACGCCGCGTTCTGCAGATTGACAAACGCCGGCTCCCGATCGAAGCCGACGACCACCTCGTACTTGCCGCCGCCGATCGTGCGGCGCTCGTGAGCGAAAGCCAGGCTCGGCAGAGCCAGTTGAACAGCCAGAGCCACTATGGCCAGCATCCCAACAAGAGATAGCGCGCGTTGCACAGAGACCTCCTATTGCATAGTAGTTGGAGATCGGCTGGCCCGCCCCTCGTCATGCTGAGCCGCAGCGAAGCATCTCCCGCGGTGGAGCCAGCAGCGTCCGGGAGATGCTTCGCTGCGGCTCAGCATGACAGACGGGGGCGTCCGGCCGCGAGGGACTTGCCGGATGCGCCACTCAGCGCGCGATGGGGGGCTTATCCGGAAGGGGGAGGATCACCTCGGCGAAGCCGCCGAACACCGGCGGAGGAATACGACCGCTGAGCAGCGAAGGGGGACTGCCGGGCCGCTCGGCCATCCCCAGCGGCCAGCGTCCCAGGCCGCCGTCGGCCGGCGGCGCCAGCTCGAATGCGGTCACGGCCAGCCTCGTATCGAGCGAGCTCGTCGGGCTGCCGGTCGGCGTATGGGCGTGCGCGTACTCGTAGCCGTGCCGGTGTGACACCCGCCCGGCCGGCAGCACGCCGCCCGCGTCGAGGACCAGATGATCGTGCCAGGGGACGCGCTCGACCGCATGGTGATCCAGCAGGCCGGCCAGCAGGCTCAGCCCGAAGACCAGCACGACCGCCGTGCGGACGACGAGCAGCAGAGAGGGTTTCACCATCGCCGGAGCAGCGTTTCCCCCTTGCCTGGCCTCACCGCAGCGTCATACGTCATGGGACGAGTGCCACAAACTCCAGATCGGATAATTGGCGCAGTGTCTGGCGAAAACCGATCTGGAGTCTATGGCACCCGTCCCGTCATGCGTCATGCGTGAGGCTTTGCTTCTCCTGCGAGTATAGGGCAGCCACCGCGAATGCTTCAACCCGTATGGTCGTCTGCTTGACAACGCCCCACGGCCGTGGTATGATGGAGATGTCCCGAGCGGTTGAGTAAGGTAAACCCGCTGGACCGTAGGATACCGAACGCTGAGTAGGTGGAAGCCGGGGGAACCCGGTGGAAGCCGAGAGGCGCATAGGGCACTGAAGGCTGGCGGGGTACACCGAAAGGTCGCTCGGGGCATTTCTTTTCCTACCTGGGAGCCGGCTGTGGGCAAACGAGGCGAAGTGGGGGTCCGCCGACGGGTCGCCGGGGATCTGCGAGCACTCCAGCGGACCCTCGACGTCGTCGTCGCACTGGCCGCGTTCCTCACCGTCCCGCTCATCATCGCTCAGGAGCGCGGCGCCACCGATCCCCTGATCGCCGTCGCCGACTGGCTTGTCTGGGCGGTCTTTCTCGGCGAATACGTCGCCATGCTCGCGCTCTCGCCGAACCGGCACGGCTACGTCCGGGGGAGCTGGCTCAGCGCCGCCGTCGTCGTCCTCTCCTTTCCGCTGCTGCCGACTCTCCTCGGTGTCGTGCGGCTCGTGCGGCTTGCCCGACTCCTCCGACTCGCCCTCATCACCTGGCGGGGGCTCGGCGCGCTCCGCCGCGTCCTCGGCCGGCGCGGGTTCGCCCACGTCGCCACCCTCAGCGTCCTGCTGGTGCTCGCCGGCGGCGCCGCCCTGGCCCTCCTGGAGCCCGACACGGTCAAGGGCGACCTCGGCAATGGACTCTGGTGGGCCGTCGTCACGGCGACCACCGTCGGCTACGGCGACATCGCCCCGGCAACAATCTGGGGCAAGCTGGTTGGCGTCGCCCTCATGCTCACCGGCGTCGGGCTCATCTCGACCCTGGCAGCCTCGACCGCCGCCTACTTCGTCGGCCAGGACGAAGGCCCGGACCTGCAAGATCTGGCGAGCCGACTGGACCGGGTCGAGGCCCTTCTGCACCAGATCCTCGAAACCTCCGCCGCCGCTACGCGACCAGATGACGGTCCCCCCCCCGCCGGCGGAAGCTCGTCTGCTTGACAGGCCCGAGCGGATCTGTTATTCTGAAAGAGTCCCGAGCGGTTGAGTACGGGCAACCCGCAGGACTGGAGGATACCGAACTCCGAGTAGGCAGGCGTTGGGGGCCCCCCCGACGGCGGCCGAAAGGCGAAGAGGGCACCGAAGGCCGGCGGCAGAAGCCCGAAAAGGTCGCTCGGGGCATTTCTTTTTGTCCGCCACACCGGCGACTGCGCCGGCTCCCCACCGCCGCGAACCCCCCGCCATCGGCGCGTGTGCAGCGGAACCCCATCCGGCATAACGCATGCCCCCCGCCCCATGACGCATGACGTATGACGCATGACGTATGACGCACGACCCCGCCACCTGCACGGTTGCAGTGGGAACCCATCTGGCGCGGTAGTGCATGAAGTATTGCAGAAACCCGCCGGGCAGCCCCGTATTGTCATGAGTCCACTGAAAAAAGCCGGATCGCGCGTATCCGACTGGCGGAAACACTCGTGAAATCGGTGCGTGAACCGCGCCAGAGGGCCTTCTTTCAGGGGACTCATGACAGCGTCCCCCCGAGTTCCCCCGTTTCTGCTATGATCGTCACGATGGAG
>JACQGW010000170.1 GCA_016199325.1 Chloroflexota bacterium
AGCGAGTGATGAGTGATGAGTGACGGGCGAGAGCCTTGCCCCGTCCTGCTGAGCCGCAGCGAACGAGCAGTCATCCTGGCGTTCGTCTCTCCTCCGTCATGCTGAGCCGCAGCGAAGCATCTCCACGGCTTGCGGTGGGAACTCGTAGGAGCTCGCAGGAACTCGTGGGAACGCTGTCACGCTGAGCCATGACGAAGTACCTCCTGGGCGCAGCGTGGGAACGGCGGGGAGATGCTTCGCTGCGGCTCAGCATGACAGGCGAACGCCCGTGACCGCTGACTGCCGACTGCCGACTGCCGACCGCCGACTACCGACATGGAGCTACCTGTGCAATGGCCGAATCCACCCGACGACCTGGAGCTTCATACGGACGAGGTCCACGTCTGGCTTGTGGACCGTGATCAGCCGGCAGATCGCGTCGAGTCTCTCCGGCAGCACCTCTCGGCTGACGAAGTCGCTCGGGCTGTGCGATTACATTTCGCCGAGCACCGCGACCGATTCGTCGTGTGCCGCGGCATGCTCAGAACGGTGCTCGGGCGCTACCTGAAGATCGCGCCGGGCACGGTTCGGTTCCGGTACGGTCCGCACGGCAAGCCGTCCCTGGCCGGCGAGTGGGAGGGGGCCAATCTTCACTTCAACGTCACGCATTCAGAGGATCTTGCGCTGATTGCGCTGACCTGCGGCCGGCTCATTGGGGTTGACCTCGAATACGTCGGCCGGCACATGGACGTCGAGGCCATCGCCGACCGATACTTCTCGCCGCGCGAAGCAGCCGCGCTCCGGCACCTGCCGGCGGACGATCGCACCGGCGCGTTCTTCACGTGCTGGACCCGCAAGGAGGCGTACGTCAAGGCCAGAGGCGGCGGATTGTCGATCCCGCTCAGCCAGTTCGACGTTTCGCTGGCTCCCGGTGAGCCGGCCGCGCTCCTGCGCACCGAATGGGATGCCGCCGAGACGGCACAGTGGCGCCTCCTCGACGTGAACGTCGGTCCGGACTACCGGGCGGCCGTCGCCGTCCAGGGGCACGACTGGCAGATGACGTACTGGAGCGCGGAGGAATGATTACTGGGCGAAGGGCGTCGACGCCAAGCCGCACTGCGCCCAGCATGAGCGCCGGGCGTCCTGCGGCTGCGAAGGGGGTGCCTACCCGAAGTACGACTTCAGCCCGGACAAGATGAAACAGTACCTGACCGAAGCCGGCTAACCCGAAGGCATCGAAGTCACCGTGGCCGTGATCAACCGGGCGCTGGACATCCGCCAGGCCGAGCTGGTCAAGGCCGTCTGGAACAACGTCGGTATTCGGACCAATCGGCGGCGTGCTCTCGCCTACGGCACGATCAGCTTCGGTATGGCGGACGCGGCCGTGGTGCCTCCTGCGCCGCTGATGGCGACAATGCCGATCAACTCACCTGCGGCGTTCAACAGCGGGGCGCCGTCACACCACTTGTCTGTGGTCAGGTTGAGAGTCAGCCACACCCACTTCACAGCACTCCCTTGAGGCGGTGCTGTGGTGCTTCCGAAGTTCGTCAATCGGCCTTCTCGAATCAACCCTGAAGCATCTGCATAGCAGCGGGTGAACACCCGCTGTCCTATCCAGGAACCATCCACCTCTGTATCGAAGCGGATGCGCGAGAGGACAGGGATGTAGCTAATCCCAGTATCCCTGGGGAATGTCACTTCCAAGGCTACTACCGGGACGCTGCTGAGCTGATTGACCACGCGTCCCGCCCCCCACGCCTTGTTGGGCCGCTGCACCGCATACTCCTTCCCCCCGGCCACCACCACGGAGGAGGTCAGCACGGTATATCCACCCGGGCGGCTGCGGATCACCACCCCCGTGCCCTCGACGCTCCCCCCTTTGACGTGGGTGAGGGCGTTCTCCAGGACATTGCGGATGGTCAGTGGATCGACCGCCGGCGTAGGCGTGGCGGTTGGGACCGGGGTGGCGGTTGGTGCCGCCTGGACGAGCTTCCGAGAGAAGAAGCCATCGCACCATTGCCACACGAGGTAGACGTTGCCGGCATCATCCTTCTCCGGATAGTCGCGACTCAGGCAGGGGGTTGGTGTCGCAAAGGGCGATGTCGCGCCGACCTCGATCGGCGTCGTCTCCAGCCGGGTGTCGAGGCGCCAGGCGCCCCCTTCGACCACCAGCTTCCAGCGTTCCCTGAACTTCTGAGTGACAACCCCGCCGTCAGTTCTATCAGAAGACCACACCACGGCCTCGACCTCCGCCTCCTTGTCCTGTTGAGAGACGAGCCGGGCTGCCTCTTGTCCTTGTCGAAGGGACAGCTTGTTCGTGAACCAACTGGTAAATACAGAGTAGGGCGCCGTCGCCTTGATCTTCGAACCTATCAGTTCGTATGCAGCTTCGTATTGGCGCTGGTCGGCCAGCGTGTAGAAACGGCCAAGGGTTTCCGCTGCGCCCACGGAGGGGGTCGGCGGAGGTACTGGTGTCGACGTGCTGATCAGCGCGGGCGTCACCGTGGGGAGGAAAGCAATCGTTACCACAGCCAGCGCGGTCGGCTGGGACCTAGGGGTGGGCGTGCCGGGCGGTGGCGGGAGCAGAATCCAGAGAATCAAGACAGTGGCAAGGGCCAACATTAGCAGCAGCGGGGTTAGCCACCTGGCGCGCCCTGCCCGACGCTTCGTTGGAGTTGGGGCCGTGGAGGCGGTTGGCGCAAAGGGCGTAGCTTCACCGGAGGGAGGGCGCCCTCCGCCCTTCAGCGCTGGCACCCCCATGGTCGTTCCCGCTTCCAGTTCCCGATACTCCCGCAGCGCCCGCGCCATCGCCTCCGCCGACGCGTAGCGCTTCTCTGGATCCTTGGCCATGGCCTTGAGCACAATGCCTTCCAGCAGCGGCGTCACCTGAGGGTTGCGTTCGCGCAGCAAGGGCGGCGGCTGCTGGATGTGCTGCACTGCGACGCCCACCACGGTCTCCCCCTCGAAGGGCGGACGCCCAGCCAGCATCTCGTACAGGACCACACCGATGGAGTAGACATCGCTTGCGGGCGTGGCCGCCTTTCCCTGGGCCTGCTCCGGCGACAGGTAGTGCACGCTCCCCAGCACGTGCATCGTCTCCGAGAGAGAGGCCGAACTCAAGGCGCGGGCGATGCCGAAGTCGGCAAGCTTCACGTCTGGGAAAGCAGCCGGCGACAACGCTGCCGTCCCCAGTTCCCGCCCTTTCGAGCTCGTCGAAGACTGGCTCTTGAGCAGGATGTTCTGCGGCTTGATGTCTCGGTGGACGATACCGTGAGCATGCGCAAAGGCCACCGCCGCACACGTCTGGACGGCGATCTCCACCGCCTGAGCAACGGGCAGCGGGCCTCGACGCAGCACCTCCTTCAGGGTGGGACCCTCCACGTACTCCATGACGAGGAATGGCCGTCCGTCGCTCTCGCCCGCGTCGAAGACGCCGACGATGTGCGGGTGGGAGAGGCTCGCCGCCAGACGAGCTTCTTGCTGGAAGCGTCGGCAGGAAGCAGGATCGGCGGCGTACTGCTCGCGCAGCACCTTCACGGCCACCGTTCGCCCCAGCGCCCTATCCTCGGCGCGGTGCACCGTGGCCATGCCACCCTCACCCAGCCCACCGACGATGCGGTATCGTCCAGCCAACATCGCCAGTCCTTTGGATACCCACAAGCCGAATTCCCTCAGAAGCTCCAGGAGCTGCTGGCCGTCGATAAGCTCGATGGGCTTGTCCTGGGCGAACCGGAGCGCGTCCGCGGAGAAGTCAGAGGTCGTGATGAGAATGCCCTTGCTCGCCTTCGCGTGCATGGCCACTCCGTAGAGCTCTCGCACTGCCGACACGCGGATGGTCCCCGTGTATCGTTTGCACTGGACGACGACCTTCCCGCCGATGATGGGAGCAGGGTTGACCGCCTCAACGTCTACCCCGCCGTCGTGGGATGCCTTTGTGAGAGTCGCGCGATAGCCCATCGCCGCCAGGAGGTCCCTCACAAGGGCCTCGAACGCCTTTGGATCCATGGCTCGAATGACGGCCGCTTCTCCGCCGTCATCGCGAGCAGTGGGTACGTGGCGCTCGCTCAAGTCCATAGGAGTACCACCCCCAACCCCCTCCTCGAAGACCAGGGAGGCTCTCTTCCATGCGCTCTTGTCGGTACTCTGGAGAACGTCAGCAGATCCGGCCCAGTGCCAGCCGACGAAGCAGTTGCCAAACCCGTTGGGCTTGGCATGGCGGGCTGGGAGGTGCTAAACTGGCCCGGCACCCGGCGACAGCACCGCCGGTAGCCTGCACTGGGATGGCCAGCCCGCAGTACCTTTGTCTTGTATGCGCTGCATTGTAGCATACTCGCCTGCCTGCGACAACGCGCGTGATTGGTGCGCGTGGAGACTGTCACCTGTGGTCCAACGCTCGGGGAGCTGAAGCGTCGCGGCCACAACCGGTCAACGGTCGTTGCCCATACCGGCTTGGATGGCACTGGCCCCGCCAGCTTTGCCGTCGTCGGGCAGCCTCTACTGCACGTCGACGCCGAGCGATCGCGCGATCTCCGTGAGGGATTGCCAGGTGCCGTCTCCCAGGCGAATGCCATCCCGCTCGCGATCTCGTTTGGTTCGGTATTCAGGTTCTCCGGGAATGAGCACTTCCTGAAAGCCTGGCGCAGGCGGCACCGCCTTGAGCTCGGCCAGGCGCGCCTCCGTCTCCCGGATGAACTCCTCCACGGGGCGAAACGTGGCGATGTCGATGGCCAGAAGCAGTGCGCCCACCGGACTGCCGCCTGCTGCATGATCGGGTGCTGCGATCAGCGTGCTCGCCAGCAGGTCGGCGATGAGTGCGAGCCCGTATCCCTTGTGGCCGGCCATCGGCAGAAGCATGCCGCCCGCGTAGAAATCGGCGGGGTCGGTGCTGGGAAGCCCGTCCTTGTTCAGCAGCAGCCCCGGCGGCAGTGCCAGTCCCGCGGCGCGCGCAATGCGGAGCTTGCCCTCGGCGATACCGCTGGTCGCGAAATCGACGACCACCGTCCCGAAGGCGCCGGCCGGCACGGCAAAGGCGTACGGGTTCGTTCCCATCGCCCGGGCAGCGCCGCCGTGGGGAGCCACGTCGCGGGCACGAAAGCCTCCCACGACGACCATGCCGATCATGCCGGCCTCGGCGATCGTGGCCGCAAACTCGCCGAGACGGCCAAGGTGGTTGGCCCGCACGACCCCTACAGCCGACAGCCCGGCCTTCCTGGCCTGCTCGACCGCCCGTTGAGCTGCGTACCGCATCGCCACCTGCCCGAAGGACCAGTTTCCGTCCACGAGCCCGGCGACCGGCGTCTCGCGGACAACGTTCGGCCTCGCCCGCGGATCGAGCCTGCCCTCCTGGATGCGTCCGACGTAGTCCGGGAGGCGGATAACGCCGTGCGAATCGTGACCCATGAGGTCACACTCGACCAGGGAGAAGGCGACGTATTCCGCAGTGTCGGCCGGAGTGCCGACTGCCTGGAGAATCACCTCACAGACGGTTCTGAGCTGCCGGGCTTGAATGACGGGCATGATCATCACCTCAGCGCCAGTTCTCCGCGATCTTCTCTGCGTTCTCTGCGCCTCTGCGGTTTCGTCAGGCGCGCTCACCTACCCGTGCAGCCACCCCGGCGCGGATCGTTTTCAGGTCGGCCGCGGCGGCGCTGAGCATCATCGACGCCTCGGTCCGGCAGGCGATGAATTGGAACCCCTCGCCGGCCCGGCGCGCGGCCTCCTCGGCGCTCAGGGCGTGGATGCCGACCGGCGTCCCGGTGCGGCGGCCGGCGGCCGCCACGGCGGCGATGGCCTCCTCGTGCGGCGGCGAACCCATGCCGGGTCCATTCGGCAGCAGCCCCATCGACCAGGCGAGGTCGGACGGCCCGACGAAGCCCGCGTCGACCCCCGGCACCGAGAGGATCTCGTCGGCGCGGCGGACGGCGTCGATGTGCTCGATCTGGACGACGACGAGGATCTCCTCGTTGGCGCGCTGGCTGTAATCGCTGCCCGCCCAGTAGCGCCAGCGCCCACCGCCGGCGCTCCGAATGCCGAGCGGTGGGTACCGCGCCGCCCGGACCGCGGCGGCCGCGTCCTCGGCCGAGTTCACCATCGGCACGACAATCCCGAGCGCCCCCGCATCCAGCGTCCGCTTGATCGCCTGCGGGTCGTTCCACGGCACCCGGCACATCGGCACCGACGCGCTGTGCGCGATGGCCGAGAGCATACCGGCCAGCGTTTCGATGCCGGTGGCGCCGTGCTCGGTGTCGACGACGATCCAGTCCCAGCCGGCGGTCGCCATCGCCTCGGCGACGCCGATGGACGCAAATGAGAGCCACGTCCCGAATGCCGGCTTGCCCTCCTGGAGCAGGCGCTTGGTCGTGTTCGGTCGCATCTTCCCCCCAGAATCGTGGAATTGGCTGCTGGTGGAGCCAGTATACACGACCGCGGGGTAGGCGTCAGGGTCCTGACTGATTGACAAACGCGCGGCATTGTGTCACGATGCCGGCGTTGCCGCTTCCCACGGCTTGCCTCACACCGCCGCCGACATACACGTTCAGGGACACTGGGGAACAACCGAATACGGAAGGGGGAGACGTCGATGAAGGTACGGGTCACTCGGCGCCAGGTTCTCAGGTACGCAGTCGTCGCCGGGGTCGGGGTGGCGACGGCAACGTTGGTTTCGTGCGCACCGACACAGGAAAGCCCGCGGCCGACCGCGGCGCCAGCGCCGCCGACCCAGCCGCCGGCGGTCGTGCTCCCGCAGGCGACGAGCACGACGCCCCCGCAGCCGGCCGCGACTGTCCAGGCGGCGGTGACGCCGACGGCTCGCCCCGCCGTAGCGGCAAGCCCAACGCCGGCACCAGCCGTCAAACGTGGCGGCATCCTCAAGACCTCGAGCGTCATCAACTACCCGTCCATGGATCCGCACTTGAATGGCACCATCGGCCAGACGGGCTATGGCATGCTCTTTGACCCGCTGCTGGGGTTCAAGTATCGGATGGACCCGCCGCGCTGGGAGGTGACGCCGGCGCTGGCTACTTCGTGGGAGATCCCCGATCCGCTGACCGTCATCTTGCGCCTGCGCCAGGGGGTGAAATTCACCGACGGCAGCGATTGGAACGCCGAAGTGGCCAGGTGGAATCTCCTGCGCATCAGGGACCATCCGAAGTCCTTCTTCAAGACGGTCGTGGACGTCATCGAGGACGTCGGCACCACCGATAGCCATACTGTCAAGCTCAAGCTCAAGCGCCCGTCGGCCGCCATCTTCGCCAATCTGACCGAGGCGGCGGGCTCGATCTACATGATCTCGAAGGCCGCGCACGACAAGCTCGGCGACGAGGGCATCGCGACGTCGCCGTCGGGGACCGGGCCGATGGTCCTGGAGCGCTGGGTCCGTGACAACGTGGTCGAGCTGAAGCGGAAGAATGACTACTGGGCGAAGGGCACCGACGGCAAGCCGCTCCCCTATCTCGACGGCTACCACGACTACTACCGGCCCGATCCAACGGTCGCCATCGCCGAGCTGCGCGCCGGGACCGTCGACATCGTCCAGGAGCCCGACCCGAAGGATCGGGCTGCCCTCCAGGCCAGGCCCGAGATCGCCGTTCTCGAGCACCCTTCGGCGGGGTATGGGTACTTCGGCTATGGGCTGAACCCCAAGACCAAGCTGTTCCAGGATCGGCGGGTGCGGCTCGCCTTTGCCCACGCTATCGAGCGCGAGGCGATGGTGAAGACGCTGAGCTTCGGCTACGGCAAGCCGCACTACGTCCGGCGCTGGGCGCCGGGCGTCCTTGGCTACGAAGAGGGTGCCTATCCGAAGTACGACTTCAGCCCCGACAAGGTGAAACAGTACCTCACCGAAGCCGGCTATCCCGAAGGCATCGACGTCACCATGGCGGTGATCAACCGGGCGCTCGACATGCGCCAGGCCGAGCTGGTCAAGGCCGTCTGGGACAAAGCCGGCATTCGGACCAA
>JACQGW010000180.1 GCA_016199325.1 Chloroflexota bacterium
CAGCTTGTTGCGCGCCATGTTCGGGAAGAGATGGTGCTCGATCTGGAAGTTCAGGCCGCCGTAGAAGAACGCCACCAGTGGCCCACCGCCGACGTTGCGCGACGTCAGGACCTGCTGCTGCAGGAACCCGGGGCGCTCGCCGCGGATGAGCGGCATCCCCTTGTGGTTCGGTGCGAAGACCGAGGCCATGTAGACGCCGATGATCAACTGGCTGACGGCGAATATCGGAAGCCACCGGCCAGGTCCGAGGAGCAGACTCGGGACCACCAGCCAGCCGACGAGGTTGACGGCCATCAGCCCCACCTCCCAGCGCGCCGTCCGGTCCCGAAAGCTGTGGATCGCATGGCTCCACGCATCGATCCGAAAGCCGATGGTCGCGCCCATCGCCAGCACGAAGTACAGCCTGGCCTGGTGGCGAACGACCCAACGGGCCAGTCCACGCCGCTCTGCCGCCTGCTCCGGCGTGAAGGCGAGAAACGAGTGCTCGATATCGGGATCGCTGCCGACCTCGTTCGTGTGCGAGTGGTGGGCGTTATGCTTGCCGGTCCACGACTCGAAGCTCATGCCGATCAGGAGCGGCATCGCGATGTTCCCGACGATGCGGTTGTGCCACGTCCGCTGGAAGATCTGATTGTGGCCGGCGTCGTGCCCGATGAAGCCAACCTGGACCGTTAGCAGGGCGATCGCGAGGACCGCCACGGCGTCGCCGATTCCAGGGAGGAAGGCAAGCATGCCGCCAACGGCCACGAAGCCGAGGAGCAGGGCAAGAGACGTCACCAGATAGTACCCGTACGAACGGCGCAGCAAGCCCGCCTCGCGAACGCGGCGGCGGAGCTCGTTGTAGTCCGGTAGCCCGTGTCGAGACCGCCGCGCGTCATCCCCGAGATCGTTTGCGAGCTGACCCCCTCCATCAGTCGCATGGCCAGACGCGGGACGACCCGCTTCGGTAGGTAGATGCACAGGGTATCCTTCTTCGGGCAGCGAAGGTAGCGATAGAAAACCCCTCTCGGCGAAGGCCGGAGGGGTGCGGTCTTTGGCGCTATCGCTAGGGAAACCTGGCACGGGCGGAGGGACTCGAACCCCCAACCGGTGGTTTTGGAGACCACTGCTCTGCCAATTGAGCTACACCCGTTTGAACCGCAGCCCCAGAACAGTTACAGTATACGGCACCGGTGCCGATCCTGTCAACGGTGGATCAGGCGACCAGGCTGTTGCTCACATGGGGAGGCATCTATGCTCACACGAATCGACCACATCGACATGAATGTGCGCGACCTCGACGCGCACGTTCGGTTTCTCGAACAGCTCGGCTTCGTCGTCATCGCCCGCACGGCCCACCGCGGCCGGTCGGTCGAGCTCAAGCTGCCGGGGGAGCACCAGGTCGTCTTCGAGCTGCACGAGGCGCCGCCGGACGAGGAGCCGGCCCTCCGCCACATCGCCTTCGCCGTCGACAACCTCGACGCGACGCACGCCGCCCTGGCCGCCGCAGGCATCACCTTCGAGCGGGCGCTCTACGTCGAGCCGACCACCGGCCGCTATCTCTCCAACGCCCTCGATCCCTCGGGCGGCAAGCTCCAGCTCGTCGATCCCGTCCTCCGCTCGGCGGCACCGGCCAGCGGGTGAGGGCAGCAGTCCGGTGAAAAGGGCACTTCTCTTTTTCCCGCAGGGTGCTATAATCGCATCAGGAACAGCCAGCGAGCAAGCGAGCTGGTAGACCGACAGGGCCGAAGCGCAGCGCGCAGGGAGGAGGCGCCATGCCGGTCGTGGCAATCGTGAACCCGAAGAGCGGCGCCGGCAAGACGGCGACGGCGCTGAATCTTGGCGCCGCCCTGAAAGAAGCAGGCAAACGGGTCCTGGTCGTCGACCTCGATCCCCGAGCCAGCCTGACCATCGCCGGCGGGCTCGCGAACGCGGGCGAGCTGGCGCTGACCATCGGCGACCTGCTCCTCGCCAGCGCCGTCCGGGGCAACCGGGGGATGACGCAGACGCTGCGCGACGCCATCGTCCAGGCACCTGCCGGGCTGGAGCTGGTGCCGAGCAACGCCAGGCTCGTCGGCGCCGAGCTGGCGATGGTGTCGGCGCTCGGGCGCGAGCTGATGCTGCGCGTCCTGCTCCGGCCCGTCGTGAAGGGCTACGACTACGTGCTCCTGGACTGTCCGCCGAACCTGGGCCTCGTGGTCGCCAACGCGCTCAGCGCGGCCGACGGCGTGATCATCCCGGTCCAGGCTGCCCTGTCCGCAGTATCGGGGCTGGGCCAGCTTCTGGAGGCCATCGCCGCCGTCCAGGAGCGCCTGAATCCCGACCTGGTCGTCTATGGCCTGCTCCTCACCACCACCGACCAGCGATCCGTACCGGCGCGCGAGGTCGCCGCGACGATTCGCCAGCACCTGGAGGGCCAGGTCCACATCTTCGACGCCGAGCTCCGTCCGGACGCTGCCCTGGCCGAGAGCCTCAAGGCCGGGCGGAGTGTCCTGGCGTTTGACGGCGGGAGCGACGCCGCTGGAATCTACCGAAACCTGGCGGTCGAGCTGCTTCGCGTGACGGGTGCCGCCGTGCCGGTGGCCGCCCCGAGCGTTTCCATCGCCGGCTCCACCGCCTCCGGGGCGATCGCTGCGCCGGTGCCTGCTCAGACGCCGGCGCCGGACACGGCGCCGGTCGTGCTCCACGCGGCCGACACGCCGATGGCTCCTCCTCCGGCAACGGGCCCGCCGGCGACTCCGGCCGTCGACGTGGGGCCGGCGGCCCCTGCTCCCCGACCGGCGCCTCCACCGGCGGCCATCGCCGCCGACGTTATCCGCCGCACCAGCGGGGCGAGCGAGACAGCGGGTGAGCGGCGTGCCGAGGCGGCCGGACTGGGGCCGGCGCATTTCGCCGACTTCGTTGCGAGGAAGCGGGAATGGCTGGGGGGTGACCTGACCCCAGATCCCTGAAGCCGCTGGACCTGGTTGCCTGCTCCCGGGACGCCGGGCGGTGATACAGGGAAACCAGCCGTGAAACCAGGAGGAAGCCGTGCATGCAACACGACCGCCTGAGCCCGGTGGGATGAAGCCGGCCGATCTGCTCAAGGCCGCCCGCTCGGAGGCGCTGGCCGGCCACCATCCGCGGGCTGCTGAGCTGAGCCGGGCCGTGCTTGCCGCCTATCCGCACGCGCTGGTCGCCCTGCGCGTGCTCGGTTGGGCCGAGCTGGAGATGGCCCAGCCGACGGCTCGGGCGCGCTTCCGGGCATGCCTGCTCATCGATCCTGAGGACGCGCTCAGCGAGGTCGGACTCGGCATCGCCGACGAGGGCGAGGGGCGCTTCCGTGAGGCGCGCCAGCACTTCGCGCGCGCCTACGAATTGGACCCGGGCAACGAGCAGATCCGGACCGAGCTCCAGCGCATCGGCGGCTCGGTGCCCTCCAGCCGGCTGGTCGACGGCATGCGAGCGATCCAGGCCGGCGAATTCGCCGAGGCGGCGAGCCACCTGCGCACCGCTTCTGCCATCGTCCCGCCGGACCCGGCCGCGCGCACGGCGCTGGTCACCGCCATCTGGCAGCTCGGCGGTCGCCAGCAGGTCGAAAACGTCTGCCGCGACCTGCTCACCACCCATCCCAACTGCTTGAAGGCGCTGCTCTACTTGCTGGCGCTGGAGCTGGATCTGCGCCGGCAGTTGCGCGTTCGGGACTTCCAGACCCGCGTCGCGGCGCTCGACCCCGGCGGCATTCTCTCGAGGCCCCTGTTGGCGCAAACGGGGATGGCCGAGCAGGTCTTCGGCCTCTGGCGGTGAGGGGAAGCGCGCCCTCACCCCCGGCCCCTCTCCCGCACGGCGGGCGAGGGGGGATGGGAAAAGCAAAACCCGCCCAATTGGGCGGGTTCCCTGTTGATTGGCGCCCCCGGAGGGACTCGAACCCCCGACGACAGGGCTTAGGAC
>JACQGW010000175.1 GCA_016199325.1 Chloroflexota bacterium
GGCCCCTGGCCCCCGACCCCGGACCTGTTCGTCTTGCTGATGGGCGTGAGCGCCGCCGTCAACGGCCTGGTCATCATCGCCCTCCCCGGCCAGCTCAGCGCACCCGCCTACGACCTGGCCCGCCCTTATCTCGCCGGGATCGGCGTGCTGCTCCTCGGCAGCGGGCTCGCGCTCGGCATCACCCAGCTTCACCCTGGCCTGCCGCCGGCGGCAGGCCGGGCGGCGCATCTGCTCGCCGCGGGCGCCTTCTTCGCCCTCCTCGTGGCCGTGCCCCTGCCCTTCGGCCACTGGACCGGTATCGTCCACTTCGGAGGCTTCGGTACGCTCCTCGCCGTGCTGCCCTGGGTGAGACCGCATCGGCGACGGGTGGATCCGGCCTCCCTGCGGACGCGGCTCACCCTGGTCCTGGCTGCCACCGCTGCGCTGCCGCTCATCGTCGTCGTCGCGCTGGCCGCCGAGCTTGACGAGCGATTCATCGTGGCCGAGGCGCTCGGCCGGCAGCGGGCCCTGGCTGCCGCGCTGGCCCGGGACGTCGCCGACTACGTGAGCCTGCGCCGCAGCGCCGTAGCCGCCCTGGCCGCGCACCCCGGTCTGCTGGCGCGGGATCCGCGCGAGCAGCGGGCCCTCTTGCAGGCGTTCAGCTCGGCCTACTTGAACACCGTCGCCTTCTCGACATATACCGCAGACGGCGAGCCCATCGCCTGGAGCGACGACCGCCTGCTGCTCCGTGGCCCCGGCTTTGCGGCCTACGACGACGCCCGGCGCACCAACCAGCCATCGCTCGACATCCTCATCGGTCCTCCGATTGACCGCCCGGTCTTCGCCTTTGGCGTGCCGATCCGGGACGCGGAGGGCCGGTATGCCGGGCTTGCGCTGGGCGTGGTCGAGTTGGCGCGCATCGCCAATCTCCTCGCCCGCACGAGTGTTGGCGACGGCCAGATAGCGTACCTCGTCGACGGCCGTGGACGCGTCATCGTCCACCCGAACGGCTCACTCGTCGGAACGCTCGCCGACTACTCCATCGTTCCGCCGGTCGCAAAGCTCCTCGCCAGCGGCGAGGAGGGCTCGCTCAGCTTCCCGACACCGGACGGTGAGCGCCTGGCCGGCTACGCCGGCGTGCCGGCGCTGGGCTGGGGCGTGGTGGCGGAGCGTTCAAGAGCCGCCGCGCTTGCCAGTGATTTCGCCGAACGCGACGTGATCTTCGGCACTCTGGTGCTCGCCGTCGGCATCGCGGCGGCCATTGGCATGCAGGTTGCCGACCGGCTGACGGCCCCGCTCAGCCTCCTCGCCGGCGCGGCGGTCCGGGTTGCGTCCGGCAACGGCACGGCTGCGCTGCCCAGGAGCAACCTGGCAGAGGTGGCCCATCTGACCACGGCGTTCGCCGAGATGCGCGACCGCCTGACTGCCCGGACCGCGGAGCTCGAAAGCGCCGCGGACAGGTATCGCCGCCTTGCCGAAAATGCGCTGGACATCATCTACCGGTACGAGCTGAAGCCGGTCCGCGGCTACAGCTACGTCAGCCCCGCGGCGACGGAGATCGTTGGCTACACCCCCGAGGAGCACTACGCCGATCCCGATCTCCCGCTCAAGCTGGCCCATCCGGACGACCAGTCGATCATCGAATCGCTGCTGGCGGGCCGGCACGTTCCATCGGAGTACACGGCGCGGGTACGGCACCGGGATGGGCACGAGGTCTGGCTGGAGCGGCGCCTCCTGCCCATCTACAACCGGGCCGGTAGTCTCGTGGCCGTCGAGGGCATCGCGCGCGACGTCACCGCGCAGAAGCAGGCGGAGGCAGAGCGCGCCGCGCTGATCCAGGAGCAAGCGGCCCGCACCGCCGCCGAGGCGGTGGCCGCGAATTTGCGGGACGTGAACGAGCGCCTGGTCGCCACCAGTCTGCGGGCCGTGCAGTTGATGGAGGAAGCCCAGGGGGCGCAGGCACGGATCGCGGGCATGCTGGACAGCATCACCGATGGGTTCATCGCCGTGGACCAGGAGTGGCGGGTCACGTACGCCAACCACCAGGCCGCGCAGCTCCTGGGCAAAGCGCCGGAAGAGCTGATCAGCCGGCGCGCGCCGGAGGTATTCCCTGTGCATGCCAGCGCGCTGCTCTACCGGGAGGCTCACCGGGCCGTCGCGGAGCAAGTGACCGTCGCGTTCGAAGCGTTTTACGAGCCGCTCAACACGTGGCTTGAGGCACGGATCTTCCCGGGGCAGTACGGGCTCTCGGTCTACTTCCGGGACATCACCGAGCGCAGACGGGCAGAAGAAGAGCATGTCCGTCTTGTGCAGGAGCAGGCCGCCCGGGCGGCGGCCGAGGCGATGCAACAACGCCTGGTCTTCCTGGCCGAGGCGAGCACGTTGCTTGCCTCGTCGCTCGACTATGAGACCACGCTCGCCGGCGTCACGCGGCAGGCGGTGCCCTTCTTCGCCGACTGGTGCCTGGTCAACATCTTCGACGAAAACCAGTCGCTCCGGCACGTCCAGGTTGCCCACGCAGACCCGGCGAAGGAGGCGCTGCTGCGGGAGCTGCGGCGCCGCTACCCGCCCGGTCCGCAGCGGCCCCACCCCGCCATTCGGGCGCTGCGGACCGGCCAGCCACAATTCTACCCCGAGGTTACCGATTCGCTGCTGGAGGAGATCGCCCAGAACGACGGCCACCTCGAGCTGCTCCGCGGGCTTGGTGCCAGGTCAGCCATGTGGGTGCCGCTGCTGGCCCGGGAACGGACCCTCGGAGTCATTTCGTTCCACGTCGCCGGGGGAGATCGTCGCTACGGCCCTGCCGATCTCCTCCTGGCCGAGGAGATCGCCCGCCGCGCTGCCATCGCCGTCGACAACGCCCGGCTCTACCACGATGCCCGGGAAGCCATCGGCCTGCGGGACGACATCCTCTTCTCGGTTGCCCACGACCTCCGGAACCCGCTGACGATCATCAAGCTGTACGCGCAACTGCTGCTCCGCCAGCTCGCTCAGATCGGGGCGCTGGAGCCGGAGGCAATCACGCAGGGGCTGACGCAGATCGACGGCAACGCGACGAAGATGGCAGCCTTGATTCAGGAGCTCCTGGACACCGCCCGCCTGCGAATTGGCCAGCAGATCGTGCTCGATCGACGCGCGACCGATCTGGTTGCCCTTGCCCGTGAGGCGGCGGCCGAACACCAGCAGGAGAAACAGCACCGCATTCTGGTCGAGGCCACTGTGCCGGAGCTGGTGGGGACATGGGACGCCGCCCGGATCGAGCGGGTGCTTGGAAACCTGCTCTCCAACGCCGTCAAGTACAGCCCGGAGGCGGGTGAGATCACCGTCCGCATCGCCGGCGAGGAGACCGCGGCAGGCCGGTGGGCGGTCCTCGAGGTCCGGGATCAAGGCGTCGGGATTCCGGCGGTGGACCTGCCCCATATCTTCGAGCGGTTCTATCGGGGCACGAACGTCGCAGGGCGGATTGCCGGCACCGGCGTGGGGCTGGCCGGCGCGCGGCACATCGTCGAGCGGCACGGTGGCACCATCACCGTCGAGAGCGTGGAAGGATCGGGATCCACCTTCACGGTCCGCCTGCCGCTGGACAACGGGCGGCCCACTCCCGCCAGCCGCCGCGGCGCTTCCGCCGAGCGCCTGTGAAGGGACATTGACCGTTGACCAGAAACCAGGAACCAGAAACTAGAAACCGGCAGATCGGCTCGCCAGCGCCAGTGCCGCCATCGCCGGCAGGACGGCGGCGCCGGGGGTGCGCATGATGGCGACGACCTGGTCGAGAGTGGCGGCGAAGAGCGGATCGAGCCGCTCGGTCCAGGGCTGGCCGGGCTGCCAGGTGGGGCGGGGGCTGAGGTCGAGACGGCGGAGGCCGGCGGCGCCGCCGGCGTGGTGCCGATACCACTCGGGCGTCCGGATCAGGAGCAGCGTGCAGATCTCCGGCCGCAGGCTCAGGAGATCGACGGCGACGCCGGTCAACCGCAGCTCAGCCTCGCCGCGGTCGCGGAGGTGCCGGAGAAAGGCCAGATCGGCGCCGCCCGCCGCCGCTGCATCGGGCGGTCCTTCGCCGGGCTCCGGCACGCCCAGCACCTCTTCCAGGTACTCCCGCTCGACGGCGGCCTCGACGTCGAACGCCTGAGCCGGATCGCCGGTGAGCGGCTGGAAGATGAGCGACGGGACGACGTGGAAGCGGTCGACGGCGCTCGCCAGCCGGAGTGATCGCTCCTTGAGCAGAACGGCGAACGATCGGTCCTCACGGGTGAAGGCAAGCACCGTCGAGATCCCAACGGCCGCCGCCCGGCCGGCGCCGTTCCACAGAGGGTTGCCGGCCAGCCGCTGGGCCCGCCAGCGGAGCGGCAGCCGGTCCCACGACAGCCCGGCCATCCCCCGGGCGGCGGCATTCGGCAGCCGGGCCAGGAGCTCCAGCTCGAGCAGGCTGCCGGTCGCCAGCGCGTCGAAGTAGCGGCCGATAGCGCAGTCCAGCCGCGGCACGCCGGCCGAGTCGATCTGGAGCCGGTCAATCGCAAAGATGGGCAGGTTGGCGAGCGGCCGCCCGGACGCCAGGAGGCGCCGGATGTACGAGCGGCCCAGGCGCCGGACGGCGCGGTCCGGGGCCGCGCGGTTCACCAGATCGAGCGCGCCGAGCGCCGCGTTCGGCGCCACCGGTGGATCGGCCGGCGCCGGGAAGAGGGCGACGGGGTAGCGCCGGCCCGCCCAGGTCAGCAACGGCGCGCCAGGGTAGAGGTCGGCCAGGAAGTCGGCCAGATCGGCCCGCCGGCGTGCCACGACGGCACGCTCGCCGAGCGTCCGCCAGCGGCGCCGGCGGGAGATCAGGGCCTGGCGGAAGTGGGAGAGCAACTGGGCCACCAGTGTATAATACCTCTACCATGCCCGAGTTCAAAGTCCACTCCGATTTCCGCCCCACCGGCGACCAGCCGAAGGCCATTGGCGACCTGGTGGAGGGGCTGCGGCGCGGTGAGCGGCATCAGACGCTCAAGGGAGCGACCGGCACCGGGAAAACCTACGTGATGGCCCAGGTGATCGAGAAAGTCCAGCGGCCGACGCTCGTCCTGGCCCACAACAAGACGCTGGCCGCCCAGCTCTACGCCGAGTTCAAGGAGTTCTTTCCGAACAACGCCGTCGAGTACTTCGTCTCCTACTACGACTACTA
>JACQGW010000176.1 GCA_016199325.1 Chloroflexota bacterium
CCGGGAGGTGCTCGGTGATGACGGCGCCGGTCGCCTCGCCCGCGCCGACGCGGTTGCCCCACTGGATGGTGTAGGTGACGTTCGCGCCGGCCTGCACGGTCGTCGGGACGGCCGTCTTGGTGACGAAGAGATTGGGCTTCGGCGGTGGGGGTGCCTCGACGACGTGGACGATGCCGCTCATGCCGACGCCGCCAAAGGTGCCGTGAAACGCGCAGTAGTAGGGGTAATCGGCGGCTGCACTGAACGTATAGGTGAACGTCCCACCCGGGGCGATGTTGCCCGAGTCGAACAAAGGGGTATCAGAATGGACGGTGTGTCCGAATGCACCGCTGTTGGTCCATCTGACTGTAGTGCCGACAGTCACCGTGATCTCTCGCGGTGAGAAGAAGTTTTCGTAGGCGGCAACGTCGACTATTGATGCCATTGCTGCCGCCGAACTCGACGGCGTCGACCCACCGGTCGTCGTCACCGCCTGTCCTTCGGCACCGATACCACGAAGCCCATGCTCGTGGCCGTCGATCGCGGCGGCCTGGACCGGGGGCGCCAGCGGCGCTACGAGGAGCGGCATGAGCGCAAACTGGAGGATGACGAGGATGTGCAGATAGGGGCGCACTCGGGTCAGCCAGCGAGACGATAGCGGTTTCATGACCTCTCCTCTCCCTCTCCTTCAGAGGGCTCGAGCTCTGGCGGCCGCCGGCACGGTGCGGTCGGCGAATGAAGCGTGAGCGGCGCGGACGCGAACACAACGCGTGCTCCGGACACAGGCGGTGCTCGGAGAGCAGCGAACAGGAAATGGGCTCGACAGCATAGAGCCGACCAGGGACCTGGCCGGATAGCGGTACTATAGGTGCGCCCGGAGCGGATGTCAATAGGAAGAGTGGGAATTGTTCACATCGCACGCATGCTGCTGAGCCACCCGGCCCTCCGGCATTGAACTGACTGCCCGTCAGGTGTACAATCGGTACGGGGAGGGCGCCGATGGGTTCGGACGTGTTACAGGAGCATCCGCTGCTTGCCGATGCGCAGGCGGAACAGATCGCCGCCCTGATGAATGCCGGTCGGATCCGCCGCTGGGCGCCGGGCGAAACCATCCTGCACCAGGGCGATACCGGCGACGGGCTGTACTTCATCCGGTCGGGCACCGTCAAGATCGCCGTCGGCGACGAGGGGGGCGGCCAGGTGACGATCGCGCTGCTGGAGCCGCCGGAGAGCTTCGGGGAGCTGGCGGTCCTCGACGGCGGATCCCGCTCGGCCTCGGCCGTCGCGCTGACGGCGGTCGAGACGCTCTTTGTTCGCCGAATGGCCTTCCTCGACTTCGTTCACGCCTACCCCGAGGTTCGCTGGCGCCTTCTGCGCCAGCTCTGCCGGCGACTTCGAAGCACCGACGTCCAGCTCGCCACGATTCTCTTCCTCGACGTGGATGAGCGCCTCGCCGGCGTCCTGCTCCGGCTCGCGGCGCCGGCCAACGCGGCCGCGGTCCGACCGGCCGAGACACCGCCGCTGACGCAACAGGAGCTGGCCGAGCTGGTCGGCGCCTCGCGCGAGAGCGTGAACAAAGCGATTCACCGGTTCACCGCCGAAGGAGCGGTGGGGCGCATCGGCCGCCGGATCACCGTCCTCCGCCCGGAGATCCTCCGCAGGATCGCCCCGGCCGGCCGGCACCAGCCGGGAACGACGCGGACCGCCGAAACGGCTATCTGATCGCGAGCATTCAGCCATCAGCGGTCAGCAATCAGCCTCCGGCAAGTTCGCCAGTGCCGGACGCGCCGAGTCATCGGTCTGCTGAAGGCTGAATGTTGATCACTGAACGCTAACGTCTGAACGGCCAGAAGCCCCGCCGCCGATGGACACCTGCCGCCGCCAGGAAGCGAGTGAGCCGCGCGCGGTCGAGCGGCGCGCTCAGATGACCCGCATCGGCGATCTCCACCACCGGAATCACCGTGCGAAACCGCGCAAACAGCGTCGGATCGGCCGTGATGTCGACGACCTCCACCGCGAGGGCGAACTCCTCAGCCAGATCGTCCAGCAGGTCACGCGCGTCATCGCAGAGCGGGCAGACCGGCTTCGTGTAAAGCCGAACCGTCGTCGGCAGTGGGGATTGACTTGCCACAGGAATAAAGCCCTCCCGGGAAGTCTCGCAGCCATACCGGCCCCTGTCAAGCGTTGGGAACGGATAGCTGTCAACGGATTTTGGGAACGGATTGAGCGGATTGGGGCGGATGGCTGACCGGAGAGGGCTGTCCCAATTGTTGTCATGGCGAGCCGCCGGGAGACCCAAGCTGCGACCGGCGGCTCCCCGCCTGTCATGAGTCCCCTGAAGAAAGGCTCTTTGGTGCGGATCACGCACCGATCTCACGAGTGTTTCCGCCAGTCGGACACGCGCGATTCGGCTTTTTTCAGAGGACTCCTGTCATGCTGAGCCGCAGCGAAGCATCTCCCCAATCC
>JACQGW010000171.1 GCA_016199325.1 Chloroflexota bacterium
ATCACTCATCACTCATCACTCATCACTCATCACTCGTTCCGCGGCACGTAGGCGGGCGCTTCGGCTGCGCGGGTTGCGGGCGGTCTCTTCGGGCGTTGGCGTGACGACGTGCCGAGTGACGAGCCGCAGGCGTGGCTGATGGCCGCACTGACAGACCGGCAAGCCGGGCGGACAGATGCACCCCGCCGCCTCACGGCGCATGAACTCCTTGGCGATCCGATCTTCCAGCGAGTGGAAGCTGATGACCACCAGCCGTCCCCCCGGCGCCAGGATCTCGACGGCCTGGGGCAACCCTGCCGCCAGCACCTCGAGCTCCCGATTGACAGCGATCCGAAGCGCCTGAAACGTCCTCGTCGCCGGATGGAGCTTGCCGGGCCTGCGACCGATCGCTCGCTCGACGATCGCCGCCAGCTCGCCGGTCGTGGCGACGGGCCGACCGGCGACGATCGCCCGAGCGATCCGGCGACTCCTCGGCTCCTCACCATATCGATAGATCAGGTCGGCCAGCTCGCTCTCGGCCAGGCTGTTGACCAGCTCCCCAGCCGTTATCCCCTGCTCGGGGCTGAAGCGCATGTCGAGCGGCGCGCTGGCGCGAATGCTGAATCCCCGCGTCGGTCCCAGAATCTGGGAGGTCGACACCCCGAGGTCGAACAACACGCCTTCGACGGCGGCGAACCCGTGGGCTTCGGCGATCGAGGCAAGGCGCTCGAAGTTGCCGGCGACGAGCACGGCGGCGTCGCCAAACCGAGCCAGTCGGCGATGGGCCCTCTCGATCGCTTCCGGATCGGCGTCGATGCCGAGGAGCCGCCCCCCCGGCCGGCACCGCTCGAGGATGGCCTCGGCGTGGCCGGCACCGCCCAGCGTCGCATCGATATACCGGCCGCCCGGCCGGACTCGCAGTGCCGCGATCGTCTCTTCGAGCAGAACCGGAACGTGGTCGATCTCCTCCCTCAGGGGTAGGCTCCAACCGGGGAATCCAGTGGCGGGCATCATCCTAACACAGGCCGCCTGCCCTCGCAACCCAGTTATCCACAGAATCGCGCCCCGGCCCGTGGCGGGCCGGCCGGGGGCAGAGCGGGGGGTCGAAGTCAGTGAACGTTTTCGCTCCGGTCTACCAGCAGGCGTCCGGGGCTCGGTGGTGGCCCGGCCATTGCCTCGCGGGTGAGGGCTCGCAGGCAGGCGTCGACGATCGTCGGGTCGAACTGCGTTCCCCTGCCTCGCCGGAGCCCATCGATCGCCTGTTCCGTCGTCATCGCCAGCCGATACGGCCGCTGGGACGTCATGGCGTGAAAGGCGTCGGCCACGGCGACGACGCGCGCCAGCAGGGGAATGGCCGATGCCCGCAGCCCGCTCGGGTAGCCGCGGCCGTCGAACCGCTCCTGGTGATGCCGGACGGCCGGCAGGGCGCGTCGCAGGAACTTGAGCGGCGAGAGCAGCCGGTGGCCCACGTCGGGATGCGTCTTGATGACGCGCCACTCGTCCTCGGTCGGCTTGCCGGCCTTGCGCAGAACGGCGTCGGGTATGCCGATCTTGCCGATGTCGTGCAGCAGACCTGCCCAGTGCAGGGACTCGAGGTCCTCGGGCGGCAGATCGAGCTCCCGGCCGATGGCGACGGCGTAGTGCGCGACGGCGCGGGAGTGGCTGTGGGTATAGGCGTCTCGCACATCAAGCGCGCCGGCCAGCGCCTCGAGGGTCGCCAGATACGCCTCCTGCAGGTGAAAGTTGGCCTCGTGGAGATGGTTGGCGTAGCTCCGCAGCCGGTACGCCGCGACCTCGGCCTGCCGCTGGTGATTCGCCAGCGTTCCGGCGAGCCGTCGGTTGTTCTCTCGCAGGAACGTCACCTCGTCGAGCCTGGGCGACTGCACACAGTGGTCCCGGCAGGCGATGGCCGTCCGGATGGCTCGCGCCACCTTCTCCGGTGCCGACCGATCGAGGACCGCCGAGGCACCGAGCTGTTTGCCGAATGGCCGATCCTGCTTGAGCGCCTCCCTCTCGTCGAGCAGGACGACGGGAATCCCCCGCAGGAGCGGGTCGCTCTTCAGTTCCCAGCAAACGGTGAACCCGTCGCGGTCGGGCAGCAGGGCGCTGGCGACCACCGCGTGCGGCTGCTCACGCGCAGCCACCGCGAGGGCCTCCGCGCCGGTGCTGGCCCGGCGAACGGCAAATCCCGCCGCTTCGAGCTGGGCGGCGAGGATCGGAAGCTCCGTCTCGCCGGTGACGACCAGAACCCGTGCTTGCTGCGCCACGCGCATCCTCGTCCGGACAGGATCATGTATTATACTGCAAAGGCTGTGCTATGCTTGGTCGCCTGCTAGCATCTGTCCGGGCTTCCCATTAGAATCTCCGCAACTGCAATCGGAGGGGGAGCACGCGCGGGGGTGTCTATTGGACTGCCCCGGGGCAGGCGAGCCGCCTGCGCTCCCCGGTCGCGGAGGAGGGCAGGATGGTCATCGCCGATCGGGTTGCCGTCGTCACCGGCTCTGGACGTGGCATTGGCCGGGCCATTGCACTGGCACTGGCCGGCGCCGGGGCACATCTGGTGGTGAATGCCGCCAGAAGCCGGCCCGAGATGGAAGCGGTCGCCGCCGAGGTCCGGGCGCTCGGTCGGCAGGCGATCGCCGTGCAGGCCGACGTCTCCGACCCGGTCCAGGTGAAGGCGCTGCTCCAGGCGTGCCTGACCCATTTCGGCCGCGTCGACGTCTGGGTGAACAACGCCGGCGCCGACATCCTGACCGAGGTGACGGCGGCGACAACGCCCGAGGAGAAGCTCGATCGCGTCCTGGCCGTCGACGTCAAGGGCACGTATTACTGCTCGAAAGCGGTCGCCCCGGTCATGCGCGCCCAGGGCCACGGCTGCATCATCAACGTCTCCTGGGACCACGTCGTCGAGGGGATGGCCGGCGAGAACCCGGAGATCTACGCCGTCGCCAAAGGGGCGATCCTGGCGTTCAGCAAGTGCCTGGCCCGCAGCCTGGCGCCAACGGTTCGGCTAAACGTCCTCGCGCCGGGCTGGGTCAAGACTCGGTTTGGCGATACCTTGCCGGCGGAGCGCCTGCGGGCCGTGGCCGCGGCGACGCCGCTCGATCGCTGGGGCACGCCCGAGGACATCGCTCGGGCCGCCGTCTTTCTCGCCTCCGATGACGCGAGCTTCATCACCGGCCAGACGCTGATGGTGAACGGCGGCATTGTGATGCACTGAGGGTGGGGGAAGCAGGGACCGAGCGTCACCGGGGGATGGCCGAGTCCATCAACCGGATCCCGTACGGCTTTGCCGAATGCACCGGCGATGAGGTTCAACGTGAGAATGTTGTTTGTGACCGGTAAGCTCGCGGCCCCCGCACTCGAGGGCGTTCTCCGAGAGATGGAGCCGCCGTTTGCCTACGAGATCGCCGTCCAGCGCATCACGGTCGCCGCCCTGATGACGACGACCTGGATCGCCGACCGGCTGACGGTGCCGCCCGAGACGGATCTGATCGTGATCCCGGGGCTCTGCGAGGGCGATCCCCAGACCATCGCCGAGCGCACCGGCGTGCGGGTCGAAAAGGGGCCCAGGGACCTGAAGGACATTCCGGACCGCTTCGGCGGCCAGGCGCGCCCGGCCGACTACGCGCAGGACGGCGAGCACTCGGTGACGATCTTCGCCGAGATCAACAGCGCGCCGTACCTCTCGACCGAAGAGATCGTCAACCTGGCCGAGTACTACCGGGCGAGCGGCGCCGACGTCGTCGACCTCGGCTGCTCGCTCGACCGCCGATTCGAGAACGTGGCGGAGGTCGTCGGGCTTCTCAAAGGGCGGGGCTTTACGCTCTCCATCGACACCTTTGACAAAGACGAAATCCGCCGCGCGGATGCCGCCGGCGTCGACTACCTGCTCTCGATCAACGGCACGAACCTCGACCTGGCGCCGGCGCTCCGCTGCACGCCGGTGGTGATCCCGGACTTCGGCCAGGGCCTGGACTCGCTGGCGGCCAACGTCGAACAGCTCGAAGCGCTTGGCCGGCGGTACATCGTCGACCCGATCGTCGAGCCGCTGAACTTCGGCTTCGCCGAATCCCTCATGCGTTATGTCGAGGCACGGCGGCGCTGGCCGCACGCCGAGATGCTCATGGGCATCGGCAACATCACCGAAATGACCGACGCCGACTCGACCGGCGTGAACGCCCTCCTGATGGGCTTCGTCCAGGAGCTGGGCATCACCCACGTCCTGACGACCGAGGTCGCCCACTGGTGCCGGGGCGCCGTCCGCGAGGTTGACATCGCCCGCCGGCTCATGCACTACGCCCATCGGCGGGCCATGGTCCCGAAAAACCTGGACGACCGCCTCCTGACGCTGAAGGATCGCAAGCCATCCCGCGCCGTCGAGAGCGAGCTGCGGGACCTGCACCGCCGCATCACCGACCCGAACTTCCGGATCTTCACCGACGGCGAGGATCTCTACGCCTTCAACGCGCACGTCTTCGTCAAGGGGACCGACGTCCAGGAGATGTTCGAGCGCCTCGGCGTCGACGAGCCCAGCCACGCCTTCTACCTCGGCATGGAGCTGACCAAGGCCGCTCTTGCCCGCCAGCTCGGCAAGAGCTACTACCAGGACCAGCCGCTGCGCTGGGGCTATCAAACCATCGAGGAGGACCGCAGCGCGCACGCTCGCCGGGTTCGTCTGACGCAGCGAGCCCGCCGGCCGATGCCTGAGCAGGCGTGAGCCATGGCGATTGGTGTACAATCTGGTCATGGCCTGGGCGCGGTCCGTGCATTCGTCTCGGATTGCGCCCGCGGAGGGGAGCGAATGGTGTGGCGAAGGGCAGGATGGATTGCGCTCGCGGGGGCGATCGCGTACCGGGCGGCTGCCGAATGGCGGTCCCACGGCGAGCCGCCTCAGGCGATCTCGTGGGACCGGGCTCGTGACCTTGCCCGCCTGATGGCGCCGGCCGGCCAGGTGGACCCGGCCGCCGACTATGCCGGCGCCGTCCGGACCAGCCAGGCCGAGATCACGGCGCTCACCGGCTGGACCGTCGAACGCGACCTTGGCGCGGTGGCCGTTCCGCTCGACCGGCATACCTGGCTCAACCGCCTGCTTCCACGGATGCGTGCCATGACGGCCGACCTCGAGGGGCACTACCGGCAGGTCGTCGCCATGTCTCCACAGACGTGGCTGGCTCGCGACGTGGCGGCCGAGGCGATGGCAGCGCCGATCGGCATGCTGCTGGGCGGCCTGGCGAACCTGGTCCTCGGCCAGTACGAGGTCGAGCTGCTCGCTGCCCCGCAGAGCGAGACCGACGTCCTCTTCATCGATCCGAACATCTCCCGCGTCATGACGCAGTTCAACCTGCCCGGCCACCAGTTCCGCCAGTTCATCGCGCTCCACGAGACGGCGCACGGGTTCCAGTTCGAGGTGTTTCCCTGGTTCCGGGCCGATCTTGCCGGGGCCGTTCGGGCGATCCTCGCCCGGGTCCTGGATCAGGCCGCCCACCAGTCCGGTCTGTCCTGGGATTTCGTCCAGGCGGCCATCGGCGGACCGCGCGGCGACCCCGAGCTGCGCCGCCAGCTCGATCACATCCAGGCCCGGATGGCGCTCGCGGAGGGGACCTCGAACTTCCTGATGCACCGGATCGGCGCCCGCATCCTGCCGGACTATGCCGACATCGCCGCGATCAGCGAACGGCGGACTCGGAGCGTCAGCCGCCAGATCCTTGGGCTGCTCGGGATGGCGCGCAAGTTCGAGCAGTACCGGCTGGGCGAGCAGTTCGTCAAGGCCGTCGTCGACCGCCGCGGGCTGGCGGCCCTTTCGCTGGCCTGGCGCTCGGCGGAGACGGCGCCGACCCTCGATGAGGTCGCCGAGCCGGATCGCTGGCTTGACCGCATGGGCGACTAGCGCAGTCTTGAGAGGGGCCGAACCGCCAGGACGCCAAGATCGCCAGGAGAGATAGAGATGGTGAGAAAGGCCGCGCCCTTGCCTGGTCAATCCTTTCGGGAACTGCGTCAGAGGTGAACATCGTGTCCGGAGATGGCGCGCTCACACTCATGGCGATCCACGCCCATCCCGACGACGAGGCGATCGGCACCGGCGGCGTCCTCGCCCGCTACTCCGCCGAGGGGGTCCGGACAGTCCTCGTCACCTGCACGCGTGGCGAGGTCGGCGAGATCGCAGTAGGAACGGATGCGACGCCGGAGACCCTCGCCGAGCACCGGGAGGCCGAGCTACGGGCGGCCTGCGACCTGCTCGGCGTTCGGGACCTCTGCTTCCTCGGCTACCGGGACTCGGGCATGGCCGGCACCCCCGACAACGACCACCCGGCCAGCTTTCATCGGGCCGACCCCGACGAAGCGACCGGCCGACTTGTCGCGCTGATCCGGCGTTTCCGCCCCCAGGTGCTGGTCACTTATGATCAGGATGGCTTCTACGGCCACCCGGATCACATCCAGGCCCACCGGATCACGTGCGCCGCGTTCGCCGCCGCGGGCGACCCAGCCCGGTACGCCGAGCAAGATCTGGCGCCCTGGACCCCGCTCAAGCTCTACTACACCGCCGTTCCCCGGTCGCTCATCCAGGAGTTCGCCCGCCGTCTCCGCGATGCGGGCATCGCCCCACCCGCTCCTATTCAGACGGCCGAAGCGCCATTCGGCACGCCGGACGAGCTGGTGACCACCGTCGTCGACGTCCGGGCATACGTCGGCGTCAAGCGGCAGGCTCTGCTCTGTCACCGAACGCAAATGGGCGAGAACGTTTTCTTCGCCCGCATGCCGGAGCAGCTCTTCCACCTCGTCTTCAGCCAGGAGTGGTTCCAGCGCGCCGCCAGCCGGGTACACGCCCCCGATCGCGAGGGCGACATCTTCGCTGGCGTCATGCAGATCGCCCGCTGAATGTCGTCCCTCCGGTCATCGATCGGGTAGGCGCCAGAGCCTCCGTCTTGACAACGGTCCTCCTGTCGAGCTACTGTAGCGCCCATCATGCGCCACCCGGACTTCCGGCATCCGCCGGCTGGGTCAATTCGTTGGAGGAGGCGGCATCCACCATGAGCAGCCAGTCACAGCCGAGCGCCAGCTACAGTCTGGTCCTCCGCTGCGAGTACGCCAATCGGCCCGGCATGCTGGGCGTGATCACCAGCGCCATCGGCGCCGTCGGCGGCGACATCGGCGCCGTCGACATCGTTCGGGTCGGCGGCAGCGCGATCGTCCGCGATTTCACCGTCGCTGCCGGCGATGAGACCCACGGGCAGCGGATCGTCGACGCCGTCAATGCGGTCCCCGGCGTCCGAGTCGCCCACGTCTCCGATCGCACCTTCCTCCTGCACCTCGGCGGCAAGATCCAGGTGTCCGGCCGGATCCCGCTGAAGACCCGGGACGACCTGTCGATGGCCTACACGCCCGGCGTTGCCCGGGTCTGCCGCGCCATCGCCCACCACCCCGACGACGCCTGGAACCTCACGATCAAGGGCAACACCGTCGCCGTCGTCTCCGACGGCTCGGCCATTCTCGGCCTCGGCAACCTGGGCCCGCTCGCCGCGATGCCCGTCATGGAGGGCAAGTGCCTCATCTTCCGCGAGTTCGCCGGGCTCGACGCCTTTCCGCTCTGCCTGGACACCCAGGATCCCGACGAGATCGTCGAGACCGTCGTCC
>JACQGW010000182.1 GCA_016199325.1 Chloroflexota bacterium
GCTCCCTCACGGTCGCGGCTCGGTTCGGTGCTCTCCGCCTCCGCGACCTCCGCGCCTCCGCGTGCGCCCCTGCTCCGATGAGGCAATGGACAGGGCCACGACGCGCGGCTATGATTCCCCTACCGGAGACAACGGTCGGGATACCCGAAAGACAGGGGAGGTAGACCAATGGTAACGCAGCGGCTCCAGACAACGGTCGGACAGCTCTGCACGGCCATCGAGGCGCGGGAGGACGAGCTCGTCGCGCTGGTGGCGGACCTGGTCCGGCGGCCCAGCCGGCTCGGCGAAGAGGCGGCGGCGCAGACATACGTGGCCGACCACCTGCGCGGGTCCGGCCTGGCCGTCGACGTCTGGGATCTCGACGAGGCGGTGCGCGACCTGCCCGAGGCGGGAGATAGCGGTGTGCCGTTCGCCGGACGCCCGAACGTTGCCGGCGTGTTGAAGGGCACCGGCGGCGGCCGCTCGCTCATCCTGAACGGCCACATCGACGTCGTCAGCCCGGAACCCCTGGCCGCCTGGACGCACGACCCGTGGGCTGCCGAGATCGTCGGCCACCAACTGTTCGGACGCGGCGCCCTGGACATGAAGAGTGGGATCGCCCTCAATCTCTTCCTCGCGCGGCTGCTGCGCGACCTGGGCATCCGTCTGGCCGGCGACCTCACCGTCGAGAGCGTCGTCGAGGAAGAATGCACCGGCAACGGCACGCTCGACGCCTGCCGGCGCTACCGGGCCGACGCCGCCGTTCTGACCGAGCCGGGTGGCGGCTTCTTCACGATGGCGCACGTCGGCGTCCTCTGGTTCCGTGTTGCCATCACCGGCAAGGCCGCCCACGCCGCCCGGGCGCCACAGGGGGTCAATGCCATCGTCAAGACGGTGCCGATCATCCGGGCGCTGGAGGAGCTGGACCGGCGGCTGAACGAGACGGTCCATCCGCTCTTTCAAGGGATCGACCACCCCATCAACCTGAACATCGGCGTCATCCGCGGCGGCGACTGGCCGAGCACGGTGCCCGGCGCCTGCGAGCTCCATTGCCGACTCAGCTTCTACCCCGGCCGGAGCGTCGGGCAGGCCCGGGCCGAGATCGAGGACGCCGTCCGGCGCGCAGCTGAGCAAGACGAATGGCTCCGGAGCCATCCGCCGGTGGTGACCTACGACGGCTTCCGGAGCGGCGGCTCCGAGGTGTCGATGGAGGAGCCGTCGGTGCAGATGCTCGGGGCCTGGCATCGACGCGTCACCGGCGAGGCGCTGCAGCCGCGGGTTGGAACGGGCACCAACGACATGCGCTACTTCAACTTCGCCGGCATTCCGGCAGGCTGCTACGGCGCCGCCGGGGGCAACATGCACGCCGCCGACGAATGGCTCGACCTGCGCTCGCTCGTGCCGACGGCGAAAGTGCTGGGCGGGTTCGTGCTGGAATGGTGCGGGGGTGACCTGGCATAATCGGTGGTGCCGCCATTCTGACGGCAGCATGTGGCGGTTCGCTTGCAGGAGGATCGCGTGAGCGCAAAAAGGCTCTCGCTCAATCGAGAGCTTCAGACCATGCTCGCTGAGGCCACCGAAGGCCTTCAGACGGCGCTCGGGGATGCGTTGCGTCAGGTGGTGCTCTTCGGCTCGTACGCTCGTGGCACGGCAAGACCGGAGTCGGACGTCGACCTCCTGGTTGTGCTCGACGTCGTCACGCCGGAACTGGAAAATACCGTGAGTCGCGTCGCTTACGATGTCATGTGGAGACATGACTTCCGGCTCTTGCTGTCTGTTCTCGTTCTGGACGAGGAGCGGTATCGCTCCATGATCGTGAGGTCGTACAGTTTGGCGCGCAGCATCGAGCGGGAGGGCATAGTCCTGTGGCATCGGGCAGCCTAGAAGAGGTCGAGGGAGGAACGACATGACACGGATGACCGGGGGCCAGGCGCTGGTCCAATCGCTGAAGCAGGAAGGGGTCGAGACGATCTTCGTGTTGCCCGGCGTCCAGCTCGATTGGGCGTTCGACGCCCTCTACGACGAGCGGGACGCCATTCGGGTGATCAACACCCGCCACGAGCAGGGCGCGGCCTATATGGCCGATGGCTACGCCCGATCGAGCGGGCGGGTGGGCGCCTACATGGTCGTGCCGGGGCCGGGCCTCCTCAACACGACGGCCGCCCTCTCGACCGCCTTCGCCTGTAGCTCCCAGGTCCTCGCCCTCAGCGGGCAGATTCAATCGGACCTGATCGGCGCCAAGCGCGGCGCCCTCCACGAGATCGACGACCAGCTCGGGCTGATTCGCCATCTCACCAAGTGGGCCGCCTGCGGCATGTCACCGGCCGAGGTCCCGGGCCTCGTCCACGAGGCGTTTCGGCAGCTCCGGACGCCGCGGACCCGGCCGGTCGAGCTGGAGGTGCCACCAGACGTTCTCCAGAAGGTGGAGGAGGTCGAGCTTGGCCTTCCGCTGCCGGTCGAACGGTCGGCCGGCGACCCGGACCTGGTCGAGCAGGCGGCCCAGGTGCTCGGCCGGGCCGAGCGCCCGCTGATCCTCTCGGGCGGCGGCGTGCTGGCGGGCGGCGCCTGGGAGGAGCTCCGCCGGCTTGCCGAGCTCCTCGAAGCGCCGGTCCTGATGTCCGGCAACGGCCGCGGCGCCATCTCGGACCGCCACCACCTGGCCCATCTCCAGATCGCGGCGCCGCGCTACCTGCGGACGGCCGACGCGGTCCTGGCGGTGGGAACCCGCATGGCGCTGATGGGCACCCAATCCATCGAGGTCGGCCCGGACCGCCCGCTCATTCGGATCGACGCCGACCCGGAGCAGGTCGATCTCCCGACCAGGCCGACCATCGGCATCATCGCCGACGCCAGGGCGGCGCTGGCGGCGCTGGCCGATCGGGTCGAGCGGCACAATCGGAAGCGGGCGTCACGCCGGGATGAGCTGCTGGCGATGAAGGGCGCCGTCGCCGAGATGGTGAACGAGATTCAGCCACAGGCGCAATACGGCCAGGTCCTGCGGTCGGTCCTGCCCGACGACGCCATCGTCGTGACCGGCCTGACGCAGGTCGCCTACTGGTGTACCGTGGGCCTACCGGTCTACGAGCCGCGCAGCTACCTCACGTCAGGCTATCAGGGGACGCTGGGGTTCAGCTTTCCGACCGCGCTGGGCGCGAAAGTGGCCAATCCGAGCCGGAAGGTGATCTCGCTGAACGGCGATGGCGGCTTCCTGTACAACGTCCAGGAGCTGGCGACCGCGGCGCGCCACGGCATCGACGTGATCGCCGTGGTCTTTCCCGATGGCGCTTTCGGCAACGTGAAGCGCATCCAGGAGACCCAGTTCCGTGGCAGGGTTCTCGGCTCCGACTTGAGGAATCCCGACTTCATGAAGCTGGCCGAGGCGTTCGGCGTCCGGGGCATCCGGGCCGAAGGCCCTGGGGGCCTGCGGTCCGCCGTTCGGGAGGCGCTCACTGTCGATGGCCCGGTCCTGGTCGAGATCCCGGTCGGCCCGATGCCGAGCTACTTCGCCCAGCTCCGCGAGCGGCTGGGTCGCCAGGCGGCCGCGGCGAGGGCGTAGAGCCGTACCGAGAGAGAACGAACGGCCAAGACGCCAAGAAACGGTTCAAGGTTCGAGGTTCAAGGTTCAAGGTTGAGAGCGCGTGCCCTGGCCTCGAACCTTGAACGTTGAACCTCGAACCTACGTTGATAGGGAGGCGACGGTATGTTGCCGAGTATCCGAGGGGTCGTTCGCGGAAAGCGTATTGAACTGGAGGAGGAGACCGGGCTGCCGCCAGGCTCAGAGGTCATCGTCGCGATTCGCCCCAGGCCGTTGACGTTGGAAGAGAAGCGCCGGCTCACGGAGGAGTTGTGCGGGACCTGGGCAGCGGACGACAGTTTGCCGCCGATTTTCGCGGAGATAGAGCGAATTCGCGACGCAACGCTGCCGCGAGACGTTGACTTCGATGCGACACCTTGATACGAACATCGTCGTCGCCTACCTCAATGGCGATGTCGGTGTGGCGCAACAGATCAGCGACCATCTGCCCGAAGTGGCGATCAGCTCGCTGGTGCTGGCAGAGCTGCTGTATGGCGCGCTGGCGTCGGCGCGCGCTTCAGAGAACACAGCTCGCGTGATGCAGTTCCTCCGTATCATAGGCGTCGCCAACTTTGACGAGAATGCAGCGCACGCCTACAGCCGACTGCGGCTCACACTCCGACGGAAAGGTCGACCGACCGGCGAGATCGATGCGCTCATCGCGGCGGCGGCTTTGGCGAACAACGCGGTGCTCGTTACCCACAACACCAGGCACTTCGATCAAATCGAAGGCTTGACGCTTGAGGATTGGCTACAGCCGTCCTAATCGCCAGAGGTATTGACCGCTGCGCAGAAACATGAACGCCGCGCCCGATTCCGTAGCGCGGGGGCTCGTCCCCCGCCCGTTCCCGCGCTACCAGAGAGGAAGCGGGGGACGAGCCCCCGCGCTACGGTGAGGTCTCAACGATGCGGTCAATAGATGCGCTTGCTTGCCGGCCCAACGCCAGCGCCTGTCGATTCAGCTCGGCGGCCTGGGGGGGAACGTAGGCCAGCATCGCGCGCTCCAGCGCGTCCCAGGAGACGATGCCGGTCAGGCTGACGATGGCCGCCAGGCCGACGATGCCGGCGACTACCTCGTTGCCCAACTGCCGGCGGGCGATCTCCACCAGCGGCAGCGCCACCACCCGAGCCGCCGTCGCCGGTACGGCGCCGGCCTGTTCGGCGTCGACGACGAGGAGTCCGTCGGGCCGGAGGCGCGGGACGTAGAGCTTCAGGTCGCGGGCGGTGAGGGCGAGCAGGACGTCGAGTCGGTCGACGGCGGGGTAGTCGATCTCCTCCTCGGCGACGACCACCTCCGACCGGCTGGGGCCGCCCCGCACGTTCGTGCTATGGGTCTCCGTCTGGGCGACGTGGCGGCCCTCCTGAATGCCCGCCGCGTCGGCCAGGATGACCCCCGCCAGCGCCAGCCCCTGCCCGCCGATGCCGGCCAGCATCACCTCCCAGCGCGGCCGCCGAACGGGGGGATCCAGCAGAGCGCCGGACGCTGGCCGGGAATCCGGCGCTGAAGCGCCCACTACAAACAGCCGCGCGCCCCGGTTCGTAGTAGGCGCTTGAACGCCCGGCTCCCCCTCGCCAGGGAACGCGTCCTGGTTCGAAGTTGGCGCTTCAGCGCCCGGCTCCCCGGCTGCATGTCCGGCCGGACCGCCGCGCGAGCCTCCGGCAGCCGCCCGCCGAGCCATCTCCTCGTACAGGGCCGTGTATTCCGGCGGCGGGGGGTCCTGCCGGTGGAGCTGGCCGATGACCAGGCGATCACCCGCCACAGCTCGGCCCGTCGCCACCGCTCTGGCCGGGACGCTGTTCCGGTGCATCCACTCCAGCATCTCGGCGGCCGTGCCCAGGTGGTTCCGCCGGCCGTAGTGGATCGGGCACTGGCTGATGATCTCGACGACGGCGAAGCCGGGGTAGCTGATCGCCTCGGCGATGAGGTCGATGAGCTGCCGGACGTGGTAGGTGGTGCCGCGCGCGACGTAGCCGGCGCCGCTGGCGCGGGCCAGCTCGCCCAGGTCGAAGGGGCGCTCCAGGTGGCCGTACGGCGCCGTCGTCGCCAGGCTCGCGCGCGGCGTCAGCGGCGAATACTGGCCCCCGGTCATGCCGTAGATCGAGTTGTTGACGACGATGGCCGTCAGATCGACGTTGCGGCGCGCCGCGTGGATGAAGTGGTTGCCGCCGATGGCCGCGCAATCGCCGTCGCCCATCGGCACGATCACCTTGAGCTTCGGGTTGGCCAGCTTGATACCGGTGGCGGCCGCCAGGGCGCGGCCGTGGGTACCGTGATAGCCGTCGAAGCTCAGATAGTTGTAGATGAAGCCGGAGCAGCCGATCCCGGTGGCGATGACCACGTCGTCCTGCGGCAGCTCCAGCCGGTCGATCGCCCGCAGCATGGCGCCCACGGCCGTCCCGATGCCGCAGCCGGGACACCAGATCGTCGGCAGGCCGTTCGGGCGCAGGTATCGCTCTCGCAGGCGAGCGGTGGTAGCCGGCCGATGCTTCTCAGCCACGGGACGCCTCCTCGATGGATGCCAGGATCTGGTCGGGGCTGATCAGCCGGCCGTCGAACCGGGTCAGCGAGACCACCCGCGTTCGCCCTTCTGCCGCCTCGCGGACCTTGCCGACAAGCTGGCCGGTGTTCATCTCGGGAACGACGATGGCGTCGACCCGCCCGGCGACCTCCCGCACGATCGCCTCCGGGAAGGGCCAGAGGGTGAGCGTCTTGACGAGCCCCGCCGAGAGGCCGCGAGCGCGCGCCTGCTTGACGGCGCCCCAGGCGGCGCGGGCGGGCGACCCGTAGGCGAAGACCGCCACCCGGGCGTCCTCCATGAGCCGCCGCTCGACCGCGACGATTTCGTCGGCGCCCTGCTCGATCTTGGCGTGGAGGCGGCCGATGAGGGCGCGGGCGACCTCCGGATTCCCCGTCGCCTCGGCGCTGTGCTCGTCGTGCATGCTGGAATTGGCGTACCAGCGGTAGCCGGCCCCGTACTCGGCCATCGGCGGCACGCCGTCCGGGCCCGCCGCGTAGGGCCGGTAGCCCTCGCGCTGGACGGGGCGGACCCGGTCGACGGTCTCGACCCGATCGGGCAGCTCGACGATCTCCCGCAAGTAGGCGATCGAGGCGTCGGTGAGCACGACCACCGGCGTGCGGTACTTCTCTGCGAGGTTGACGGCACGGACGGTGAGGTCGAAGCACTCGCGCACCGAGGTGGGTGCCAGGACGATGATGGAGTGGTCGCCGTGGGTGCCCCAGCGGGCCTGCATGACGTCGCCCTGCGCCGGCAGCGTGGCCATGCCGGTGCTCGGGCCCACCCGCTGGACGTTCACGATGACCAGCGGGACCTCCAGCATGACGGCCAGGCCCAGGTTCTCCTGCTTGAGCGAGAAGCCGGGGCCGGCGGTCGCGTCCATCGCCTTCAGGCCGGCCAGCGAGGCGCCGATGACGGCGGCCAGCGAGCCGATCTCGTCCTCCATCTGGATGAACTTGCCGCCCAGCGCCGGCAGCCGGCGCGCCATGACCTCGGCGATCTGGTTCGAGGGGCTGATGGGGTAGCCGGCGAAGAACCGGACCCCGGCGGCGAGCGCCCCTTCAGCGCAGGCTTCGTTTCCTGACAGCAGTTGCATCTACTGACCCTCGACAATCTCGAGCGCGAAGTCGGGGCACTGAAGCTCGCAGAGAAGACAGCCGGTGCAGGCCGCCGCGCGCTCGATCACCGGCAGGCCGTCGGCCGTCGCGGTGAAGACGTCGTGCGGGCAAATGGCCACACAGATGCCGCAACGCTTGCACCAGGCCACGTCCAGCCGGATCTCCGGCACGCTCTTGATCGCCATGCGGTCTCCTTCCGGTCACGTGGGGTTACCATAGCACGCTGGGGAGGAGAGGATCAAGGAAAGGATCAAGGCGCTTGGGTCAGATCAGCGACCTGCTCTGGCAGCCGTCGACCGGGATGCAGGTGCCGGTCACCAGGCTGGCCCGCTATGTAGAGATGTCGATTTCGTCAGACAGGTGCGCCCTTCGGATGACAAACCGTTCAGGTGAAAACACCGCCGGCGGATGACAGTATTGCTCGCCTGGCCTCGCCCACCCCTCCCGCGGCCGCCGGACCCCGCCAGACAACCGCCGGAAGCAGTCTGCCTGATGTTTCCTGCCCAACCACCGGCCGGCTACCGCCGGAGTGCCACCTGAACGGTGACGTATCGTTCATCAATGGCCTCCCTTCCGTTCACATCCGGCCTGGTAAATGAACTTCCGGTCAGAAAAGAGGCATGCCGCTTGCGAAACCGACGGCAAGTCCAGGCAATAACGACTGGCGACCGAAAAAAGGGGCATTCGTCAGAAAAGCCTGGCAGACACCGACGAGTGCCCAGAGCAACGGCCGACAAGCCGCACAAGGGTAGGATACCAGGGCGCTCGCGCTCGAATCAGGTAGGACATCCGTGACCTTTGTCGGTTTGCCGTCGTCAATGCCGATCGCGAAGGAGAATAACGGGATGCGACGTTTCATTCTGCGGGATCTACTGGACCTTCTTCCCTGGTCGGGCCGCAACCGTGAGCCCGTCGATTGGCTGGAGCCGGACGTCGAGCCGCAGTTTCCGTCGATGGGCGCCATTTACCAGGCGCCTCCGGTGGAGGCGCCAGCCCCGGCATTTCCGGCCGGCGTTCTCTCCATGTCCGATGGACTGGCGGCCCTCGACGCCGAAGTCGACCGCGCGCGGCGCTATGGGCGCTCTCTTGCGCTGCTCATGCTCGACATCGGTTTCGAGCAGTCTGAGCAGCCCCCGGTGCGCCAGGCATATCGATCGTCGGCGCTGGTGGCGCCGGCCTGGCTCCTCGCCAGTCGCCTGCGCGGCACCGACGCGGTCGCGGTCGATCCGGCTTGCAGCCGGTTCATGCTCGTGCTCCCGGAAACGGGGCCGAGTGGTGCCGTCGCCCTGGCAGGCCGGCTGGAGACCGAGATCGTCCGCATGATGGCGGTGCGCCTGGCCTGGGGCGTGGCCCACTTCCCAGGCTCGGCGCTCACGCCGGAGCAACTGGTCCAACGTGCAGAGGCCGACCTTGCCTACGGGGTCGGAGCCCTGACCGCTGCAACCCGGGAGGTAGCCGATGCGGACGTGGCGAGCGCCTAGACAGCAGTTGCGCCGAGGGAACGGTGGACGATACCGCCGTGCCTACCTGGCGGTCGGCAAGCGGCTCATCGACGTCGCCATCTGCCTGCCGGGGCTGCTCGTCCTCCTCCCGGTCATGCTGCTGATCGCGCTGGCCGTGTGGGTCGACTCGCCAGGCCCCGTCGTATTTGCCCAGCGGCGCACCGGCAAGGGAGGCAGGCGCTTTACCATGTACAAGTTTCGGACGATGGTACACAACGCCGAGGAGCTGAAGGCCCGGTACGCGCACCTGAATGAGCTGACGCCGCCAGACTTCAAGATCACCAACGACCCGCGCGTCACGCGCGTCGGCCGCTGGCTCCGGAAGACGAGCCTGGACGAGCTGCCCCAGCTCTTCTCGGTGGTGAAGGGCGACATGACGCTGGTCGGCCCGCGGCCGACCTCCTTCGCCGCCGAAACCTATCGGCTCTGGCATACCGGGCGCCTGGAGGCAGCGCCCGGACTGACCGGACTCTGGCAGATCTCGGGGCGGAGCAAGCTCGACTTCGACGATCGAGTTCGGCTCGACATCGCCTACGTTCGACAGCGCAGCCTCGGGCTCGATCTCAAGATCCTGGTCGGAACCGCCTTCGCCGTCGTCAGAGGCGAGGGCGCTTGCTGACTTGAGGGGAGGAGGACCCTTGACTACGGCGAGTCTGGATCTCGGTACGGTGTTGCCGGCGCTGTTCCAACAGCTCGAGGACGTGGACATTCGATACTGCCTGCTCCGCGGCGGTGAGGAGTCCCTGGCGACGGCGCCGGACGTCGATCTGCTCGTGGGGCAGGCCGATCTGGCGGCGTTCAAAGGCGCCGCCGAGCGGCTTGGCTTCGTCGAGCTGCCGGCCTGGGGACACTGGCCTCATCGTTTCTTCGTGACCTACGCCGAGGCCGAGGACCGCTGGATCAAGCTCGACATCGTGACGGAGGTCGCCTTCGGCCGTCCAGCCAAGACGCTGCGGATCGAGCTGGCCGACCACTGCCTCGCCTACCGCCGGCGCGGGCTGCTCGCCTATCTGCCGGCGGCGGAGGACGATCTCTTCCTGCTGCTCCTCCACTGCCTGATCGATAAGGCCGCCTTCGCGCCACACCACCGTGCCAGGCTGCTCGACCTCCGCGATGAAATCGGCGACGGCGAGACGTGTCGATCTCGGATCCTGGAGGTACACCTGGCTCTGGCATTCCCCGGCGACCTGACCTGGTCCCGCCTCTCGGCCATGCTGGCCGGCGAGCAATGGGATGACCTGCTCACCCTGCGTCCGGCGGTGATCGCCCGGCTCGCGCGGAGCCAGCAGGTCGGCCGACTGTTCCGTAGTCTCAGCGGCAAGCTCCTTCGCAAGCTCGACCGGTTCGGCCGGCGCCGTGGAGTCAGCGTTGCCCTGCTCGCTCCCGACGGCGCCGGCAAGACGACGCTGGCGGCGACGCTCGCCGAGCGCTGCCCGCTGCCGGTGTCACGCATCTACATGGGCAGCAACGCAGCCAGCAGCACCGTCGGCTTTCCGCCGAGCCGCTGGCTGCGAACGGCCCGGCGCCGCCTGGTTCGGCTGCCCCGTCCGTTGGTCTCGCCGCTGAGCATCAGCGCCGACCTGCTGGAGAGCTGGTTCCGCTACGCCGTCGCCTCCTACCGGTGCCGCCGCGGCGAGCTCGTCGTCTTCGACCGCTACGGCTACGATGCCCTGATCGCTCCGCAGACCGGCTCGTGGCGGCGGCGGATCCGGCGCCGGCTGGTCGCCAACGCCTGCCCCGCCCCGGACCTCGTGGTCTACCTCGACGTTCCGGCCGACGAGCTCTACCGGCGCAAGCAGGAACACGCCGTCGAATGGCTGGAGCAGCAGCGACAGGGCTACCTGCGCCTGCAAACGGCGCTGCCCGGACTGACGGTGCTCGACGCCCGCCACGAGCCCGCCGTCGTCCGGCGGCAGCTCACCAGTCTGATCTGGCGCCAATTCTCGTCGGAGGGCTCCAATTGACCATGCACTCCGGTGACCTGGCCGTCCGCCAGATCCGTGGATCGAGCTTGCTCTTTGTCGGGCGACTGATCGCCAGAGGGATCGAGTTCGCCGTTCAGGTGCTGCTCATCCGCTACCTGGCGCAGGCCGACTACGGCGCGCTGGCCTACGGCCTATCGATCGTGCTGCTGGGCCAGACCCTCGTCTCGCTCGGTCTGCCGGAAACGGTCGCGCGCTTCGTGCCGCTCTATCGCGAGCAGCGCCGGTACGACCGGCTTCTCGGCACGATCGTCCTGGCGGTCGGCGTCATCGCCGCGCTCGGCGTTGCCGGCGCCCTGGCCTTCCGGGGCTTCACGGGCGCCGTCGGCCAGGTGCTCGTCCAGGATGTCGCGACCGCCAAGCTGCTGCTCATCCTCGTGTTCCTGATTCCGGTCGAGGCGCTCAACAACCTGCTGACCAATCTGTTCGCGAGCTTCGCCAGGCCGCGGGCCATCTTCTTCCGGCGGGCGGTCCTGGCGCCGGGGCTGAAACTGGCCGCGGCGCTGGCCACCATCGCCCTGGAGCGGGATGTCACCTTCCTGGCCGGCAGCCTGCTTATCGCCGGCCTCGTGGGGCTCGCCGTCTACGGCTTCCTGTTTGTGCAGCTCCTCGCCAAAGAGGACCTGCTCCGGCGCCTCCGCGAGAGCCCGATCCGGCCACCGCTCCAGGAGGTGTCCACCTTCGCCCTGTCGATGGTCAGCTCGACGACGATCTGGCTCCTGCTCCAGTCCTCCAGCACGCTGCTGCTCGGCTACTACCACGGCGCTGCCGAGGTCGCCGCCTTTGCCGTCGTGCTGCCGCTCGTCGGGCTGAGCCAGATGGTCACCGGCAGCTTCACCATCCTCTACACGCCGCTGGCGACGCGCCTCCATGCCAGGGAAGACCTGGCCGGAGTGGGCCGGCTCTACTGGCAGACGGCGACCTGGATGGCGATGATCTGCTTCCCGATCTTTGCCATGACCCTGGCCTTTCCCGGGCCGCTCCTGACGGCGCTCTACGGCTCGCGCTACGACTCGTCGGCGACGGTGCTCGCCGTGCTCGCCGTGGGCTCCTTCTTCCAGGCGGCCACCGGCTTCAACGGTTTGACTCTCAGGGTCTTTCGCCGGCTCCGATACTCGGTCGCGATCGATCTCCTGGCGGTCCTGTGCAACGTCGGCCTGAGCCTCGTCCTGGTCCCCCGCTGGGGTGCGCTGGGCGCGGCGATGGCGACGACCGCCACGCTTGTCGTCCACAATCTGCTTAAGCAAGCCGGCTTACAGGCGGTCACCGGCATTGGCCTCTGCCGGGGCGAGCACCTGCGGGTCTACCTCGCCATGGCGCTGGCGCCGCTGGGGCTGATGCTGCTGGCGCCGCTCGTGCCTGGCACGCTCGCCGCCGTCGCGGTAACGCTGCTGGCCTCAGGATTGGTCGCGGCCGCCGGCCGGCACGCGCTCGACGTCACGCAGACGTTCCCTGAGCTCGCCCGGCTGCCGATCGTCCGGGTGGTCTTCCCAGGCTCGCAGGTGGAGGTGGGCCGATGACGCCACTGGTCGAGGTCGTTTCTGGCGCGAGCTGGCTTCGCCGGCTGCGGGTTGCCTGGGACCTCCCCAGACCCACCGGCTCGACCGCGCCGGTGCCGCAGCGCCGCTTCGTCGAGCGAGCGCTGCTGGAACAGGCCGGGGTCGTCGAGCAGTTTGCCGGCTGTGCCGCCCAGGGGCTCGTGATTCAGCGCCTGTGCCAGACCGAAACCGGCGCGCTGGTCGCGCGGGTCGCGCCGCCGGGCGGGTCGGGAAGGACCATTGTCGTCAAGGCGGAGCCCGGCCCACTCGCCGCCGAGGGCCTGAGCCACCATTACCAGACCGTTCGCCGGCTCCGATCCATTCCGTCGCTGGCCGGCTGGTACGACGCGCTGCCCGAGCCGCTTGGCCAGGGCCACCTGGATGGCCGCTCCTACATCCTGGAAAGTGCTCTTCAGGGCGTGCCGGGCCGCTGGCTTCTCGCGCACGCCGGTACGCTGGCCTGGCTCCAGCGGCGAGCGGCCGACGTGATCGTCGCCCTCGGTCGGGCGACGCTGGTCCGCCGGACCGTCGACGCCGAGGAGTTCGAGCGTCTTGTCGGGCGGGACCTGACCCGACTTGGCGGACTCTCCGTCGGCCTCGAAGCCCGGCAACTGGACGATCTCCGCGGGCTGATCGAGCAGGAGCTGCTGGGGCGGGAGGTGCCCCTGGCCTGGGTCCACGGCGACTTCTGGCCCGGCAACCTGCTGGTGTCCTGGCCGAGGGGAGGGATCACCGGCATCGTCGACTGGGACCGAGCCGTCGCCGACGAGCTGCCCGTCCACGACCTGTACCACCTGCTGACCTATCCGTCGGCGATGCTCAGACGGTACCGGCACGGCGACGTCGTCGTCGAGAAGCTTCTGGCCGGCAACCTCGATCTGGGCGAGCGACGCCTGTTCGAGGCGGTAGCTGAAGAGCTCGACCTGCCGGCCGACGCCGGCTTCCGGCGAGTGGCGGCCATCGTCTACTGGCTCCGCTTCGTCGTCGCCAATCTGACCCGCCGCCTCGATCTCCAGAACGACGATCGCTGGCTGGCGCGGAACGTCTGGCCCGTCTTGAGCTGGATGAACTGGAGGACAGCATGAGAATCCTGGTCATCGATCGCTCGGCCCCCATCAGCCGGTATCAGGGGAACGAGCTGATCGGCTACCATCTCTTTCGGCGGCTTCGGTATCACGACCTGACGCTGCTCTGCCCGGCGCCGCGGGAGCAGCTCGACCAGACTCGGGCGGCCCTGGCCGAGACGTTCAATCAGGTGCACCTGGTGCCGCGGCGGGAACGGGTGCCAAATCTCGCCGGTCTTGCCGAGCCGGCCTTCGGGTGGACACGGGCGCGCTTTGGCTGGCGCTTCGACGCCGACGCCGCCCGCCGGATGCAGATCCGCCTGGATCAGCTCCTGGCGTCCAAGCCGTTCGACGTCGTCCACGTCCGCCAACTGCCCATGGCCGCGTTCGCCGGCCGGATTCACCACCCCAAACTGCTCGAGCTGATCGACTCGAGCACCCTCCAGGCGGCCCGAGCTGCCGACGGGCATGCGACCGGAGGGGCGGGCATCGCCACGATCCAGCCTCCAGAATCACCTGAAGCACGGGTGCGGAACCGGCTTCGCTACTGGCTGACGGCCTGGTGCGAGCGGCTCGCCGTTCGTCAGTTCCCTGCCTGTACCACCGTCGCCGCCGCCGACGCCGCTGCGGTCCGGCGCCTCGCGCCCGGCGCCGCCGTCCACGTCATCCCGAACGGCGTCGATACCGAGTACTTCGCGCCCTGGTGGGCCGAAGCGGGCGATCCGAACGTCGTCTTCGTCGGCGTCATGTCCTATCCGCCCAACGTCGACGCCGTCCTCTCCTTCTACCGGACGGTCTGGCCGCAGATCAGACAGGCCGTCCCATCCGCCCGATTCACGGTGGTCGGCCGGGATCCCGCGCCGGCCATCCAGGAGCTGGCCGCCGATCCGAGCGTGGCCGTCACCGGCTACGTCGACGACGTCCGACCCTGGCTGGCCGGGGCGGCCGTTGTCGTCTGTCCGATGGTCAACGGGAGCGGGATCAAGAACAAGGTGCTCGAGGCAATGGCCGCGGGCCGGCCGATCGTGGCGACGCCACTCGGGGTCGAGGCGCTCCCGGTGGCCGACGGCCGGGAGGTGCGCATCGCGTCGGCGCCGCCGGCGATCGCGGCCGCCGTCGTCGATCTCCTGCGCGACGCGACGGCCCGTCGCGCGCTTGGCCGGCGGGCGCGCGACTACGTGGTGGCACACCACAGTTGGGAGGCCGTCGCACGAGCTTACGATGCCATCTACGCCGACCTGCTAAGCACGGCGATCAAGCGAAAGGAGAATGGCGCTGCGCTTCCAGCCAACGGCGGAGCGCGCGCCGGCAATCGCTCATGAAGGTTGCCTACGTCGTCTCACGGTTTCCCAAGCTCACCGAGACCTTTGTGCTCTACGAGATGCTGGCGGTGCGAGAGCAGGGCGTCGACGTCGTGCTCTGCCCGCTCATCGTCACGTCGGAGCGCGTCACCCACCCGGAGGCGGAGACCTTCCTTGCCAACATCCCCGGCGGCCCGCTGTTCTCGGCCGAGACCTTGCTCGCGCAGTGGCACTTCCTGCGGCAGCGGCCTGCGGACTACCTGCGGGTCTGGTGGGAGGTGCTGCGGGGCACCTGGGGGAGCGCCAACTTCTTCTTCGGCGCTCTGGGCACGGTGCCGCGGGCGGTGGCCTTTGCCCGCGCCCTGGCCGGCCGCGACGTGGACCACGTCCACGCGCACTTCGCCACCCACCCGGCCGTCGCGGCACTGGTGATCCACCGCCTCCTCGGCGTGCCGTACAGCTTCACCGCTCACGCCCACGACCTCTTTGTCGACCAGCAGATGCTCCGTGAGAAGGTAGGGGCGGCCGCCTTCGTCGTCGTCATCTCCGACTTCAATAGGGAGTTCATCATCCGCCACTGCGGCGAAGCGGTGCGCGACAAGATCGCCGTCGTCCGCTGCGGCGTCGATACCGCCCTCTTTCAGCCGCAATCGGACTCGAACGGCGTCTGGATGGCGCGGCCCTTCACGATCGTCTGCGTCGGCTCGCTGGAAGAGCGCAAGGGCCAGACCGACCTCGTCGAGGCCTGCCGCCTGCTGAGCGAGCGCGGGATTGACTTTCGCTGCCACCTCATCGGCGAGGGGCCGCAGCGCGATCTCCTGAGACGGCAGATCGCCGACGCCGGCCTCGGCGGCCGCGTCTACCTCGAAGGTGGCTGCCGCCGGAATGAGGTGCTCGCCTCTCTCCACCGGGCCGACGTCTCCGTCCTGCCGAGCGTGGTCACGTCCAGCGGCCGGTCGGAGGGCATTCCGGTCTCGCTGATGGAGGCGATGGCCTGCGGGGTTCCCGTCGTCTCCAGCCGGATTTCCGGTATTCCTGAGCTCATCCGACACGAAGAGACCGGCCTGCTGGTACCGCCGGGCTCACCCACGACGCTGGCCGAGACGCTGGCCAGGCTGTACGACGACGCCGGTCTGCGCCGCCGTCTCGGCCAGGCCGGACGAGACCTGGTGCTCCAGGAGTACGACCAGCGGCGCAACGCCGCCGCCCTGGCCCGGTTCTTTGCGAAGAAAGCCGTCAGCGGTCAGCAGTCAGCCGTCAGCGGTCCCCGAGAGCTATCGGCGATCGGCAGTCAATCGTTTGCACAGAGCTCGGAGCAGCGTGTCCATGATGCCGTTGCTCCCGAGCCTGTGCCCTTCGCCGACAGCTATTGACCGCAGCGGCCACATCTGCTGAACGCTGAGATCTGAACGCTGATTGCTGGAGGACAACGAATGAGACGCTTCCTGTTCTGGGGCTCGATTGGTCTGATTCTGTACACCTACGTCGGCTTCCCGTTGCTGGTGCTGCTGCGCGGACTCCTCCGTCCGCGGCCGGTCCGGAGCGCCGACGTCACGCCGACGGTCAGTCTGGTCGTCGCCGCTCGCAATGAGGAGGCGACCATCGCCGCCAAGATCGAGAATGCGCTGGCCCAGGACTACCCGCCGGATCGGCTCGAGGTGATCATCGCCTCGGACGGCTCGGAGGATGGCACCAACGCCATCGTCCGCTCGTACGCCGCCAGAGGCGTCCGACTCCTGGGCCTGCCACGCGTCGGCAAGAACGAGGCGCTCAACGCCGGCGCCGCCGCGGCGACCGGCGAGATCCTCGCCTTTACCGACGCCAACAGCATGTTTCGGCCCGACGCCGTCCGCGCGCTCGTCCGCCCGTTTGCCGACCCGACGGTGGGCTGCGTTGCCGGCGACCAGCGTTACCTCACGCAACGGGCGCGCCAGGCCGAAGGCTTTGGCGAGCGGACCTACTGGAGCTTCGACCGCTTGCTGAAGCAGTACGGGACGCGCGGCGGCAACGCCATCTCGGCGACCGGCGCTATCTACGCCGTTCGGCGCTCCCTGGTCGAACCGCTGCCGCCCGCCGCAATGGACGACTTCGTCAATTCCACCCGGGTGATTACCCGAGGCTATCGCCTGGTCTTCGAGCCGGCCGCCGTGGCGGTTGAGCCGGTGGCCACGTCGAACGAGATCGAGTTCGGCCGCAAGGTGCGGGTCGTCAACATGGGCCTCGGCGGCGTCCTGGCCGTCCGCGCGCTGCTCAACCCGTTCACCTACGGCTTCTACGCCGTCCAGCTCTGGTCGCACAAGGTCTTCCGCCGTCTGGTCGGCCTGCCGCTCCTGGTGTTGCTGGGGGTCAGCCCCTTCCTCTGGCGCAGGGGTCCCGCTTACCGCCTGGCGACGCTGGGCCAGTTGGGTTGGTACGGTGCTGCCGCGGCCGGCTGGCTTCTCCGGGACACCCGTCTCGGGCGCAATCGCCTGGTTGCCATTCCCGTGTTCTTCGGACTGGTCAATCTGGCCTCACTGAAGGCCGCCTGGCAGGTTCTGACCGGGCGCCGGCTCCGCTACTGGGAGCCGAGGCGTGATGCGGAGCCAGCGACAGCGCCGTCGGCGCCCACGCGCCGGACAGAGCCGGCGGGCGAGCCCGAATCAACCCGAGTCACCGCATCTTCGGTCGACCGTGTCCGGGTGCGCCCGCTGGACGCCGATCCGGTGATGGGGAGTTCCGTCGCGGACCCCAGCGATGCGCTGGGCATCGGCGCCTGAGGAGCGTGGTGCCGTGAGGCAACACCCGATGTGTCATCGGAGAACCTACCTGAGCGAGCTCGTGCTGCTCACCATCGGAGCCTGGCTCCTCGGCCTGCTGACCCTCTCGGTGGGCCGGGCGGCGCAGGTCAGTGCGGGCTATCGCGACTTCTCGTTCGGGTCCAGACCCGACCTCCCGACGAGCGACAAGCCGCAGAGCAAGCTCTGGTGGCATGATGGACGCTGGTGGGGCAGCCTCTACAGCGCCGCCGCGGCGGCCTACACCGTCCACTGGCTCGATCTGTCGACCCAGACCTGGGTCGACACCGGCACGGTCGTCGACGCGCGCGCGACTGCGCACATGGACGTCCTCTGGGATGGCGGGAAGCTGTTCGTCGTCTCGGGCAGCGCGTCCGAACCGGGGCGGTTGTCTCGCTACAGCTACGATGCCGGGTCCAGGCGGTACAGCCTCGACAGCGGTTTTCCGCTGACGGTCCGGGAGGGGGGCGCCGAAACCATCACGATTGCCAGGGACTCGACCGGGCGGCTCTGGATCACCTATCCCCAGAACGAGCGAATCTGGGTCAACCGGACGGTTGGCAACGATGCCAAGTGGGGCCGGCCGTTCGTCCTGCCGGTGAAAGGCGCCGACGACGTCGACTCCGACGACATCTCGGCGGTGATCGCCTTCCAGGGTAACAGCATTGGGGTGATGTGGAGCAACCAGGACGACCGGAAGATGTACTTCGCGGTCCATCGAGACGGCGATCCCGTTGACGTCTGGCAGCCAAGCCAGGTAGCCCTGCCCGGCCCCAACCACGACCCCGACGATCTCTGGGCCGACGACCACATCAATCTCAAGCAGCTCTCGTCCGATGGGAGCGGACGGGTCTTCGCGGCGGTGAAGACCAGCCACACACAGGAGAACGCGCCGCTGCTGTTGCTGCTCGCCCGTGATCGCGACGGCAACTGGTCCAGCCACGTGTTCGGACGGGTTGAGGACGATCACACCAGGCCCATCGTGCTGATCGACGAGGACCACGGACAGCTCTACATGTTCGCGACGGCGCCGGTGGAAGGAGGGGCGATCTACTCTAAGAGCACGCCCCTCGACGACATCGCCTTCCCGAGCGGCCTCGGAGCGCCGTTCATCCAGAGCGACGCCGACCCGAAGGTCAACAACGCGACCTCGACGAAGCAGAATCTCGACAGCGCCACCGGCCTGGTCGTTCTGGCCAGCGACGTTTCCACCACGTACTACCTGCACAACTACGTCGGCCTTGCTCAGGCGGGCAGCGTGACTCCGACGGCGACACCGACCCCATCGGCGACGGGGCGACCGACCGAAACGGCAACGCCGGAGCCGACGGCGACCCGGACGCGGACCCCGGAACCGACGGCGACCCGGACCCCGGAGCCGGCGGAGACGGAAATCGGGACGCCGACGGCGACCCGGACGCGGACCCCGGAGCCGACGGAGAGTCGGACCCCGCAGCCGACCGAGACGGAAATCGGGACGCCGACGGCGACCCGGACCCCGGAGCCGACCGAGACCGAAACCGAGACGCCGACGGCGACCCGGACTCCGGAGCCGACCGAGACCGAAACCGAGACGCCGACGGCGACCCGGACGCGGACCCCGGAGCCGACCGAGAGCGGAACCCCGGAGCCGACCGAGACGGAAACCGGGACGCCGACGGCCACGCAGACGGCCCCGGCGACCGGGACGCCCTCGGCTACACCAACAGCGACGCCGGCACCTCCGGCCACGCCGACGCCGACAGCGCGGCCCAGCGGGCCGCGCGGCTATGTCACCCATCTGCCGGTCGTGTACCAGGGGACACAGATCACGAGCGGTTGGCCGGCAGCTTCGAAGGAGGAGGACTAACGTGGGTGTTCGTCTCACGCGCCTGCGGGTACGGTATTTGGCTTGGGCGGCCATGCTTGTCCTTGCCGGTCTCTTCCTCGCCCTGTTCTGGGTGCAGGTGGGCGAGGCCGATCCGGTCACGGCCGGCTATCGGGACTTCTCGTTCGGCTCCAGTCCGACCATCCCGACGGCGGACAAGCCGCAGAGCAAGCTGTGGTGGAACGACGGGCGCTGGTGGGGCAGTCTCTACAACCCCGCTTCGGTGGCCTACACCATCCACTGGCTCGACCTGGGGACCCATACCTGGGCCAACACCGGCACCGTGGTCGACTCGCGGGCGAGCGCGCACATGGACGCGCTGTGGGATGGGCAGAATCTCTACGTCATCTCCGGCACCTCGGGGGACGCCGGCAAGCTCTCTCGCTACAGCTACGACCCGGCAGCAAAGCTCTACAGCCTGGACGCCGGTTTCCCGGTGACGGTCCGGCAGGGCGGCGCCGAGACGATCACGATTGCCAGGGACTCGACCAGCCAGCTCTGGGTGACCTATCCAAAGAGCGGGCGCATCTGGGTCAACCGGTCGCAGAACAGCGACACCAAGTGGGGCCAGCCGTTCGTCCTGCCGGTCAACGGCACCACCGTCACCTCGGACGACCTCTCGGCGGTCATCGCCTTCCAGGGCGACAAGGTCGGCGTGATGTGGAGCAACCAGAACGACAAGAAGATGTACTTCGCCGTCCATCGGGACAGCGACCCCGACGACGTCTGGCAGGCGACGCAGACCGCCCTGCCCGGCCCCAGCCAGAACGCCGCCGACCGCTGGGCCGACGACCACGTCAATCTCAAGCAGGTCTCGGCCGACGGCAGCGGACGCGTGTTTGCGGCCATCAAGACGTCGCTGACGGCGGGGAACGCGCCGCTGGTGATGCTGCTCGTGCGCGACCTCAACGGCAACTGGTCCAACTACGTCTTCGGGCGGGTCTCAGATGACCATACCCGACCGATCGTGCTGGTCGACGAGGAGCATGCCCAGCTCTACATGTTCGCGACGTCGCCTACCGGTGGCGGAGCGATCTACTACAAGACCACATCGCTCAACAACATCTCGTTTCCAAGCGGCCTCGGCACGCCGTTCATAAAGAGCAGCTCCGACACCAACATCAACAACGCGACCTCGACCAAGCAGAACCTGAACAGCACGACCGGGCTGCTCGTCCTGGCCAGCGACGACTCGTCCAACTACTACCTGCACAACTACCTCAGCCTGGGTGGACCGGTACCGCCAACGTCGACGCCCGCAGCAACGTCGACGCCGGCGCCCACGTCGACGCCGGCGCCAACGCCAACCGAGGTGCCGCCCGGAACGATCGCCCTGCGGTCCACGTCGACCGGCCAGACGACGGCGGCAAGCCCGACCTCGCTATCGGTCGCCGTCCCGGCCGGCATTCAGAACGGCGACGTCCTGGTCGCCCACGTGGCGCTGCGGGGTGGGGCCGGCCAGGTGGTTGCACCCCCATCCGGCTGGACGCCCATCCGGACCGACGCCTCGAACTCGACCGTCTGGTCGGGGCTCTACTACCGCGTCGCCAATGGCGAGCCAGCCAGCTACACCTGGTCCTGGTCGCCGGCCGCGGCCGGCGCCATCGGCATCGCCGCCTACGCGGGGGTCAACACAGCCAGCCCGATTGACGGCAGCTCCGGCCTGGTCAATGCCAGCACGACCGCCATCACCGCGCCGAGTATTACGACCAGTGTCGACAACGGCCAACTCCTGTTCTTCGCCGCGGCAGCCGGCGGCAACACGGTAACGCCGCCGCCGGGGATGACCGAGCGCTGGGACCACAAGTCGACGGGGGCGAGCGCGAACATCGCCGACGAGATGGCAGACAAGGCCCTTGGGAGCGCTGGCGCCACCGGCAGCCAGACGGGCACCGCCGGTTTCTCTACGACGAGCGTCGGCCAACTGGTCGCGCTTCGGCCGGGTTCGGCGAGCGCAGGTGGGACGACGGGTGAAGGGAAAATGCTCGTGTTCGAGCCGATTGCGGACGCTTCCGTCAACAGCCGCTCCCCGGACCGCAACTACGGCTCGGCCTCCCGACTACAGGTCGACGCTTCGCCCGTCGAGGAAGCGTACCTCAAGTTCGAGCTAACCGGCCTGGACGGCGCCGTGGCTTCGGCGGCGCTCCAGGTCTACGCGACGAACGCGAGCGTGAGCGGCGGCTCAGTTGCCCGGATGAGCGATACCGCATGGTCGGAATCGACCGTCACCTACAACACCCGCCCGCCCATCGACGGTCCGACCTTGTCTATCCTGGGAAGCGTGAGCTCAGGTCAGTGGTATGAGCTCGACGTAACCGAAGTGGTGACCGGCGACGGGGTCGTGAGCTTCGGGATCAGGACGAACAGCGGCGACGGAGTGGATTACGCCTCGCGAGAATACAGCACACGGATGCCCCAGCTCATCGTCGCGATGGCGCCGTGACTGCCGGACGCTTGGGAGAGACGCCATGGGATCGCTGAGAGCACGTTGGCAACGATGGTACTGGATCTGGCTGACTCTGGTTGTCTGTGTCAGCCTGCTGGTCGACCTGGCCCCGCTCCAGGTCGGCCTGGCCGAGCCGGTCACCGCCGGGTATCGCGATTTCTCGTTCGGCATCGAGCCCGGCAACCCGACCAAGGACAAGCCCCAGAGCAAGCTCTGGTGGCATGACGGGCGCTGGTGGGGCAGCCTCTACCGGCCCGACAATGTTGCCTACACCATCCACTGGCTCGACCTGTCGACCCAGACGTGGGTCGATACCGGCACCGTCGTCGACACGCGCGCCGGCGCGCACATGGACATGCTCTGGGATGCCCAGAGCCAGAAGCTCTACGCCGTCTCCGGCGGGTCGACCGAATCCGGCTATCTTCGGCGTTTCAGCTACAATCAGGCCACCAAGCAGTACAGCCTCGATTTCCCCGCGCTGAAGATCCGCTCCGGTGGCGCCGAAACCATCACCATCGCGAAGGACTCTACCGGCAAGCTCTGGGTGACCTATCCCAAGAGCGGCCAGATCTGGGTCAATCGGACGGTCGGCGACGATACTCAGTGGGGGACGGCGTTCGTCCCGTCCGTCAACGGGACGGCGGTCAACGCCGACGACATCTCGGCTGTGATCGCCTTCCAGGGCGACAAGATCGGCGTGATGTGGAGCAACCAGACCGACAAGAAGATGTACTTCGCCGTCCATCGGGATGGCGATCCCGACGACATCTGGCAGGCGACCCAGACCGCCCTGCCCGGCCCCGGCCAGAACGCCACGGACCCCTGGGTCGACGACCACATCAACCTGAAGCAGCTCAATACGGACGCCAGCGGACGGGTGTTCGCGGCCATCAAGACGTCGCTCGGCGACCTGGCGAATCCCAATCCCAACGCGCCGCTGGTCATGCTGCTGGTCCGCGATCTCAGCGGCAACTGGTCCAACTACGTCTTCGGACGAAACGCGGAGCTGCACACGCGGCCGATCGTGCTGATCGACGAGGAGCACGGGCAGCTCTACATGTTCGCGACGGCGCCGACCGACGGCGGCACGGTCTACTACAAGCAGACCCCCATCAACGACATCGCGTTCCCCAGCGGGCTCGGGGCGCCGTTTATTCAGAGCGCCTCTGACCCGAAGATCAACGACGCGACCTCGACGAAGCAGAATCTCACCAGCGTGACCGGGCTGGTCGTGCTGGCGAACGATGGATCGACCACGTACTACCTGCACAACTACTTGAGCCTTGGTGGGACGCCGACGCCGACGCCAACCCCGACGAACACGCCGACCAGCACGTCAACGGCGACGAATACGCCGACGCCGCTGCCCACCGATACGCCGACCCCGCTTCCCACGGACACGCCAACGCCCGTGCCGACGGACACGCCGACTCCCACTCCTACGGACACGGCTACTCCCGTGCCGACGGACACGCCAACTCCACTGCCGACGGACACGCCGACACCGGTGCCGACGGACACGCCCACGCCCGTACCGACGGACACAGCTACTCCGCTGCCAACGGATACCCCGACTCCGCTACCAACCGACACGCCGACGCCGGTGCCGACGGATACGCCAACGCCGGTGCCGACGGATACGGCCACTCCGCTGCCGACAGATACGCCTACCCCGTGGCCGACGGACACGCCGACGCCGCTGCCAACGGACACGCCAACGCCGGTGCCGACGGATACACCGACGCCGCTGCCCACGGAGACCCCGACGCCGGTCCCGACCGATACGGCGACACCATCGCCGACGGACACACCAACACCGTTGCCAACGGAGACGCCGACGCCCGTGCCCACGGATACGCCGACTCCGATTCCTGCGGACACGGCTACTCCGGTGCCGACGGATACACCGACCGCGCTTCCGACGGACACGTCGACGCCGTGGCCGACGGATACGCCAACACCTTTGCCGACGGACACAGCGACGCCGTTGCCCACCGATACGCCAACGCCGGTGCCCACGGACACAGCTACTCCGCTGCCGACGGATACGGCCCCTCCTTTGCCGACGGAGACGCCGACACCGGTGCCGACCGATACGCCGACTCCTATTCCCACGGAGACACCCGTACCCACGGACACGCCCACGCCGTGGCCAACGGATACGCCGACGCCGTTGCCGACCGATACGCCAACAGAGGTGCCGACGGCTACGCCTACTCCATCGCCGACGGACACGGCCACTCCGTTGCCAACGGACACAGCTACCCCCTTGCCAACGGACACGCCGACGCCGTTGCCGACCGACACGCCGACGCCGTTGCCGACCGACACGCCGACGCCGTTGCCGACCGACACGCCGACGCCGCTGCCGACGGAGACGCCGACTCCTTTGCCGACGGACACATCCACGCC
>JACQGW010000186.1 GCA_016199325.1 Chloroflexota bacterium
GCGGGGGGCGAAGAGCGCGGCGGAGCGGGCGACGGAGGAGTGGAAGCGACTGCTCGCGTCGTATCAGGGACCGGAGATCCCGGTGTCCCCGGAAGTTGTGCAGCTCTACGGTGAGTGGATCCGGCGAACCGAGGCGCAGATGGAAGAGCGCGAGGAGTGGCCGCGCCACCTGGTCGGCCTGGCGCCGGCCGGCGTTCGGTAGGGACAGGTTGCTGGTTTGGGGGTTTCTGGTTGGGGAACGAACCGGAAACCCCGAACCAGAAACCAGAAACGAGAAACCAGCAGCCCGGTCCCGGGCAGCGTGGGAATGCTCATGACTGGTCTACGATTTCAAAACTATTAAACTATTGACGCGACGGCGGCGCGCTCTTGACATGGCGATCGTGCGCTCGTATAGTGGGTGCGCTGAGCCGTGCGTTCTGGCAACCTGGTGGAACACCACAGTGATATTGATGGGTAGCGCCCGTCGAAAGCTGACGAAATGACGCATGACGTAATGACGCATCGACGCATGAATCGGCAAGCCGCATCCATCACAATCAGCGTGGCATGCCACTAGCCGCCGCCAGGGAATGCCCTGGCGCATCTCTCTCGCCGGCTGAGCACTGTTCCCGTCGTCAACCTGTTCGTCGTCCGTGTGGCTCACCTGGCTTCGTCACCTCTTCGGTCGGCGTTCCTGGCCTCGCCTTCCTGGCCGAGGCCATTAACAGCAAGCATGAATTGTGGAGGAAAGGTATGAACGAGCAGGCGCCCGTTACCCCTCGTGTCTCTGGGAGTGTTCCTCATGCGCCCGTTTCGAGGCGGCAGTTCCTGCGCCTCGTGCTGGCGACCAGCGGCGGGCTGGCCGGGCTGGCCGCCGTGAGTTGCGCGCCCAGCGCACCTCCACCGGCAGCGGCACCGCCCACGCAGGCGCCGCCGGCTCCCGCCCCGACGCTCCAGTTCGTCATGACGACGCCGACGCCCGTCCCGCCAGCGCCGACCGCCGCGCCGACCAGGGCCGCTCAGCCGGCCGCGGCGGCGACGGCTGCCCCGGCGGTGGCGCCGACGGCGGCGCCGGCCGCCACCGCCGCGTCGAAGCCGGTGTCGGGAGGCAAGGTCGTCGCAGCCCTGCACACGGAGTTCAGCGGCCTGGACCCGGCCTTCAACAGCGATTACCCCACCTGGTCCATGATGAAGGGGATCTACAACGGCCTCTACAACCTGTCGCCCAAGCTGGAGGTGTACCCCGAGCTGGCCGAGTCGATGCCGGTGGTCAGCGACAACGGCACCCGGTACACCATCAAGCTGCGCAAGGGGGTGAAGTTCCACCACGGCCGCGAGATGACCGCAGACGACGTCGTCTACAGCTTCTGGCGTGTGCTGAACCCGAAGATGCCCTCCTGGGGCCTGGGGCAGTTTACGAACCTCGTCGGCTACGAGGAGCTGCGGGATGGCAAGACCAATGAGCTCTCCGGCGTCAAGGCGCTCGACCCCTACACCGTCGAGATCCGGCTGAAGCAGCCGCTGGCCTACTTCCTCCACGTGCTGACGCACGGGGCGCCGCACGTGGTGCCGAAGGACGTGGCCGAGCGGCTGGGCGGGAAGATGACGGATGCGGTGGGGACCGGCGCCTTCAAGCTCAAGGAGTGGGTCCGGGGCCAGCGGCTGGTGATGGTCAGGAACCCGGACTGGTTCCTGGGCCCAACCCGCCCGTACCTGGACGAAGTGGAGTACCAGATCGGCGTCGAGCCGCAGGTGGCGCTACTGCGGATGCTCCGGGGCGAGATCGACTACATGGTCGACCCGCCGCCGCCCGCCGAGCTGGCGAACGTCGTCAACGACCCGAAGTACAAAGACTATCGGGCCATGGTGCCGATGATCCGCATCCACGGGCTGGGCATGAGCGTGAAGGTCGAGCCGTTTACCAAGCTGGAAGCGCGCCAGGCGGTGGCGCACGCGCTGAACGTCGACAAGTACATCAGCTCGTTGGGCGGGACGGTGTTCCGCTGGAACGGCTGGGTGCCGGCCGGTTATGCCGGGGCGAACCCGGACCTGAAGCCGATCCCGTACGACCCGGCGAAGTCGAAGGAGCTCATGCAGAAGGCCGGGCTGGGGAGCGGTGTCAAGACCGAGCTGTGGTATGAGATGAGCGTGCCTGAGTGGGACACGCTGGGACCGATGATCCAGCAGGACCTCAAGCAGATCGGGATGGACGTCGAGCTGCGGCGGGTCGCGGTCGGGCCGTTCTCGCAGGCCGCCCGCAAGGACCCCGGCGTGCCGCTGATGCGGGCCGGCTACGGCGCCAACTATCCCGAGGTGGCAGACGTCTATTCGTCGCAGTTCGGCTGCGTGAACGTGTCGGACGGTGGGACGAATCGGCTCAAGTACTGCAACCCGAAACTGGACGAGATGAAGGCCGAGGCCGACAAGCTGTATAAGCCGGAGGACCAGCCGAAGCGGCTCCAGATGTACCAGGAGATCGAGAAGGCGCTGCTGGCCGAGTACATGTTCGTCCCGTTCTACCAGATGAACCTCATCCGCCTCCGCTCGCCGCGCTTCAAGGGACACTACCTCGACCC
>JACQGW010000187.1 GCA_016199325.1 Chloroflexota bacterium
GTCGGAGGTCGGTCCGATAGAGTCGGTGCCGGCGCTGGCGGCGACGGTCGAGGCGCTGGCCGCGGCCGTCAAGGCGCGCCAGGCGTCGGCGGCGCTGCTGGCCGAGCTGGCGCAGGGGCGGGCGGCGGTCGCCCGTGGCTTTGCGGTCGAGATGGATCGCTACCGCCAGACGCGGCCCTGGCACATCGGCCTGGCGGCCGAGGCGCTGGCGCCGAAGCTCAGGGCCGACATGGTGGTGATCGGCGAGGTGAGCAGCATCAGCGGTTGGGTGGCGACGACGCAGCCGATCCACAGCCCCGGCGCGAACGTGCCGCCGAGCACCTGGGGAGCGATGGGGTTCTGTGTGCCGGGGATGATCGGCGCGGCGATTGCCTGCCCGGACAAGAAGGTGATCGGCGTAGCCGGCGATTGCTCGCTCTTCATGTCGGCGTCCGATCTCGGCACGCTCCTCCAGCTCGGTCGCGACGTCGTCCTGGCCATCGACAACAACAGCCAGATCGGGATTATCAACAACTTCCAGGTGCGGGAGTTCGGCCGCGACCGGACCTACGGAACCCACCTGGGCACGACGAACTTCGCCCGGGTCGCCGAGGCGTTCGGCGCGACCGGCATCCGGGTGGAAGACCCGGCCGACCTCGACGGCGCCTGGGACCGGGCGCTGAGCGCCAGGGGTCCTGTGGTCCTCGACCTCGTCGCGGGCCATGAGTTTCCCTGGGGTGTCGTGAGCCGGCTGGCCGCGCAGGGCTGAGCGCTTACGGGGGGGACGAACCGCCAAGGCGCCAAGATCGCCAAGGAGGTGTTCCAGGCTGCGAGCGGGAGAACGGGCGCTGATGAGCTTTGGCGAAATACTCTTTCGCTCGCCGCAGCGTGTCTACGACACCGCGGCAGGTGCCTGACTTGGCGCCTGTAACTGGCTCGCCAGCGTCGCCGTGTCGTAGTACAGGCGCAGCTCGAGGATCTGGCCGTTGAAGAAGCGGAACAGCCCGGCCATCGACACGCCGACGCGGTTGCCGGTCGGCGCGAATTCGCCGCACTGGCCCTGGTGCGTCCCGGCGAGCGTGAACTCAAGCGTCACGGTGTCGCCACCGGGCCACAGCCCCGACAGGATGAGCCGGGCGTCCGGGAAGGCGGCCAGCCACCGCTCGTAGAGTGCCCTGGCGGCGGCGGGGCCGAGCGGGCCCCACATCCGGGGCTGCTGGCCCCGCCACAACCGGAAGATCGCGGGATCCTGCACCCGCCCGCGCTCGTGCCAGGGCGCCATCACAGCGTCGAGGTCGCGGCTATTGAACGCACTCGCAAAGCGCTTGACGATCTGGCCGTGGTCCTGATCTGGCATTGGGTCACCTCACTGCGGGTGTCTTAGAACGCCTGGCCTAACTTTCGTGCAACTGGCCGCCGGATCGACCTTATCGATCGAGCTTGACGGCACTCACCGACGGACCGTAGCGGCTCGGACACCGAGCGGCCTGGGAGCGCCGTGCCTTCCGGGAGCGCAGGCGTCCTCGCCTGCCCCGGTTCGGCGGCACCCACGCATGGTCCTTGCCTCGATCTCGATGGTCGCCGCCGTTTGCCGGTCGACTCAGCCCAAGCAGGCGAGACGCCTGCGCTCCCGGAGACGGCACCGCCGGCCCTCTTCCCGGTCGAATCGGATACCGGTTGCACGAAAGTTAGGCTAGAACGGCGAGCAGGAACATTGAACCGGGGCAGAGGGCTAGAAACGTGTCCGGGATGCCCCTCCGCTTCCGGCCCCTGACCCCCGACCCCTGACCCCCGCGCTAGACGGATGCCGGCACCTTGAGCGCCTCGGCCACCGCGGCGATGTGTGCGGGCATGGTGCCGCAGCAGCCGCCGACGATCTGCGCGCCCTCCTGGACCCAGACCCTGGCGTGGGCGGCGTACTCCTCGGGCGTGTCGGCCATCGAGAAGTCCCACCCGGGGTTGACGAACCGGCCGGTGTTGGCGTAGGCGCCGAGCGGGAGCGCCGTCGCCTGGCGGAGCCACGGCAGCACGCCGTAGACCGAGACGGCCGGCAGGCAGTTGACGAGGACGGCGCCGATGCCCATCTGCTCGAACTTGGCCGCCGCCCGCTGGAACAGGTCGCCGTCCATCTTGCGAACCTCGCCGTACAGGCCGCAGATGCCGCCGACCACGCGCCGGTACGACACCCAGAGGGGAATCCCGGTCTCCAGCAGGGTTTCATACTCGGGGAAGCTGAGATCCTCGGGGATGTCCGAGATGGCCTCCATCAGGAGCAAGTCGGGCTGCGCCTCTTTCAGCAGGCCCGCCAGCTCCTTCAGCCACTGCGGATCACAGAGGGCAGGGCGTGCCTGGACGAAGGCCACGGCGGTCTCCTGCTCCCTGCCGAGCTTCGCCGCCTCTTCGCGTACGATGTCGACCGAGAACTTGACGAGTTTCCGCCAGGTGCCGGGCTCACCCGGGCAGCGGCCGTCGAGCTCCGCGGTCGGGCACATGTCGAGCCGGAAGGTATTCGTCATCAGGAGCTCGGCGCCCGCCTTGACGTATCGCCGATGCACCTCGCGAGACGCCTCGATGCCGAAGTCGGTGTAGAGCCCGCGCACGCCCCAGAGCTCGCCCAGGTTGAGATCCTGCGGATAGCCGGCATTCTGCATCTCGGAGGAGATTCCCCCGTCGAGAATGACCACCTCGCCGCGCTTCAGCTTATCCTCAATCCGCTGGTAGTTCGCCGTCTTCGCCATTCGCCTTTCCCTTTCTCTCGCAGTTTCCAGGGTGCTGCTCTCCACTTTAATACCGGCGGCACCAGGCTGTCAATAGCGGGAAAACGGGTTTGTGGTCTCTGGTTCGTGGTCCGTGGTTCGGAGTTCGGGGTTCGTGCTCCGTGGTTCGGGGTTCAAGGCTCAGGGGAGAAGCGATGACCGCGAACCGTCGACCGGGCTCTTTGCCGGGCCCCGCGCTGGAAACCCCCCTGAAAACCCGCATGCGGAGGCGTGGAGGCCGCAGCGCGAGGACTATCCGAGCCGCGAACGTAGGTGAGCCGTTCCCCGGCGCGGGAGCGGACCGCGCGCCGGGGAACGGCTCACTCACGTTCGCGGCTCGGATGGGTGACCCCCGCCGGGGTTGCTCGCCGGCCGGCGTGGTCGAGACCCTGGCCCCCGGGGAGCGCACCTGCGGCGCACCTGCGGGTGCGCACTACGAACCTGCGCGCCCTGTGTCCGCAACCTTCGCATGCGCCCCTACTTCTGCTGACGTCGTGGAGTTCACATGGGAAGGACCAGGGACCGCGGATCAGGGACCGCGGACCAGGGACCACGAACCGCAGACCGATCTACGGCGTTGGCGACGGCACCGGCGCCGGGGTGGGCGTCGGCAGCATCTTCGGCGGGTCCGCAACGGCCGACTGGATCGCCGGCACAGTGCCCTGGAGCAGGTAGACCGTCGGCGCGTCTGGCAGCTTGGCGTAGCTCCCGTTGCCGAGCGGGTTGTCCTTGCCAACCAGGAGCTGGCGCGTCCGCCCGTCCTTCAAGCGCAGTGTCACGACGTAGGTCGGCTGGTCGAGGCCGTACTGGCCGATGTCGGTGCTGTCGCCGATGCGCCGGGCGGCCCGCACGGTCGCCATCTGGGCGGCCAGGCCGAACACCCGGAGGTCGTCGGCTTCAGCCGCCTCGGGGGCCGAGAGTCGCCACTTCTGGTCGTCGACGCGCTCCAGGGCGACCGTCTTGTCCTTCGCCCTGATCTCGATGCCGACGACGTCGTCGACCTTCTCCTCGTAGACGACCGTCTCGGCCTCGACGGCCGACTCGGGCTTGGCCTCAGGCTGCTGGTTGACGTAATAGGCCACCCCGGCAACGGCGGCAAGGATGACGAGCAGAACGACGGTTAGCCGGAAGTTCATGGCTTCTCCCTAGCGGCGCCGCCACCAGGTGTAGATCCCGCCCGCGAGGACGAGGCCCGGCAGGAAGAGGACGCTGCCGAAGAGCACCAGGTTCGACTGCGCCGGCGTCAGGACCATCATTCGTTGATCCATCGGCCGCGGCCGGATGGTGATCTGATCCTCCGTGCCGGTCAGCCAGTTGACGCCGTTCACGAAGAAATCCTGGTTGCCCGGCACGCGCGTCCACTCGTTGCTGGCGAAATCGCCGTCGCCGACGATCATCAGGCGGGTCTTTGGCTTGCCGGCATCCTGCGCTGCCGGCTGGCCCGGCGCCGGCGCCGGCTCTTGCGGCTCGACGGTGACGGCGAACGGGACCGGCCCTTTGGCGTCCTTCCCTTCGTCGAACTTCGCCTCCTCGCCGTATTCCACCCAGCTCTGGTCGCTGCTCTGAATGAGCGGCGTCACCTGGAGCCCCTGGGTCTCGGTCAGGACCTTGACCTGGCCGGCGAGCGGGAAGAGCGACAGGGCGCGCATCTGCTGCGTGATCGGGCTCGACAGGTAGCGGTTGGCGACGAGGGTCACCCGATCGTTCATGAACGACGCCACCGGATCGACCACGATGCCGTCGTCAAGCTCGATCCCCCACTCCCGCAGCAGGTCGTTCAGATCGGCGCCGCCCCGGGGGTCGCGCAGGACGAGCGCGCGGCCGCCGTCTTTCAGGTAGGTGCGCAGCGCGTCCTGCTCCTCGGGCAGGTACGGCTTCCGTGGCGAGGCGAGGACCACGGCCGAGGCGTCGTCCGGGACCTTGCCCGTCGCCGCCAGCGCCAGATCTTCCACCTTGACGTTGTCGTCTTCGAGCGCCTTCTTGACATTGGCGAAGCCCGTCCGGGCGAAGTCGGTGCCGCTGCGCTCTTCGTGGCCAGTCACGAAGTAGACCTTCCGCTGCTCGTTGCTGAGCAGCTTCAGGAGCGCCGTCGTAAAGCCGGCCTCGGTCGTGTTCGTCGACTCCTGGCGCTTGTCGCCCAGCATGAAGACGACCGAGCCATCGTAGCGGATGTTGAGCTGCTCGGCGGCGCCGGGGTTCAGGTCCGGATCGATGTACTCGACCTCGATCAGGCTGTTCCGGGACGAGTACTCCTTGAGCAGGTCGTCGGCCGAGCCCCTGGCCGGATTGTCCCGCCGGAAGAACGCCTTGACCTTGAGCGGCTGGTTCACCTGCTGGATCAGCTTGAGCGTCTGGTCCGAGAGGGTGAACTGCTTGGTCTCGGTCAGGTCCCAGCGTTTGGACTGCTTGGCGGCGATGAAGTTGACGGCACCGAGGATGCCGAGGACGATCAGAATCGTCAGCAGGGTATTGGAGCCGTAGAGGAGCCGGCGGCCGCCGAAGGCGGCAAACACCCGGCGCGGGCTTTCCATCACGGCGAAGACGATCAGCGCGGCGCTCACGCCCAGCAGGATCCGCATGGGCAGGTCGAACTGGCTGGCGACGAGATAGTAGGCGCCGGCCATGAGCAGCAGGAAGAGCCCGAAAAAGGCAATCGCTCCGGCATGCCGTTGCGTGAAGTCGTTCACGAGCCCCACCTCCGGGTCTCCAGCGATCGAACCGTGATGAAGAGCGCCCCGACGATGACGCTCAGGTAGTAGACGATGTGGCGCGTGTCGACGACGCCACGGGCGAAGTCGAAGTAGTGCTCGCCGATGGCCAGGTAGCGGAAGACGTCGCTGACCGGCCGCTGAGCGATGTCGGCGGCGGCGCCGATCAGGTAGAGGATCAGCGTCAGCGCGAAGGCGAGCACGGCCGCGACGACCTGGTTCTGGGTCAACGAGGACGTCAGCAGCCCCAGCGCCAGGTACGTCGCGCCCAGGAGCAGGACGCCGAGATAGCCCGACGCCGTCGCCAGGAGGTCGGGCTGGCCCCACTGCACCAGCACGACGACGTACAGCCCGGTGAGCAGCAGCATGCAGGCGAAGAGCGCCACCGCACCCAGGTACTTGCCGAGGACGACCTCGTAGTCGCGGACGGGCGAGGTCAGCAGCAGCTCGACGGTGCCGTGGCGCTGCTCCTCGGCCAGGAGGCGCATCGTCAGGGCCGGCGACAGCAGCAGGAGGATGGTGCTCATGTTGCTCAGGACGATCCGGAGCGACGCTTCCTGACTGAACACCAGCGTCAGCGCGAAGAGGTAGCCCGTGATGACGAGGAACGCCGCCGTAATGACGTAGGCGAGCGGCGAGGTGAAGTAGCTACGAAGCTCCTTCTGCGCGATCCAGAGGGCTTTCATCAGGCCGCCACCTCCTCAGTCGTGGTGAGCTGGAGGAAGATCTCCTCCAGGCTGAGGTTCGCCGGGCGAAGCTCCAGGAGTCCGAAGCCGCCGTGGACGAGGGCGGCGGCGATCTGCTCGCGCACGTCGCTGCCCAGCGCACTCTCGACCAGGAAGGTCGCCCGTCCGTTCGCTGCACTGGCTGTTTCCAGTCGGACGACGTGCGGGATGTGCGACAGCGCCTCGGCGATCCCCTCCTCGGGCCCGCGCGCCTCCACGTGAATCAGCTCGGCGCCCCGCAGGCGGCGGTTCAGGTTCTCCGGCGTGTCCTCGGCGACCACGCGCCCCCGATTGATGATGACGACCCGGTCGCAGGTCATACCGACTTCCGGCAGGATGTGCGTCGAGAGGATTACCGAGTGCTCGCCGGCCAGCCCCTTGATCATCTTGCGGGTCTCGATGATCTGTGCCGGGTCGAGGCCAATGGTCGGCTCGTCGAGGACCAGAACCGGCGGGTTGCCCAGGAGCGCCTGAGCGAGGCCGACCCGCTGCCGGTACCCTTTCGAGAGCTTGGCGATGAGGGTGTCGGCGACGTGGTCGACGCTGACCATCTCCATGACCCGGTCGATCTCGTCCCGTCGCGCCCGCCGCGGCACGCCTTTGAGCTTCGCCATGAAGTCGAGATAGGCCCGGACCGGCAGATCGGTGTAAAGCGGGACCGTTTCGGGGAGATAGCCGACGCAACGGCGGGCGTCGAGCGACTGACGGGAGACGTCGTAGCCGGCGACCGTCGCGCTGCCGCCGGAGGGCGGCAGGTAGCCCGTCAGGATCTTCATCGTCGTGCTCTTGCCGGCTCCGTTCGGACCGAGCAGGCCGAGGATCTCGCCCTTGCCGACGTGGAAGGTCACGCCGTCGAGTGCCTGCTTGGGGCCGTAGAACTTCGTGAGATTGTGTACCTCGATCATCGCACCGTCCCGTTTTCCGCCGGCAACAAAAGAACCTCCAGGCCCGCCTGTAGGTTCCCCCGGGCGCGGCTCGATTGTCGGATTCGCCAGATTCACCGGCATTGTACCGAAGCCGACGGCCTCTGTCAATGGGATTATGTTAAATGTTTTGTCTGAGCGTTTGACAGAGCGGCCGCCCCGCCGTACAATGCCCGGCGGGCGGGCTGATTCGGTCAAGGAGACGGCGAGATCGCATGCGAGCGAACGTTCGGGGTATTCAAATAGGCGACAAGGTCTCGGACAAGCCCATCGTCCAGGGACAGATGGCGCTCCGGGTTGGGATGGACCGACTCGCCGGCGCCGTCGCGGCAGAGGGCGGCGTGGGGTTGCTCAGCGGCACCGGCCTGATCACTCGCGGTTCGGGACCCGACGAGCTGATCGCGCGGATCCAGGAGGCCCGGAAGCTGGCAGGGAGCGGCATTCTTGGCGTGGGCATCATGTACGCCGTGAGCCAGTTCGACGACATCCTCGACGTGGCGATCCAGGAGCGGGTGGACGTGGTCGTCATCGGCGCGGGATTCGCGCGGGACCCTTTCAACAAGCTGGCCGCCGCCGGCATCCCGGGCTTCGCGATCATCTCCAGTGAAAAGCTGGCCCGGATCGTCACGCGCGTGCCGACCATCGCCGGGGTCGTCGTCGAGAGCGGCCATGCCGGCGGCCACCTCGGCCCGCAGGACGTGGACATCTCCATCTGGGACCTTTTCCCACCGGTGTATCGTATCCTGCGGGAGGGCGGGTTTTCGGGGCCGGTGGTCGCGGCCGGCGGAATCCGCTATGGCTGGGAGGTCAGCCGGATCATGGAGATGGGCGCTGCCGGCGTCCAGCTCGGCACCCTGTTTGCCATGACCACCGAGTCGTCGGCTCCCCCAGTCATGAAAGAGGCGTGGCTCCGGGCTCGTGGCAGCAAGGTGGTCCACGTCAGTCCGGTCGGGATGCCGGGCCGAGTGGTCGAACAGCAGGATCTCGAGAGCCTGCCCCGATTGGCGGCCCCGCAGCAGGGCTGCATCGACTGTTTGAAGTTCTGTGTTCACCGCGGCGATCCGACGCAGAAGCATTGCATCCATCTGGCGCTCCGAGCCGCTGTGCTGGGACGGATCAAGGTCGGGCCGGAAGGCGACGTCCACGGGGGGCTGGTCTTCTCCGGCAGCCGGGTGGGCGAGATCAACGACATCGTCTCGGTGAGCAAGCGTGTGCAGAACCTGATGGACGAGATGCAGGACGGCCCGCCCGTGGCACCCGCGCCGGCGGGCCGCCCGGAAGCGCTTCAACGAGCCTAGCGGTTTGGCGGAAGGCTGAACCGCGCGCGCTGACGCTACGCGGTCGCCGCCAGACAGCGCCGCAGTCGGAGGCCGGCGAGGACCAGCGCGGCGCCAAGGCCCGCTATCGACATCAGCGCGCGGCCGCTCAGGCTGCCTGCTCGTGGCAGTCCGGTCGGGGCGAGCGTCTCGGGCGCCGGTGCGGCTTCCTGGGGCGCCGGAAGTGCCTCGGCGAACGGGCGAAGCTCGGCCAGGGCCTCTTCGGCTTCACCCCGGGCCTGGTTCAGACGGCTGCGGGCGCCATCCAGCGTGGTCTCCTGGCCGACCAGACGGAGCGCGTTGAGCGCCGCCCGGATGTGGATCAGCACGCCTTCGACCCGTGAGCGAGAGGGGTCGTCCGGCGCGACGCCAAGCGCTTCCGCCAGCAGGCTCTCGACTTGCTCGGCGGTGCCGGCGGCGACCCGCGCCTGCACCTTCACTGTGCTGAGATCGTCGGCGTCCAGCGCCTGCCGGATCTGCTGGACGAGCTGCACGTTGGCGCTGAGCGCCGAACGTACGAGGCCGTTGAAATCCTGGGCATTCGCCGACGGCGTGGCGAGGCCGGCAAGCACGACGCTGAACGCCACGGCCACAGCAATGAGCGTTCGGTACAAGTGACACCTCCTTGCCGGAGTCTGTCTCGATCACGGCGCAGGACGCGTACCATCTGCCGGTCATCTTCGGCGCCAGCACCGGTCGATGACAGTTGGATGACAGATTCGATCGGACCGCGTCGGCCTTGCGCTGGCCCGGAGCCTGCTATAATGGGGACGTGAGCACCAGCGTCTGGGTCGGCACCTCGGGGTGGGTCTATCCGCACTGGCGCGGCGTGTTCTACCCGCCCGGCCTGTCGCAAACGCAGTACCTGCGGCATTACGCCGAGCGGTTTTCGACGGTCGAGGTCAACTACTCGTTCTACCGATTGCCGCCGCGCGAGCGATTCGCGAGCTGGCGCGCGGAGACGCCGCCGGGCTTCTGTTTCGCCGCCAAGGCCAGCCGGTATCTGACGCACATGAAGAAGCTCAAGGATTGCGAACGGCCGCTGGCGCGTTTCCTCGAAGCCGCCGGCGGGCTCCAGGAGAAGCTGGGGCCGATCTTGTTCCAGTTCCCGGCCAATTGGCACGCCGACCTCGACCGGCTCCGGGCGTTCCTGGCGTTGCTGCCGGCCGGATACCGGTACGCGTTCGAGTTCCGCCACCCGAGCTGGCTCTCGGCGGAGGTCTTCGGCGCCCTGGCTGCGTTCGGGTGCGCGCTCTGCATCCCGGACGCGCCGGGGATGCCGCAGGCCATCCAGTTGACCGCCGACTTCGCGTACGTTCGTATGCACCACGGCACCTTCGGCGTCTCTTACGGCGATGACGAGCTTGCCATCTGGGCCGAGCGCGTTCATGTTTTCCAGCGGGAGTCGGCCGACGTCTACGTCTACTTCAACAACGATCCGGGCGGCGCCGCCGTCGCCGACGCCCAGCGTTTGATCGCGCTCGTGGGCAAGTCGGCTCGGGGCGGGTAGGGGAAATGGCGAGCGCGGAGCAGGGCGCCCTCACCCCCGGCCCCTCTCCCGTGCGACGGGAGAGGGGGGAGGGAGGCGGGCTCACCCCCGGCCCCTCTCCCGTGCGACGGGAGAGGGGAGACGAAGAGAGAGCGCGGAGTGAGCGTGTGCCGTCTGGCCGCCGGTCCGGGCAGGAGCGCGCCGGGATCCGCAAAGCCGGGACAGGAACCCAAAGACCGGAAACCGGAAACCGGAAACCAGGAACCGGAAACCGGAAACCAGGAACCAGAAACCAGAAACCCGGGACAGGAACCAGGAACCAGAAACCCGGGACAGGAACCCGAAGACCGGAAACCAGAGACACCAAACCAGAAACCAGGAACCCGAAACCCGAAACCCGAACCCTCAAACCCGGGACAGGAACCCAAAGACCGGAAACCGGAAACCGGAAACCGGAAACCGGAAACCAGGAACCAGGGCACCGAACCCCTAGACCCGGCCCGAGTCCGCTTGCTCGGGTGGGAACGGCGCTGATGGTCGTGGGTGCGTTGATGATCGGTGCCGTGGGCGTGCTCTGGGCCTACGGAGAGTACGAGAGCGAGCGGGCCCGCGCCGATGTCGCCGCTCTGCTGGCCGCGGCGCCGACTCCGGCGATCCTACCCGGCGACCTCGCGCCTGGGCAGGCCAGGGTTGAGGCGGGCCGGACTGCGAATCCGCCGCCGGCCGAGGCGACGCCCAGTGCTTCTCCGGCCATTGAAGCGGTCGGTCCGCCGACCACTGACGGGACCGCCGAGGTCCAGCCGCCGGCTGACCCGGCTGCCGTCGAGGGCGGGCCGGCCATCGCCCCCTCGGGAATCTGGCTTCCGGGTGGGCACTTTCCCGAGGACGATCCGGCACAGATGCCGCCCGCCCTGCCGGCTGAAGCCTTGGAGCCTGTTCGAGAACCCCACCCCGGCCCTTCCCGTCCGCGGGGAGGGAGCCGGTCACTTCCCCCCGCCGACGGGGGGACCGAGGGGGGTCCGTTGTCGGACAGGCCCCTACTGAGCCCTGGTGGCGCACCCGCCGGCCAGCGTCCGGATCAGGCGCGACCGCCTGCTGTGCCGGTCGTGCTTCCGCTGCCCGCGCCAATCCGCCGAATCACCGCGCCGGCCATCGGGCTCGATTCCCCGGTCGTCGAGTCTCCGATCGAGAACGGCGAGTGGCGGGTGCCGAAGTTCGTCGCCGGCCACTTGCAGGGCACGGCGCTCCCCGGCGAGATCGGCAACGTCGCCCTCTCCGGCCACGTGCAGTCGATCAGCTCCGGCAACGTCTTCGCCCGCATCGGCGATCTCAAGCCGAGCGACCTCGTTCTGCTGACGACCGACCAGGGGACGATCCGCTATCGCGTCGCCGAGCAGCGCACGGTCCCAAACGACGACCTTTCGGTGGTCGCCCCGACCGCCACGCCCCGGCTGACCCTCATCACCTGCACCGGCACCTGGAACCCGCTAACCCGGGACTACTCCCACCGCATCGTGGTCACCGCCGAGCCGGAAACCGGTTCAAGGTCCCAAGTTCAAGGTTGGGGGACGAACCCCGCACCCTGAACCCTTTTAGGCGCCCAACGAAACCGCAGAGGCGCAGAGAGCGCAGAGAAACGGGCGCTGTTGTTCGTCTGTTCTTTGCGCCGTCTCCGCGTCCTCTGCGTCTTTGCGGTTGGTTTTCTTCCGTGTTCTTACCCGCAGACCTGCCCGAGGACGCGAAGCCAGTTGCCGCCCAGGATCTTGGCGATGCTCTCGTCGTCGTAGCCGCGGGCGACCAGGCCGCGGGTCAGGTTTGGCGTCTGCGAGCCGCTCTCGAAGCCCCGGGCGTACGGGACGGTCGCCCAGTCATCGGTCGTGCCCAGCATCTCGGGCCGGCGCTCCCGCCAGACGGCGCCACCGGCGTAGAACGTCCGGCGGGCACGACGCGGGGCAATCTCGCCCGCCTTCACCCGGGCGACCGCGTCGGTGAAATCAGTCCCGATCCCGACGTAGTCGGCGCCGACCAGATGCACGATGTGTTCGATGTGGTCGAGCATGCCGTCGAGCGTCGCCGCCCGCGGGTCGTTGTTGATCATGCGCGGCAGCGGCGTGATGCCGATGACGCCGCCGCTGGCGGCGATGCCGCGGATCTGCTCATCCGTCCGGTTGCGGGTCGTATCGGCGATCGCCCGGACGTTCGAGTGAGTGCAGATGACCGCCGACGACGACACCTTCAGGACGTCCCGAATCGTCGCGTCGCCGCAGTGGGAGACGTCGGGGATGATGCCGAGCCGGTTCATCTCCTTGACGACGTCGGCGCCGAAGAAGCTCAGCCCGCGCACCTCGCGCGTCAGCTCGCCGCAGCCGTCGCCGAGGATGTTCCCCTCCGAGTAGGTGATCCCCATCGACCGGTAGCCGAGGCGGTGCAGGGCCGCCAGGAGCGCGTAGTCGCCTTCGAGGCAGGCGCAATTCTGGGTGTTGAAGAGGATGCCGAGCTTACCCGCGGCCCTGGCCTGGCGCATCTCGGCGGCGGTCGTCACCTGGGCCGCCACGTCGCGATGGGCGTCGATGAAGCGAAGGGCGTCGGCCGCCGCGAAGATCGTTTCGCGCAGATTCTCGCCGCCCAGCGTCACCCACATCACGTCGGTTCCGCCACGGCGCATCTCGTCGAACCACCGCTTCTCCGTCGCCGTGTGGGTGAGCGTCAGCGCGTTGACGACGAGGGACTCCTGATGCAGCCTCGCCGCGCGCGCCTCCTGTTCCTCCGAGAGCGTGATCTCAGTCGTCGTGACCATCGTCCAGTCTTCTCCTTTACATAACACCAGGTTCCGAACCGCCAAGACGCCAAGAACGGGTTCGAGGTTCGTTCCTCGGCCCTTGATGGCGTATCTGGCGAGTCCATGGCAGGTCGGCGGACCCTCCAATCGTCATGCTGAGCCGCAGCGAAGCATCTCCCCTGTCCAAACCGGGGAGATGCTTCGCTGCGGCTCAGCATGACAGACGGGGAGTCGCCAGGACCATCAACGGACTTGCCGGACGCCTCGTCTCACCTCGATCCTTGAACCTGGAACCCTTTGAACCTTGACCCCGTTCTTGGCGTCTTGGCGGTTCGATCCTCCTCGATGCGGCCTTCAGTCGCCCGAGCGTGGGTCGAAGACGTCGCGCAGGCCGTCGCCGATCAGGTTGAAGCTGAGGACGACGGCGAAGATCGCCAGGCCGGGCAGTGTCGCGACGTGCGGCGCCGTCGCCACGAAGTTCCGGCCGCTCGAGAGCATGGTTCCCCAGTCGGCCGTCGGCGGCTGGCTGCCCAGGCCGAGGAAGCTCAGGCCGGCCACGAGGATGATCTTGTTGCCGACGTCCAGCGAGGCGAGGACGACGATCGGCGTCAGGGTGTTCAGAAAGATGTGCCGGACCATGATCAGCCAGCCGGGGACGCCGAGGGCGCGCGCTGCCAGGACGAAGTCCAGCTCGCGCACCGCCAGGACCGACGCCCGGATCGTCCGGGCGTAGAAGGGGTAGCCGGCGAAGCCGATGGCGACGACTGCGTTGGCCAGGCTCGTCCCGAGCGTCGCGACGATGGCCAGCGCCAGCAGGATCGTCGGGAACGCCATGAACATGTCCGTCAGGCGCATCAGGAGCTGGTCCGTCCAGCCGCCCAGGTAGCCGCCGAGCAATCCCACGGCGATACCGATCGTCGCCCCGATGGCTGTGGCAGCGAAGCCGGCGAGGAGGGAGATTCGAGCGCCCCAGATCAGCCGGCTGGCCAGGTCCCGGCCGAGCTCGTCGGTTCCGAGCAGGTGCCCGGGGGTGAGGACGCCCTTGAGCCGCTCGACGAGCGTCACCTTGTTCGGATCGGGGAGCGGCAGCACCGGCGCCAGGAGGGCGACGACGACGACGAGCAGGACGACCGAGGAGCCGATGAACGCCAACTGATTGCGGCGAACGCGATTCCAGAGACGCGCGACATCGGTGCCCGGCTGTGCGCTGATTCGCTCACGCAGACCGGCGACCGCGATAGACATCCTGCCCTCGGCCCTCATTTGCTGTACCGCACTTTACCCGTCATGCGTCATACGTCATACGTCCCGTCATACGTCATACGTCATTGGTTGTGCGTCACATCCTGCCCTCGGCCGTCACTTGCTGTACCGCACCCGGGGATCGATCAGGCCGTAGGAGAGATCGACCAGCAGGTTCGCCAGCACGAAGATCCCGGCGATGAGCAACAAGCTCGCCTGCACTGTGGGATAATCACGGTTCAGAATAGCGCTCACGGTGAGGGTGCCGAGGCCCGGCCAGGCGAAGACGGTCTCGACCAGGACGGCGCCGCCGAGCAGCGTCCCGAGCTGGAGGCCGACGACGGTGACGACCGGGATCATCGCGTTCCGGAAGGCGTGCCGAATGACGACGGCGCGCTCCTGCAGCCCTTTCGCCCGGGCGGTGCGAACGAAGTCCTGGCTCAGCACTTCCAGCATAGTCGCCCGGGTCAGCCGGGCCACCAGCCCCACCGACCGCATCGCCAGCGTCACCGCCGGCAGGATCAGGTATCTCGGGACGTCGGCGAACGTGCCGCCCGCCGGCGGCTGCATGCCGGCCGGCGGCAGCCAGCGGAGCCACAGCGAGAAGGCCAGGATCAGCAGGATGCCGAGCCAGAACGACGGCATGCTGATGCCGACGAGCGCGAAGACCATCGTGACCTTATCCGGCAACCGATATGGCCGCAGCGAAGCGACAATCCCGGCGCTGACGCCAACCACGGTCGAGATCACCAGGCTCGTGGCCGTCAGGAGCGCCGTCGCCTTGAATCGCTCGCCCAGCAGGTTGCCGATCCGCTCCCGCGTCATGATCGACCGGCCAAGGTTGCCCTGGAGAATCCCTTCCAGCCAGCGGGCGTACTGGATGGGCCAGGGCTGATCCAGGCCGAGATCCTGGCGCGTCTGGGCGATCGACTCCGGCGTGGCATCGGTGCCCAGCATCAGCCGGACCGGATCGCCCGGAATCAGGCGAAGGATCGCGAACGTGATGAGGGTGACGCCGAGCAGCGTCGGGACCGCCAGGACCAGGCGCTTAAGGATGTACTGGCCCATGCTCGTCCAAGCTATCCGACCGACGCGCCCTGGAAGATGAAGTTCAGGTTCGGGTGCAGGAAGAAGCCCTTGACCTTCTTGTTCACAGCCATCGAGAAGACCTGGTGGTTGAGCAGGACGTGGGCGACCTCGTCGACGGCGGTCTTCTGGACCTGCGTGTAGATCTCCAGCCGCCGCTTGACGTCCTGGATCCGCCGCGCTTCTACGAGCAGCTTGTCGACCTGCTCGTTCTTGTAGTACGAGTAGTTCCAGCCGTTGGTCGGCCACATGAACGACGAGAAGACGCCGTAGAGGAAGTTGTCCGGGTCGCCGATAACGGAGGAGAACGAGCTGAGCGTCAGCTCGTAAGAGTTCGGCTGCTTCTGCTCCAGGTCGTAGTGCGTCGCCGTGTCGTAGTTCTCGATCTTGACCCGGACGCCGATCGCGGCGAGGTCGGCCTGGATGGCCGTCACTTGCTCGACCGACTTGATGTTGCCCGGGGAGTTCGTCGCGTTGATCAACCGCAGGTCCAGCCCACTGCCGTAGCCCGCCTCCTCCAGCAGCGCCTTCGCCTTCTTCGGGTCGAAGGTTGGCGCCGGGAAGTCCTTGAGGTAGTACTCGCCGTACGCCTGCGACAGCGGCGTCTTGGCGACGACCGCGACGCCCTTCAGGATGGTGTCGGCGATGGCCTGCTTGTTGATCGCAAGGTCGATGGCCTTGCGCACGCGGACGTCCTGGAACGCCTTGAACTTGAAGTTCAGGCAGAGGTAGGCGGCGTGCGAGCCGACGACGCGCTGGAGGGCGATGTTCGGGTCGGTCTCCAGGGTGGGCAGCAGGTCGGGGTCCGGATGGTAGATGAGGTCGACCTGCCCCGATCTAAGGGCGGCGACCTGTGCTTGCGGCTCGGGGATGACGACGAAGTTCAGGTTCTTGACCTTCGGCTTCTCGCCCCAGTAGTTAGGGTTGGCGCTCATCGCCGTCCGAACGTTCCGCTGGAACGAGTCGATCTTGAACGCACCGGCGCCCATCCCCTTCTGGCCGAAGTCGTCCTTGAGCTCCAGGGCCGTCTTCGGCTGGAGGACATAGCCCATCCGGTCGGTCATGAAGTGGAGGAGCGGTGTATTCGGCTCCTTCAGGGTCATTCTAAACGTGTACTCGTCGGGCGCCTCGATGCGATCGACGACGCTGAGGCGGCCGGCCCGCCCGGAGTACTGGTAGCCAGGGCTGTTCTTGTCGATCTGCCGCTCGATGGTGAACTTGACGGCGTCGGACGTGACCGGCGCGCCGTCCCAGAACTTGGCGTTCTGGCGCAGCTTGAAGGTGTAGACGAGCCCGTCCGGCGAGATCTGCCACGACTCGGCGAGGGCGGGCTGGACCTCGAAGCTGGTCGGGGCGAAGCGGACGAGCGCATCGTAGGCGTTCAGCAGGATCTGCCGGCCCTCGATGCCGGACCCGCGGGTCGGGTCGAGGGATCGGGAGTCGGCGGCGAGGCCGACGTTGATGGTGCCGGTCGGCTCCCGGACCGCCGTCGCCGCAGGGACCGGCGACGGCGCCGCTGCTGGGGCCGTAGTAGGTGCCGCTGCGGGGGCGGTGGTAGGCGCCGCGGCAGCGGGCCTGGCCGCCGGGGCGGTGGTTGGGCTGGGGACAGCCGGGGCAGGTGCGACCGTCGGCGCCGGGGCAGGAGCGCCGCCGCAGGCGGTCAGGAGGGACACGCCGCCGAGGGCGGTCGCTCCGAGGGCGCCGGCTCGCGCAAGAAACGTTCGGCGAGAGAGCCGGACGGAGTGTCTTTCGGCCTGGGTTGGGTGATCGTTTGAACGGGCCCTGTTTTCCGACATCATGCGCCTCCTTCAGCGTCGATTGCTCGCGTGTGTGGGGGTTATACACGACGATGGGCCAACCGTCAAGCAGGGATGAGCCGTGGTAGTGGACGCGCGATTGCAGAACACGGATCCTGTCACCCTGAGCCGCAGCGAAGGGTCTCCTCGTGGTCGGCCAGGAGATGCTTCGCTGCGGCTCAGCA
>JACQGW010000184.1 GCA_016199325.1 Chloroflexota bacterium
CGCCAGAGATCACCCCCGGGCCAGTCCGGGCGACCGGTGAAGCTGAAGCCCACGCTCCCCGCGGCCCCGCGCACGGCGTCCAGTTGTCCCTCGACCACCGGGGAGATTCCTCGCTGCGGCTCGGAATGACGGACGGCGGCTCGGAATGACAGACGGTGGTCCTTCGCACGGACCAGGACTGGCTCAAGAGTTGGACTACATGCGCGTGAGCCGCTCTCGCTTGTGGACCGATCGTAGCGATGGCATTCGGTCGGAACCAACATCAACCGCTGTCTCCGTTTGTCTGTGCCCAAGGCCAGACGGAAGCCTCAGCGCGAGATCGTCAGACGCACCGATTGTGGAACATGAGCGGCAGATAGCTGCGGTACGGTCCGACAGACGACGGCGTCGGCGTCGGCGTCGGCGTAGGGCCGGCTGCGGGCAGCGTCAACTGGAGCTGGGAGAAGCCGACTTCGAGCGAGGTCAGGAGCGGCCCCAGGCGGCTGCCCGGACCGACCACCTCATACCGGACACGATCGGCCTGCGGCGTGGCCTGAAAGACCTTTCGGAGGTTCGCCGATTCGAGCGCATTTGCCCAGATGAACTGATAGACACCCGCCATATGCGGTTGATCTGGCGACGCCGGTTTGACCAGGTACGACTGGAGTGTGGACTCGCCGGGGCTGTTCCGGCCATCGGCGTCGACAATGGTCGCGAAGACGATGGCTTCCTGAACAAAAACGCAGTTGACCTCTCGCAGCAACCCTACCACCTGCTCCGGGATCCCTGGCCAATCCGGGATCGGCGCGGTCCGGACCGTGTAGTGCCGGCCGCCGTCGTCGTCGACGGCGCCGCCGGAGACGACGTCGAAATAGTAGGGGGTGTCGGGAGCCAGGCCATCTTCATTGGTGAGGCGAATGGAATGGATACGGCCGCGGTAGAGGATACCGGGGCTGTTCCAGGAGGCGCGGCGTACGTCCCGCTTGACCCGCCCCAGCGCCGGCGTCGGCCCGAAACGGATCTCCCCGTCCGTTGCCTCCGCCGTCACCCAGGAGACGGTGAAGCTCAGCGACATCAGGTTGCTTATCCGGACGTCCGCGGCTGTGCCCGCCATTGGTCGGGCAACCGCCGGCGGAGGCACCAGAACGAGCGCCATCAGGATGGCGGCGACGGCGACGTGGAGGGCCCAGTGCGTCGAAGCAGCTCCGACCCGCTCCAATCCGCTCAATCTGTTCCCCGAATCCGTTGACAGCTCGTCCCCGGCCGGCTCGACCTCTCCCAGGTCGCGCGAGTCCCGCTCCCAGCCGATGATCCAGACGCACGCCGACTGCCGACTGCTAACCGCTGACTGCTGACCCGCGCTAATCGCGCTCCCAGCCGATGATCCAGACGCACAGCCCCGCAAGCCCGACGGTGCTGACGACCAGGACGGCGAGCTGGCGCGGGAGCAGATCCACGTCTCGCGCCGCGTAGAGCAGCATCGCCACCATGCCGATCGCCAGGACGATCCAGGCGACGATCTGCGGATGGCGCTCGGCGAATGAACGCACGGCGCCAAGCAGCCCCGGCCGCTTTGTCACCCCAGGAACCGGCAGCTTTGCTTCCATCCTTCATACCTCACGAGAACCCCTCTGAGAACTCCTCCATCAGGTGCCCAACCGCGATGGCCTTTGGCCCGCCGCTTGCTCATAGTGGAACGCCGCGGCTTGCCGCTGCGGCAGAAATGCATGATACCACAGCAGCCGGGGAAAGTCAGATCAGGCGTCGGGTCAGCGTCTCAGGCGCGGCCGTGCCAACACCCCAGGCAGAGGAGAGGAAAGTCGTCCATGATTCTTGGAGGTATTTCTCGATGAGCCGGCCGCTCTCATGGAAGGAGACTTCAGGCGGGCCTGGAGGAGGACAATCGATGGGTCCACGCTGGATGGCGCGCGTCGCGCTCGTGCTTGCCATCGCACTGTTGGCGTCGGCGGTGCCGGCGCGCACATTGGCCGGCGGCGTTCCGGCGCCGGCCCTGAAAAGCCCGACCGACGCGCTGACGGCTCCCTCGACACCGCTGTTCACCTGGTCCGCGGTCGGCGGGGCGGTCGCCTACCGTTTTCAACTGAGCATCGATCCGGCGTTCGGCACCACTATCGCCAACGCCGAGACGGTGAACCTGGCCTTCTCGCCGACAAGCCGCCTCGGCGACCGGGATCTCAGCTCCCCCTACTACTGGCGGGTCGCATCGAAATCCGCCGACGGCACCCTCACCTACGGCGACGTCTGGACCTTCGCCGTCAACTGGCAGCAGAACGCCGGGCCGACCCTGCTCGGACCGGCCAACGGCGCCACCCTGACGGTTCCCCAGGACTCGGTCCTGCTCCAGTGGAACGCCATCGCCAACGCCGACGGCTACAAGGTCGAGGTCGCCAGCGTCCCAACCTTCACCGGGGCGCAGACGTTCACGACCAAGAACCCGGCCATCTCGCTCGACCCATCGCTCTTTGTCGAAGGGACCACCTACTACTGGCGAGTCGCCGGGACCAGGCAGGTCGGCACGACGACGTATCAGAGCGCCTGGAGCGAAAACCGGAGCTTCACCAAGCGCTGGCAGTCGGCGCTGACGCCGCAGAGCCCGGCGGATGGCTTCACGCCGACGCTATACGAGACCTGGTTCAGTTGGCAGCCCATTCCCGGCGCCAAGCAGTACCAGGTCCAGGTCTCGCCCAACGGCGACTGGGCGAACAACGTCGTCTACGGCGGCACCGAGGCCTCGCCGCTCTGGATCAACAGCCCCGCCATCGGCCCGCTGACGGCGCTCGAAGACAACCAGTACTACTGGCGCGTGCGCGCCCGTGACGCCTCGAACACCAACGGCCAGTGGAGCCAGCCGCAGACCTTCCAGAAGGCATGGCAGATCCCGCCCACGGTCGTCAGTCCGGCCGACAACGCCCAGGTCTCCGTGCCGATCTTCACCTGGGATCCGGTGGACGGCGCCTCCCAGTACGAGCTGCAGGTCAGCGCCGATCCCTCCTTTGTCAAGCCGCAGAATGCCTGCTCCCCGTTCTGGATCTCCGTCCTGACCGACCAGACCTCGTACGTTCCCATCATGAAGTCCAGCTACGGCCACTGCATGCCGCGGAACGCGACGCTGTACTGGCGCGTGCGTGCCGTCGACGAGCGGACCGGATCCGGCACGATGCTCTTCGGCCCCTGGAGCGAAAGCGGCCTCGGCCGGAAGGTCATCTGGGCCCTCGACGCGCCGACGCCCATCGCGCCGGCGCACGGCAGCACCGTGACGACGCCCGAGCTGAGCTGGGGGGTTGTCGAGCAGGCCGACCGGTACCATGTCGTCGTCGTGGACGAAAAGGGCACCGCGCGATCGTTCACGACCTCGAGCCTCACCTTGACCCCCACCGACCTGGGCAAGCTGTACGGGACCTTCTCCTGGCAGGTCAACGCCGTGGACGCCGACGGGATGAACGGCCCCTACCTCGGCGCCTGGACGTTCACGCTCGTCACGCCGACGACAGGCAGCGACCTGACGATCCTCGGGCCGGCCAACGGCGCCACCTCGTACTATCTGCCCAGCATGCGGTGGACGTCCGTCGAGGGCGCCGAGACGTATCGGGTCTGGTATCGCAAGCAGGGCGAGACCGTCTACACCAGCCTGATCTCCGAGTCCGGCGGCGAGACCAAGTACACCTCGTACACGTATCCGTACATGCTCATCGCGGGAACCTACGACTGGTGGGTCGAGGCCCGCAGCAAGACCGGCACCACCGTCGCGGCCAGCGAGGTGCGCCGCTTCGCCGTCCAGGATCTCCCACTCGTCGTACTGACCGGGCCGACCAGCGGCTCCACGCAGTCGGCGACGCCCGCGCTCCACTGGCAGTCGATCCCTTGGGCGAGCCACTACAACGTCTGGGTCGCCAAGGATTCGCTGTTCAACGTGACCTACCACAACGGCGACACGGATCCCCAGTACCGGACGATCCTGCCGGCCTACCGACCCATCGACTCTTACCAGGACACCAGCGCCGGCCAGGGCTACTTCTGGATCATCCGCCCCTGCAAGGCCGACGACCGCGGCGGCAGCCCGGTCTGCACGCCCATCTCGGCGACGGATCTTCAGGGAGCCTGGACCTACAGCAAGTCGTCGGCGGCGCCGACGCTGCTGGGGCCGGGCAGCGACGCCACGTATGACGCGACGCCGGTGTTCCGCTGGGCGCGCGTCCAGGGCGCCAGGAACTACCGGATCCAGGTGGCCAAGGACTCGAACTTCGCGACGACCTCCCTCATCGACGACACCCTGACCGACGCATCGTATTACCAGCCGGTGGCCGAGGCGTACCCGGACGGTGCGCTCTACTGGCGGGTCCAGGGCATCGACAGCTCGGGGAACAGCCTGACCTTCAGCGAGACCCGCTCGTTCGTCAAGATGTCCCCGGCGCCGGCCCTCCAGAACCCGCAGGCCAACGCGACTGTCGGGAATGCGCCGTACTTCACCTGGACGCCCGTGACCGGCGCGGTCAGCTACGACATCCAGATCAGCATCCAGAACACCTTCGGCACGCTCTACGACAGCGCCACGGTCGTCGGGACGACGTCGCACGTGCCGCGGACGAAGAGCTACGCGCCGAACACGTACTACTGGCGGGTGCGCGGCAAGGACGTCGGCGGCAACCCGATGACCTGGAGCGCGGTCGGGTCGTTTGTCGTCACCGTGAGCGCGCCGACCCTGATCGACCCGGCCGATCGCGCATCGGTTGGCGGCCAGCCGGTGTTCCGGTGGAGCGCGGTGCCGGGCGCCGGGTCCTACCAGGTCGTGGTTCAGTCCGGCGGCACCAGCTTCGAGACCGTTACCGTCTCGAACAACTTCTGGGCGCCGACGAAGGACTACCCCCTCGGGACCTACTCCTGGCAGGTGACCTCCAGGGACTGGTCCGGCAACGCCGGCCAGAGCAGCGAAACCTGGACGTTCAACCGCACCCTGACCTCGGGCAGCGGCTCGGGGTACAAGAGCTTCATCTCTATCGTGATGCGGCAGACGTCCGCCGGCTGGTAAACGGCCGGGCGTAGACAGCAGGCGCAGGGGCACGGGGCGCAGACGCTCACGTGCCCCTGCTCTATGTCCCGATAGGCATCAAGCTACGGACTGCCGTACCGGCCGGGGACGAGCTGTCAACGGATTCGGGGAACGGATTGCACGGATTGGA
>JACQGW010000185.1 GCA_016199325.1 Chloroflexota bacterium
AGCTCCATGTTGCCGGTGCCCTTGAACTCCTCGTAGATCACGTCGTCCATGCGGCTGCCCGTGTCGACCAGACAGGTCGCCAGAACGGTCAGGCTGCCCCCTTCCTCGATCTTGCGCGCGGCGCCAAAGAACCGCTTGGGCGGGTAGAGCGCAATCGGATCGATGCCACCGGACAGCGTCCGCCCGCTCGGGGGCATAGCTAGATTATACGCGCGCGAGAGGCGCGTGATCGAGTCGAGCAAGATGACGACGTCCTTGCCCATCTCGACCAGCCGCTTGGCCCGCTCGAGCGCCATTTCGGCGACCCGGATGTGATCGTCCACCGGCTCGTCGAAGGTCGAGCTGATGACCTCGGCCTTGACCGATCGCTTCATGTCGGTCACCTCTTCTGGCCGCTCGCCGATGAGACAGATCATCAGGTAGATGTCGTTGTAGTTGGACGTAATGCCGTTGGCGATGTTCTTGAGCACCGTCGTCTTGCCGGCTTTGGGTGGCGACACGATCAATCCGCGCTGGCCGCGGCCAATGGGGGCGATCAGGTTGATCAGGCGGTTGGTCAGATTCTGTGGCCCGGCTTCGAGGTTGATCAGCTCACGGGGGAAAATGGGGGTGCGCTGCTCGAAGTAGGGTCGCCCCTTCGCCTGCTCCGGATCGAGGTTGTTGACCGCCTCGACGCGGAGGAGCCCGTAGTACTTCTCGTTTTCCTTGGGCGGGCGCACCTGACCGCTGATCATGTCGCCCGTCCGCAAGGCGAATCGGCGGATTTGCGATTGGGAGACGTACACGTCGTTGAGGCCGGGGAGGTAGCTGTCCGACCGGAGAAAACCGAAGCCCTCGTCGACGACTTCCAGGACCCCGGACCGGAAGAGATGGCCGGCCTGCTCAGTTTGTGCCTGGAGCAACCGGAAGATGATGTCCTGCTTCCGGAGTGAGCTGACACCGGGAATGCCCAGATCCTTGGCGATATCCAGGAGCTCGTCTCGGGTCTTGCTCTCCAGTTCACCAATGGTCGTATTCACTTATGCCACTCCAATGAGCATTGTTCCCTATGCAGTTTGTGGCAGGTTTGCTCGCCATGCTGTCGCCGGCGGAATCTGCACCTGTGGGTTGTTCTGGAAGGTGCGAGAGGACAGGCGTGCGGGCAGCGGGATACTCGGCTCTCACCGCCTACGCCAGGGCATTCGCAACAATCCCGCGAGCTGTCACCAGGAAGCTACAGCAAAATCCGGCCCACGAGGAATCATAGAGGTTCGTCTGATTCAGACGGTATTATAGCGCGCACCACCTCGGTTGTCAATTGCTGATTCAGACGTCAGCCCACGCCGTGCATCCCGTCCCCTTCCGAGCCGCCGTGCCCCCGTCGCCATTCCTCCTCGCACGATCGGGGCCACCGGGGGGCGGGGCACCCGCCGACCTAATCGCCGAGAACGGTCTGGCGCTCCTCTAGCTTCGCCAGACGATCGCGCGCGGCGGCCAGGCGCTCGCGCTCCTTGTCGACCACGGCCGGCGGCGCCTTCGCGACGAACTGCGGGTTCCCGAGCTTCGCCTCCAGGCGAGCGATCTCCTGGCGAGCCTCGGCCAGCTCCTTCTCGACCCTGGCCCGCTCGGCCGACAGGTCCAGGAGACCGGCCAGCGGCAGGTAGACCGCGGCCCGGTCGACGATGGCCGAAACGGCCTGCTGCGGCTTCTCGGCGAGCCAATCGGCGATGGTGACGGGCGTCGCCCGCGCCAGGCCGACGATGGCCGCCATGTGCCGCCGCAACAGATCGGCTCGGTCGCCGGCTTCGACGACGACCTCGACCGATCGGGCCTCCTCGACCCGGTATTCGGCGCGGGCGTTGCGAATGGCACGGATAATCCCCATCAGCAGGTCCATGTCGTGCTCCGCAGCCTCGTCGATGCGGCCCGGGTCGCAGGTCGGGTAGCGCGCGATCATGATGCTCTCGGCGGCTTCGGGACCGAGCGGGCCGAAGCGCTGCCGGAGCAGTTGCCAGAGCTCCTCGGTCACGAACGGCATGAACGGATGGAGGAGCCGGAGGCTCTGCTCGAATGCGTGGACGAGAACCGGCAGCGGGCTCGTCCCGGCGCTGTCGCGCTGGCGGATCTTCGCCAGCTCGACGTACCAGTCGGCCAGCTCACCCCAGACGAAATCGTGGATCTGCCGGCCGGCCTCGCCGATCTGGAAATCGGTGAGGAGCTGGTCGACGCTCGCCGCCAGTCGGTTCAGACGCGAGAGGATCCAGCGGTCTTCGAGCGCCGCCATGGCCGGGAGGGTCGAGCCGTCGATCTCGCCGGGCTGCGCCGTGATGAAGCGAGCGATGTTCCAGAGCTTGTTGGCGAAGTTGCGCGACGCCTCCAGCCGCTGGGGCGAGAGCTTCATGTCGTTGCCGGGCGTCGACCCGGTCGCCAGCGTGAACCGAAGCGCGTCGGTGCCGTAGCTCGCCATCACCTGGAGCGGGTCGACGACGTTCCTCTTCGACTTGCTCATCTTCTCGCCCTTCTCGTCGCGGACGAGCCCGTGCAGGTAGACGGTCCGGAACGGCACCTGGCCGGTGTTCTCGATGCCGAGCATGATCATCCGGGCCACCCAGAAGAACAGGATGTCGTAGCCCGTCTCCATGACGCTCGTCGGATAGAAGAAGTCGAGATCGGCCGTGTGCTCCGGCCAGCCCAGCGTCGAGTGCGGCCACAGCCCGGAGCTGAACCAGGTGTCCAGCACGTCCGGGTCCTGCTCGATCTCCGGCGAAGCGCAGTGGGTACACATCGCCGGGTCCGCCACCGCCACGGTCTGCTCCCCGCAGCGCCGGCAGTACCAGACGGGGATCCGGTGTCCCCACCAGAGCTGCCGGCTGATGCACCAGTCCCGAATGTTCTCCATCCAGTTCAGGTAGACGCGCGTGAACCGCTCGGGCACAATGGCGATCCGGCCGTCGAGGACGGCGGCGATAGCCGGATCGGCCAGCGGCTTGATCCGGACGAACCACTGCTCGCTGATCAGCGGCTCGACGATCGTGTCGCACCGCTGGCAGTGGCCGATGGCGTGCCGGTGCGGCTCGATGCGGTCGATCAGCCCCTGGGCCTGGAGGTCGGCAACGAGACGGCGCCGGGCCTCGAAGCGGTCCAGCCCCGCGTACGGGCCGGCCTCCACGTTCATGGTTCCGTCCGGGTTCATGACGTTGATCGCCGGCAGGCCATGGCGCTGGCCCATGTCGAAGTCGTTCGGGTCGTGGGCCGGCGTCACCTTGACGGCGCCCGTACCGAACTCGAGATCGACGGCCGGGTCGGCGATGACCGGAATCCGCCGCCGGAGGATCGGGAGGATGACGTCCTTCCCTTCGACGCCGGTGTAGCGCTCGTCGGCCGGATGGACGGCGATGGCCGTGTCGCCAAGCATCGTCTCCGGTCGGGTCGTCGCCACCACGACGTAGTCGGGACCAACCGGCTCGGCCACCGGGTACTTGAGGTAGTACAGGCGGCCGTCGGCCTCGTCGTGGTCGACTTCGAGGTCGGAGATCGCGGTCATGCAGCGCGGGCACCAGTTGATCAGCCGCTTGCCCCGATAGATGAGCCCCCTGTCGTAGAGGTTCACGAAGGTGGTCCGGACGGCAAGCGATGGACCGGGGTCCATGGTGAAGCGGTGGCGCGTCCAGTCGCACGAGGCGCCGATCCGGCGGAGCTGCTGATGGATGATGCCACCGTAGCGCCGAACCCAGTCCCACACCCGCTCGACGAACTGCTCGCGGCCAAGGTCGTGGCGGGTGAGCCGCTCTTTCGCCAGATCGCGCTCGACGACGTTCTGGGTGGCGATCCCGGCATGGTCGGTGCCGGGGAGCCAGAGGGTGGGCTCGCCGCGCATGCGATGCCACCGGACCAGCGCGTCTTCGATGGCCGTCGTCAGGGCATGGCCCAGGTGCAGCTCGCCGGTCACATTCGGTGGCGGCATGATGATGACAAACGGCCGGCGGTCCCGCTCGATGCGCGGCGTGAAGTATCCACGGGACTCCCACCAACGGTACAGTCGCTGCTCGACCGCCTGCGGATCGTACGTCTTCGCCATGGAAAAGGCGCTCGGGCTCGGCTCCATTCTGACACCTCCAAGAAACGGCAACGCCCCCTCGTCCGCGGACGAAGGGGCGCTTCGTGGTACCACCTCGGTTCGGCCGTCCAGATCGCCTGGGCAGCCCTCATCTCCTGCGCTGCGCTAACGGACGCGCTCCCGGACCGGCCTACCCAGCAGATGCCTTCAGCCGATCGACTCCCCAGCGACGTTCAGCCAGTTCGACAGCGGCGGGCTTTCAGCCGACGGCCCACCTTCTCTACCCGCGACCCCGACCTACTCCTCTGGTTCCTCGTCTCAGTTTGCTCGCCCTCCTGCCAGCGCAGGACGACGTTGTGCTGTGTTACTGATCTTACTCCGGTCGGCGCCGGACGTCAAGAAAAACAGCCGACTGCTGACCGCCGACTGCCGACTTTGCGGACGGGATGCGGTCGGGCTAGAATTGAACAGGAAGCCTGAATAACCGGCGAAGGACGGCACTATGCCGATGAAGTTTCTTGGAAAGGGCGACAGCGGCTTCACCCGCCTGATCGGGGGAAAGCGCGTCGCCAAGCACGACCCCCTGCCCGAAGCGTACGGCAACGTCGACGAAGCAACGTCGGCGCTCGGGCTGGCGAGAGCCAGCACGACCGACGAGCGGATCAAGTCGATCATCTACGGCGTCCAGCAGGACCTCTACCTGCTGATGGCCGAGCTGGCGACACCGGAAGATGCCGAGGAGGCCGGCCAGTTTCGGATCACCGCCGAACACGTGGCCCGCATCGACCGTCTGATCGCCGAGCTCCAGGAGGGCTTCGAGATCCCGAACAAGTTCGTCGTGCCCGGCGAGACGGTTCCCTCGGCGGCGGTCGACCTGGCCCGGGCGATCGTCCGGCGCGCCGAGCGCTACGTCGTCAAGCTCCATCACGACGGGATCGTGGCGAACGAGCTGATGCTGCGCTACCTGAACCGCCTGTCGTCGCTCCTCTTCGTGATGGCCCGCTACGAGGAGCAGGCGGTCGGCCGACCGTTTGCCACGCTCCAGCGGTCGGTTCAGGATTCGGCCGGGCGCGGCGGCGGGGGAGATCCCGTTGCGGACAACTGACCAGGCGACCGGGGCCAGGCCGTCGGCGGAGCTCCTTTCGCTCTATCGCCAGATGCTGCTGATCCGCCGCTTCGAGGAGGCAGCAGCCGAATGGTACACGAAGGCGCGCATCGCCGGCTTTCTTCATCTGAACATCGGCGAAGAGGCCACCGTCGTCGGCTCCATTAGCGCGCTGCGACCCGACGACTACCTGATCGACGGCTACCGCGAGCACGGCCACGCCATCGCCAAAGGCGTCGACCCCAAGCTCATCATGGCCGAGCTGTTCGGCAAGGAGGCGGGCGTCTCCCACGGCCGCGGCGGCTCGATGCACCTGTTCGATGCCGGGCGGCGCTTTCTCGGCGGCTACGCCATCGTCGGCGGGTCGATGCCGATTGCCGTCGGCGTGGGCTTCGCCATCAACTACGTCGGCGGCAACGAGATCATCATGTGCCTCTTGGGCGAAGGCTCGACGAACATCGGCGGCTTCCACGAGGCGATGAACATGTCACAGCTCTGGAAGGTGCCGGTCGTCTGGGTCTGTGTCAACAACCAGTATGGCATGGGCACAGCCGTCCACCGGGCGTCGGCGGTCCGGGAGGTCTGGAAGAAGGCGCGCGCCTATGACATGAAGGCCGTCCGCGTCGACGGGATGGACGTGCTGACCGTGCGCGCGGCTGCCGACGAAGCCGTGAGGCGCGCGCGCGAGGAGAAGCTGCCAACCTTCATCGAGGCCGTGACCTACCGCTTCCGCGGCCACTCGATGGCCGATCCGGTTCGCTACCGCTCTCGGGAGGAGGTCGGCGAGTGGCGCCGGCGCGACCCCGTGTACCTGTTCCGCGATCGGCTGACCGAGCAGGGCATCCTGGACGAGCGCACGAATCGCGACGTCGAGGCGACGGTCGATCAGATCATCGCCGAGGCCGTCCAGTTCGCAGAACAGAGCCCTGAGCCGGCGCCCGAGACCCTCTTCCGAGACGTCTACGCTGAAGGAGGGGAGTAGCTCGATGGCGGTGCTGGCATATCGAGAGGCGCTCAACCAGGCACTGCGTGAGGAGATGCTGCGGGACGAGCGCGTTTTCCTGATGGGCGAGGATATCGGCATGTATGAGGGAGCATACCGGGTGACGGCCGGCCTGCTCGCCGAGTTCGGGCCCAGGCGGGTGGTCGACACACCGATCGCCGAGAACGGCTTCGTCGGCGCCGCCATCGGGGCGGCGATGATGGGCCTGCGGCCGATCGTCGAGATCATGACCATCAACTTCATGGTCCTGGCGATGGACCAGTTCATCAACACTGCGGCCAAGATGCGCTACATGTTCGGCGGCCAGGTGAAGCTGCCCCTCGTCGTCCGCACGCCGGGCGGCGCGGGCCTCCAGCTCGGCGCCCAGCATTCCCAGAGTCTTGAGGCCTGGTTCGCCAACGTCCCCGGCATCCTCGTCGTCGCGCCGGTGACGCCGGCCGACGCCAAGGGCATGCTCAAGACCGCCGTCCGCCAGGAGAACCCGGTCCTGTTCGTCGAGCACCTGGCGCTCTACACGACGAAAGGCGAGGTGCCCGACGGCGACTACACGGTGCCGTTCGGCAAAGCCGACGTCAAGCGGGAGGGGCAGGACGTCACCATCGTCGGCGTCTCCCGCCAGGTCCTGACGGCGCTCGGCGCTGCCGACATCCTGGCCCGCGATGGGATCGAGGCGGAGGTCGTCGACCTGCGAAGTCTCCGGCCGCTCGATGCCGCGACGATCATCGCATCAGTGCAGAAGACGAGCCGGCTGGTCGTCGTCGAGGAGGGCTGGCGCCCGTTCGGCGTTGGCGCCGAGATCGCGGCCCTCGTCCAGGAGCAAGCGTTCGACTACCTGGACGCGCCGATCCAGCGTGTCGCCTCCAAAGACGTGCCGATGCCCTACAACCGCGCCCTGGAACAGCTCGCGCTTCCCCACGAGGCCGACGTGGTGGCAGCCGTCCGGCGAGTAGTTGGGTAATCGCTCACAATCCGGCGCATTCATGGCCCTGGTCCTGGGCACTGATCATCTCGTGACTTGCCAGGGAACCATTTGGTTCAGCACGTTGCTCGCCATTGACTCGCCGCCTCAACCGGCTCGGAACCAGGCCCGATCACCCTCGATGTGAAGGAGAGGAGCATCCAGCTCGGCCCCGCCCGAAACCGGCCGGAGCGTCAGGCGCAGCCGATGGATCTTGCGGGCGGCGCGCTGCCAGCGTGCTTCGTCGAAAGGCTCGGTCTCGAGGAGGATGACTTCCTCTTCGAAGGTGTCCTTCAGCGCGTCGAACGCCTGGGTCGGCTCGAACGTGCAGAAGGTCCAGCCCCCCTCGACACGCTCGAACGTCAGCGTCCCGAACACCGCTCGCCTCTTCATCAAATGCCACGCCGGCCGGTCGTCAGTCACCGCTTCGGGCTCCTCCTCCTCGCTCCATTGTACCAGGATGCGCCAGCAGCAGAAGGACGGTATACTCAACCGCACGCCACACCCAGAGGAGACTCATGAGCTCGACACCTCCCCCAATCACCTGGACGGGCGAGACCCGGATGCTGCGGGCCTGCCGGCGCCAGCCCGTCGACTGCACGCCGGTCTGGTTCATGCGCCAGGCCGGCCGCTGCCTGCCCGAGTACCGCAAGCTGCGCGAGCGCTACGACCTCCTGACGATGGCGAGGACGCCCGATCTGGCCGCCGAGGTTACACTGATGCCGGTGCGGGCTTTTGGCGTCGATGCCGCCGTCATCTTCGCCGATATCATGTTGCCGCTCGAAGGCATGGGGCTGGCGTTCCACATCGAGCCCGAGACCGGGCCGATCGTGCATCGCCCAGTCAGGACGATGGCCGACGTCGAGGCGCTGCGCGTGCCGGCGGTCGACGAGCTGGTGCCGTACCTCATGGAGGCGATCCGACTGGTCCGTCGTGAGCTGGCCGGGAAGACCGCCGTGATCGGCTTCGCCGGGGCGCCGTTTACGCTCGCCTGCTACATGGTCGAGGGCAAGCCGACGCGCGAGTATGCGAAGGTCAAGACGCTGATGTTCAGCCAACCGGCGGTGTGGGACGCCCTGCTGGCGAAGGTCTCGACCGTCCTCCAGAGCTATGTGGCGGCCCAGGTTCGAGCCGGCGCCCAGGTCGTCCAGATCTTCGATAGCTGGGTCGGCGCGCTCCACCCGGCCGACTACGAGGCGTTCGTCCTGCCGCACACCCGTCCGATCTTCGGCAGGCTGGCGGAGCTGGACGTGCCGTCCGTCCACTTCGGCACGGCAACCGGCGGCCTGGTGGAACGGCTTGCCCGCGCCGGCGGCGACTTGATCGGCCTCGATTGGCGGGTGGCGCTCGACGAGGGATGGGCGCGCGTCGGCTCGGACCGGGGCGTCCAGGGCAACCTCGATCCGGTTCGACTGCTGGCCGGCTGGGAGGCCACCCGTGAGGGAATGGCGGACGTGCTCAGGCGGGCAGACGGACGCCTCGGCCACGTCTTCAACCTCGGGCACGGCGTGCTCCCCGAGACGCCGCCCGACGCCCTGCGCCGCCTCGTCGACGAAGTCCACGCGGCCACGGCGGGGGTCGGGGGGCGGGGG
>JACQGW010000015.1 GCA_016199325.1 Chloroflexota bacterium
CGGTCGGCCGCGCACGCCCTGGCGTGGTCACGCTGGCGTCGCCGCCATCAGGCGCGCGCCAGACGTTGCCACTATCGACGTCGGATCGCACATGTTCCAACATAACTGCGACTGTAGTACTAGCCCACGTGGCCGACTTCTACGTCGATCACAACGTTGCCCGGGAGATTGCGGTTCGGCTGCAACTCGCGGGACACCAAGCGCGTACCGCTCAGGATCAGGGATTGGAGCGCGCCGGCGATGACGAGCCCCTCTTCACCGCAGCCCAATGGGGCTGGATTCTGCTCACCCACAATGCCAGGGACTTCCACCTGCTTCATGATGCCTGGCGCCGCTGGTCGCATGGCTGGCAAGTCTCAGCCCGTCACGCAGGCATTCTGATACTCCTACCGCCGATCTCGCCGATGCAAGCGGTGGAGACAATAGCAGCCCTTCTTCAATCCGGTCAGCCACTCCCGAACGAGCTGCATACCTGGCGACCACGCCAGGGCTGGATGCGTCGGCCTTAACAGAATGAGGCCCGCTCCACTTGGAGCGGGCCTCTGGGAAAAGGGAGGAGGAAAGGCTCGGGAGAATAGTAGCGCGAATCCCCCGCTACGGCAACTCGGCTCAGAGACGCCCAGCCTCTCCAGGCTCCCTCACCCGCCCCGAATTGCGCCTTTTCTCACAATTGTGCAAGTTTCCACCAATTCGTGTATCCAATATCCGCTCGCGGCCCCCCTCGGTCGGAGGAGGCGACCGGCTCCCTCCCCGCCGACGGGGAGGGCTGGGGTGGGGTTCTCCGATCGGCTCTCACTCCCGCAGGTGGTACGGGAAGTCGACGACGACGGTATTGGGCCGGAAGAAGAGCGCCCACTTCAACCGCAGGGCCGACTGGTTGTGGAGGATCTGCTCCCACCAGTGGCGCGGGACGAACTCCGAGAGCACCACGGTGACGGGCGCTTCCGGATCCTGCTGGTCGATGGCGTCGATGTAGGTCAGCAGCGGCTCGATGAGCGAGCGGTACGGCGACTCCAGGATGATCAGCGGCACGTCGCAGCGATACTCCTCCCACTGGCGCCGGAGCGCCTCCGCTTCCGCCAGATCGTCGGTCACGTGGACGGCCGTGACGTTCGGCGAGATCGACCGGGCGTAGGAGAGCGTTCTGAGGGTCGCCTGGTTCAGCGCAGCGATCGGCACGACCACCGGCTGGGGCCGCGCACGCGGCAGCGTGACCGGCACCGGGGCAAGCCGGAGCTGTGCGGCGACGCTGTCGTAGTGGCGCTGGATGCCGAGCATGATGGCGATGAAGATCGGGAGGATGACGAGCACTATCCAGGCGCCGTCCTCGAACCGGGTGACGACCAGCACCACGGCGACGAGCGCCGTCGTCGCCGCCCCGACGGCGTTGAAGATGAGGCTTCCCCGCCACCCTGGCTCCCGTCGCGTCGCCCAGCGCCGCACCATGCTGGATTGCGACATCGTGAAGGCGATGAAGACGCCGACCGCATAGAGCGGGATCAGCAGGTGCGTGTCCGCGCTGAACAGGGCGATGAGCGCGCCGGCGGCGACGCCCAGCACGACGATGCCCGCCGAGTATGCCAGCCGGTCGCCGCGGAAGTAGAACTGATGGGGCAAGAACCGATCACGGGCCAGGAAATACGAGAGCCGGGGGAAGTCGGCGAACGCCGTGTTGGCCGCCAGAATGAGGATGAGCATCGTCGCCGCCTGGACGGCGTAGTACAGCGGGCCGCCGCCGAACAGGAAACGACCGAGGCGCGAGATGAGCGTCTCGCTCTCGGCCGGCAGGATGCCGAAGCTGACGGAGAGGAAGGAGATCCCGAGGACCAGGATGCCCAGAATTGCGCCCATCCACGTGAGCGTCACCCGGGCGTTGTTTGCCTGTGGTTCCTGGAAGGCCGGGACGCCGTCCGCGATCGCCTCCGTGCCCGTCAGCGCCGAGCAGCCCGCGGCGAACGCGCGCAGGATGAGGAAGATCGACAGCGATGCGGCCGGGTCGGCGGGCATGCTCGCGGGCTCGGCGGCCGCGCCCGGGCCACCCGTGACCAGGCGAACGCCGCCTGCACCGATCAGCACCAGCATGATGCCGATGTACGCGTAGGTCGGCGCTGCGAAGATGTTCGCCGACTCCCGCACCCCGCGCAGGTTGGCCAGCGTGATGAATAGCACGGCCAGCAGCGCCAGCTCGACCGCAAACGGCCGGGCCGCCGGCATGGCCGAGGTGATCGCCGCGATGCCGGCCGAGACGCTGACCGCCACCGTGAGGATGTAGGAGACCTGGAGGCCGGACGCGGCCAGTAGGGCCGGATAGGTGCCGAGGTTGTCCTTGGTGACGATGTACGAGCCGCCCCCCTGCGGATACGCCCGAATGGTCTGGCGGTACGATGCGACGACAATGACCAGCAGCGCAATGACCGCCAGCGTGATGGGCATCGTGTACACCAACCCGGCCATGCCGGCGAGCAGGAGCGCCCGGATCGTCTCCTCGGGCGCGTAGGCTGAGGAAGAGAGGGCGTCGGACGCGAAGACGGCCAGCGCCTTGCGCTTGGGCAACCGTTCGTGGATGACCTGGGCCGTCGCCAGCGGCGGGCCGATCAGCGTGCGTTTCAGCCGGACCCAGAGGCCCGGCAGGCCCGCCGGGGGCTCAAGGATGCGCTCGGTGGCAACCAGGTGGCCGCGAGCGACCCGCCGGAGCTCACGGGCGTACGGACGGACGATCCGCACGTAGGCTTCGCCGGGCTTCCGCCCGCGCTGAATCTCGCGCCATTCCAGCTCCGGCGCGAACCCGCTCGGCGCGGGCCTCTGCCGCTCGCTTGAATCGGCCACCCTGTCCCGGTCATCGCCCTCGGCCGGCGGGCGTTCGTCGGACTCTGCCACGGTTCTCTCTACGCTTCTCGGAGCAGCGCGTCGCTCTCCGGGGTGCCTGTGGCGTGGGCCAGAGCATTGGCCTCGTCGTCCTGATTCCAGCAAGCCGTGGGCCGCCGAGCCGAGGGAGGGACGGCATGGTATACTTCTGGAGGATCATCCGATGAGATACACCTTCGAGCTCCTCCACCCCAGCCGCGACGACCTGGACTACACGGCCTTCGTCCTGACCGGCGACACGCTCGCCGAGGCCATCGCCGGCGCCGACGACGAGCTGCCGCTCGACTGCTACTCGCTGCTCCGCGTCGAGAACGAATGCGGCCAGGTGGCGCACGTCGTCATGGGCGACCAGCGCACCTGGCAGTTCGCCGACATCGCCGAGGCGATCGATTAGCAGCACACAAGAAGACGAACCGCAGAGGCGCGGAGGACGCAGAGGACGAGTTTATGGTTTCTGGTGCACGGTCTGGTGTTGGGAGCACGCTCCACGAACCAGGAACCTGAAACCACAAACCAACAGGCCCATCTCTGCGTCCTCTGCGCCTCTGCGGTTTCGTCCGGCAGTCTGTCTACCGCGCTCGGGTGATCTCTTCGACGGCGGCCGGGTTCTCCAGCGAGGTTAGGTCGCCGAGGTCCGCGCGTCCCAGGTACTTCGCCCGGATCACCCGCCGCATGACCTTGGCGTTGCGTGTCTTCGGGAAGTCCCGGACGAACTTCACCGTGTCCGGCCGGAGCGCCCGGCCGAGCTGGGTAGCCACCGTCTCCCGGATCGCCCGGCGCAGCTCCTCGCTCGGCTCGTGGCCCGGCCGCAGCACGACGAAGACGGCAATCGCCTCGCCTTTCACCGGGTCCGGCACGCCGATGGCCGCTGCTTCCTGCACCGCCGGATGGGTCGTCGCCGCCGATTCGACCTCCGCCGGCCCGACACGCTTGCCGGCGATCTTGATCGTGTCGTCCGACCGCCCCAGGATGTACCAGAAGCCATCTTCGTCGACCAGCGCCCAGTCGCCGTGGATCCAGACGTCGGGCCATCGTGACCAGTACGTTTCCAGATAGCGGTCCGGATCCCGCCAGAAGCCGCGGGTCATGCCGGGCCAGGGCTGCCGGATCACGAGCTCGCCAACCCGCCCCCGCACCGGCTGCCCGTCCTCGTCCACCACGTCGGCCGCCATGCCGGGCACCGGCCCGTTGAACGAGCACGGCCGCTGCGGCGCAATTGGGAACGACGAGACGATCCCGCCGGAGATCTCGGTCCCGCCGGAGTAGTTGACGATGGGGCAGCGCCCGCCGCCGACGACGTCGAAGAACCACCGCCAGGGCACCGGGTTCCAGGGCTCGCCCGTCGAGCCGAGGATCCGGAGGGTCGACAGGTCATGCCGCCGCACCCACTCCTCGCCCTGGCTCATCAGCGCACGGACGGCCGTCGGCGCGATCCCCGCCACTGTGACGCCGTGTCGCTCGACGAGGTCCCACAGCCGGTCCGGCCGCGGATAGTCCGGCGCCCCGTCGTACATCAGGAGCGTGCTGCCAAGCGTCAGCGCACCGACGATCGCCCACGGCCCCATCATCCAGCCGAGGTCGGTCAGCCAGAAGAGGATGTCCCGCTCCTGGAGGTCGAAGCAGTGGGCCATGTCCTGCGCCGTCTTGATCGGGAACCCGTCGTGCGTGTGGACGGCGCCCTTCGGCCGCCCGGTGGTGCCCGACGTGTAGATGATCATGAACGGGTCTTCCGCCGCCGTCCGCTCGGTCGGGAAGCGGCGGGGCTGGCCGGCGACGGCCTCGTGCCACCAGACGTCCCGCCCGGCCGTCCAGGGCACCTCACGGCCGAGCCGGCGATACACGAGCACGTGCTCGACCGTCGGCGCCTCGGCGATGGCCGCGTCGGCCGTCTCCTTCATCGCCATGACGCTGCCCCGCCGCGTGAAGCCGTCCGCCGTGATGAGGAGCCGGGCGTCGCAATCGCGGAGGCGCGAGGCGACGGCCGGCGGCGCGTAGCCGGAGAAGATCGGCACGTAGACGGCGCCGATCTTGCCGCAGGCGAGCGTGGCGATGGCCGCTTCCGGTACCATCGGCAGAAAGATGCCCACCCGATCGCCCGTGCCGATGCCCAATCCTCGGAGCGCGTTCGCCAGCCGGTCGACCTCGCCGGCCAGCTCCCAGTAGGTTAGCTTGCGGACCTCGCCGGTCTCCCCTTCCCAGATCAGGGCGAGCTTGTTCCGCCGATGCGTCTCGAGGTGCTTGTCGACCGCGTTGTGGACGTAGTTGTAGCGCCCGCCGACGAACCAGCGCGCCCAGGGCACGCCCTGGCAGACGTCGACGACCGCCGAGTACGGCTCGTAGAACTGGAGGTCGAGATCCTTGACCACGGCGTCCCAGAACCAGGCGAGGTCGGCAACCGACCGTGCGTGCAGCTCGGCCAGGCTGCCGATCCCGTGCTGCTGCATGAAGCGATACAGGCGGTTGGCCGCCAGGTGCTCCGCCGTTGGCCGCCAGACGATCTCGTCGCCGCTGCCGCCGGCCTCGGGCTCCGTTCCCTCGATGCTCGTCGACGTCATCCTACCAATCCCCTTCGCATATGCTCATCGTCGGCGTCGGGCGCGCCGACTCTCTCTTCATCTTACGCCGTTTGGTCGAACAAGAAAAGGGGCCGGCAAAGGAGGGGTGGGCGTCGCCAATTTGCGCCAGGCAACCGTTGTAGGGGCGGCTCGGGAGCCGCCCGCCCGGTACAAGAACCGCCCGCTCGGTTCGCGAACCATCCGTCGCTCCTCGGATGGCATAGACG